>CAZESH010000306.1:0-5150 GCA_964514665.1 uncultured Caryophanales bacterium
ATGCGGAGGCATTCTTGCCTGCATAGATCGAGTTTTTCGAGCCGACAAATACCATGCTGCCGCCCAACCCTTGCGTTTTCATGATTTTGAAGGCTTCGCGCGCTACGAGAAAATAACCGGTTCCGAGCACATTCATATTCAAATTCCATTCTTTCAGCGTCGTTTCTTCGCATGGACTGGATGTCGCAAGTCCTGCATTGTTTACTGCAATATCTACGCCGCCAAAAGCCAGCACGGTCTGGCGAAAAGCCTCCGCCACCTCATCTTCCTTGGTCACGTCCATTTTGACGGCCAGCACCCGGTGCTCGCCAAATTGTCCGTTTAGCTCGTCTGCCAGCTTTGCCGCACCTTCAAGATTCAAATCCGCCAGCACCACGTGAGCGCCGTCTTTTAACAATTGCTTCGCCGCAGCGCTGCCGATTCCTCCCGCGCCTCCGGTAATGAATGCGACTTTCCTGGAAAATTCCGCTTCAGCGGGAGCAAGCGTCAGCTTATAAAGCTCAAGCGGCCAATATTCCACATTATAGGATTCGTTTTCGCTCAGCGAAACGAAATTCCCAAGTGCCGTCGCCCCCCTCATAACGGAAATCGCCCGATGATACAAAGCGCCGCTCACCTTGGACATGGCCCAGCTTTTGCCGGTATTGACCATGCCTACGCCGGGAATGAGTATGACGCGGGGAGCCGGCTCGAACATGCTGTCTCCGGCATTGCGGTTGCGTTCAAAATAGGCGCGATACTCCTCCTTGTAGGCGGCAATTCCCTTTTTCAGCGCTTCCATTAATACGGCGGCATCCTTGGTGCCCGGATCCCAGTCGATAAAGAGCGGCTTCATTTTGGTATGCACCAGATGATCGGGACATGCAGCGCCTACTTGCGACAGGACGGCGGCTTCCCGGCTGTTCACGAAAGCCAGCACATCCTCGCTGCTGTCTGCGGTCAGAATCATTTTTTTCTCCCCGCCAACCGCTCCGCGAATGACCGGCATTGCTTGCGCAAGCAGATTTTCCCGTTCCTCCTGCATAAGCGTCTCCCGTTGAGTGCCGCCGAACAATGCGTCTTGTTTAATGCGCGCTTCGATGAAGCTTTCCGCCTCTTGTATAATGGCAAGCGTCTGCCGGTAGCTGGCCTCGGAGGTTTCGCCCCAGGTGACCAGACCGTGCTTTTCCATCAGTACAAGCTCCGCTTGCGGATTGCTGCGCACGCCTTCGGCGATCATTTTGGAAAGCTTGAAGCCCGGACGCACATAGGGCACCCAGACGAAACGGTCGCCATAGATTTCCTTCGCCAGCTGCTTGCCGTTATCCGCGCAGCACAGGCTGATAATCGCATCCGGATGGGTATGATCGACATGCTTGAACGGCAAAAAAGCATGCAGCAGCGTTTCGATCGATGCCCGCGGGTGCTTGCTGTCAATCATGCAGTGCGACAAATAGGCAACCATTTCTTCATCGGACATCTCTTCCCGTTCGATCAAAGGACGAATACCCTCCATATGCAAGCCCGTGAAATTTTTTGCACCCATGGTGGCGAGGTCGGAGCCGCTGCCTTTCACCCACATGACCTCGATTTCGCGGCCGCGGAAATCCCTTACCACCGTTTTCATCGAGGTATTGCCGCCGCCCCAATTTGCTACGGAACGATCGGAGCCCAGCAGGTTGGAGCGGAAAACAAGCTCTTCAAGGCCCGGATTCAGCTTTGCCGCTTTTTCGTTTTCCCATAAGCTTTTTACCAATTTGATTTACCACCTTTATTAGTTTGATAATTTTTGATTATTTCCGTTTATGATTATATCATAGGTTTTTTTATTTGGATATACGATTAAAACAAAAATATCTGAAAATGTTTCTCTAGCATCCGGGTGCAGATCTGCGCATTCATTTTTTCCCAAACTTCCAATTTTCCGTACAAAAATATAGGTTCTTATGTTATATTTATTTCAAACGCCTATCTGTTTTGCAGAGAATCCCTCAACCTGGAAATTTGACCGATATAATGGATAGCGCTGTTTCGTGGATGAATAATTGAATCAATAAGCGAGGTGTGTATTTGGATGACATTTGTTATCGTATCTCCATGTGTCGACGAAAAAGCGGCGGAATGTGTTGAGGTTTGTCCGGTCGAATGTATTCATGAAGCCAAGGATCAATATTTTATCGATCCCGACACCTGCATCGAATGTGGTGCTTGCGTCACGGCCTGTCCGGTCGAAGCCATTTACCACGAAGGCGAAATCCCTGCCGGCGAGGAAGATTACCTGCAAAAAGCTGTTGATTTTTTCAAGAAATAATTTAGACGTGCAAGTCTCAAAAAGCGCCCGCAGAAAGTTTCTGCGGGCTTTTTTCTTTTGCTTTTATGCATTGTTTTAATATTAACAAACAAGTATATTATTTATAGATGTATTAACAAGAATACAATTTACATGGGGGCACTTCTATGATTATGGATATTTCGGAAAAATCCCTGCCCTTTTACGAAGCCTTGGCCAGCAGCGTACGCCATAAAGTCATTCATCTGTTGGCGAAGCGAGCGATGAATATCAGAGAATTGGCCGAAGCCGTAGAATTAAGCAGCGCGATTATGACCATGCATGTGAGAAAATTGGAAAAAGCCGGGATCATCTCGACGGAAATGCAGCCTGGAAAAGGCGGTGTGCAGAAAATGTGCAAGCTGCAGGTCGATCAGGTAGAAATCATATTTCCCAACAAAATGCGCACGATTCGCGAGTACCATGAAATGAACATTTCCATTGGTCATTACACGGATGCCCAGGTCGAGCCGACCTGCGGACTCGCGACACCGGAAAAATTCATAGGGGAATTGGATGATCCCAGATACTTTTTTGACAGCCAACGGTTTCAAGCCAAAATCTTATGGTTCGGAGAAGGATACGTAGAATATAAGGTGCCCAATTTTTTGCTCACTTCGGAAACACCGCAAGAGCTTGTCATTTCTTTGGAAATTTCTTCAGAAGCGCCTAACACTAATAATAAATGGCCTTCCGATATTACTTTTTATTTGAACGATGCCAAGCTCGGAACCTGGACCAGTCCGGGCGATTTCGGCGATAAACGGGGAAAGTACAGTCCCGCTTGGTGGCCGGAGGTCGTCAATCAGTACGGTCTGCTCAAGCAGCTGAGCATTACCGCGGGCGGCACGTTTATTGATGGCAACTATCTTTCCGACATCACCCTTGACGATATCCATTATCGCGACAAGCAGTGGGCATTGCGCATTGCCGTCGAGAAGGAATCGGATCATGTCGGCGGCGTAACCTTATTCGGCAAAGGCTTCGGAAATTACAACCAGGATATCGTATTCCGCTTGTATTACAACAAAATTGTTCCCGCCATAGAGTTTCATGATGATTCCGCAATGATTCAAGCGGACGTCGAGGAGTAAGCAACCACCGGGAAATACACCCGGGGATGCAGGGCTGCGTGCTTTCTGATTTAGCGAGGCGAGGGATCCGATTCGGGTTCCGCTCTTTTTAAAGACCTTCCTCCGCACCATCCTTGGTAATCGGGTCCCTTGCCGCAATGCGGGTGCCAAAGCCCGGCTCGGCCAGCTTCCCGGTGGCGGAGTCGATCTTGGCGATGTGAATTCCGCCGAAAAACGAACCGTAAGCCATCCAATGGCCGCCATTTGCATCGGTAATGATATTCGGATCGATGCCAATGCCTCCTTCAATCATGCCACAAAGCGCCGGACGGATGCGGACAGTTCCGCTCCGCCAACTTTGCCCTGACCTGCACGATGCATCCGCAATATTTGCACGTGTGCCCTTCCAGCAACGCATCGCAGCTGCTGCAGGCGGAGAGGCGCAGTTTATATTGCGCCTCGGACACACAAGCAAATTTTCCGGCCATTTGATCCACCATCTTGCGGATTCGTTCCTCCGACAGCCGGATGTCTCTTTCACAGCCTTTGCAGCCGCTTGCTCCAGTTGATTCCCGGCCGGTCAAAGTCAAACACCGACCGTCAGCACCGCGACGGACATTGCCGGCAGCTCCGCTTCCAGACGGCCGTTGTCCGGCAGCGCAAAGGCTTCGAAGGCTTTAGGAGCGACAGCGTTCGGTTGAGCGAAAGAGTTGTGGGCATTCATTTTATCCGCGGACAATATTCTTCCGGAGACGGATGAGGCAGCGGTGATGCCGCGAATATCGATCTGCACGCGGGCCGGCGCCGTCGGGTCGATGTTGCACAAGCTGATGTCGATCGTGCCGTCCGCCCGCTTGGAGGCGGAAACGCTCACCCGCTCCAGCTTGCTGCCGAATCTTTCGTAGACGTCCGTATTGAGATGAACCGGGAGCAGCTCCGCGTCCTGATGATGCTTGAACATTTCAAACACATGATAGGTCGGCGTCAGCACCATCTGCGCACCTTCCGTGAGAATCATCGCCTGCAGCACGTTGACCGTTTGCGCGATATTGGCCATCTGCACGCGGTCGCAATGCCTGTGGAAAGCATGGAAATGAAGGGCTGCCACCAGAGCGTCGCGGATCGAGTTTTGCTGGTACAAAAATCCCGGATTCGTGCCCTCTTCGACCTTGAACCAGGTGCCCCATTCGTCGACGATCAAGCCGACGCGCTTCTCCGGATCATAGCGGTCCATGATCGCCGAATGCCGTTCGATCAGCTCCTCCATGCGGCGGGCCTTGACCATCGTTTCGAACCATTCCGCCTCATCGAATTCCAACGCGGATTTCTTGTTCTCGAAGCTGCCCGGTATCGTGTAATAGTGCAGGCTCAACCCGTCCATGAAACGTCCGGCTTCGCGCATCAGCACCTCCGTCCAACGGTAGTCGTCGACATTTGCCCCTCCGGCGATTTTATAGATGCGGTTGCCGCTGTAATTTCTCACATAGGTTTGGTAACGCCGGTACTCATCGGCATAATATTCCGGACGCATGTTGCCGCCGCAGCCCCAGTTTTCATTGCCTACGCCGAAATATTTCAGCTTCCACGGCGCTTCGCGGCCGTTTTCCTGCCTCCAGTCGGCCATCGGCGATTCACCGTCGAAGGTCATGTACTCGACCCATTCCTGCATTTCGTGAACGGTGCCGCTGCCCACGTTGCCGCAAATGTAAGGCTCGCATTCCAGCAGCTCGCACAGGCGGAAAAACTCATGTGTGCCGAAGTGATTATTC
>CAZESH010000307.1:0-5076 GCA_964514665.1 uncultured Caryophanales bacterium
TGCACGGTTTGACGGGGAGTCCGAGGGAGTAATCCCTCGTCTTACCCTACTAATAAAACCTAACACAAGATAATAAAAAATTAACTCAAAGCAAAAAAATGTTGTGAACTTTGAAGATATTGTGGTATTAATATATTATGTGTTAGATAATGTATACTATAATGTAATATAAACTAACACAATCATAAAATAATTAACAATAAAAGGGAGGAATTTGCATGGCTTTTAGAAAAAAACTAGGATTTCTGTTAACCTCGGTACTTATGATCGGTTTATTGGCAGGCTGCGGATCAAAGGCTGCGACGACAGCTGCATCAACGAATACTGCAGAACCCGCTGCGGCAGCCAAAAAGTTGACGGTTATTAAGATTGCCACACAAAGTCCATTATCAGGCGCAAGCGCAACGCAAGGCGAATCGATCAAACTCGGGGCGCAAATGTCTTTGGATGATCATAAAGCCGATTTTGAAAAATTGGGATTTGATCTCCAACTGGTTCCTTACGATGATCAAGCCGATCCCAAAAAAGGGGTGGCCAACGCGGAATTAGTCGGCGCCGACCAAAGCATTCTCGGGGTTGTGGGGCACATGAATTCAGGTGTGGCCATCCCTTCTTCAGTCGTATATGAGAAATATAATGTGGTTATGGTTTCTCCCACCAACACAGCGACTGAAGTAACAGACCGCAAGCTGAAGGCGGTCAATCGGATATGCGCACGGGATGATTTCCAAGGCCCTGCGGCAGCCGATTATGCGGTGAATACGGCCAAAGCCAAAAATATATTTGTGATCCAGGATAAAACAGCGTATGGACAGGGGTTGGCCGATGCGTTTAAGAGCAGCGCAACCAAATTAGGTGCGCAGATTGTCGGCTACGAAGGCATTACCGTAGGCGAGAAAGATTTCAACGGAGTATTAAGCCAAGTACTGAACAAAAAAGCGGATTTCATTTTCTTCGGCGGTATGTATGCAGAAGGAGGTTTGTTGATCAAGCAAGCCAGAGAAAAGGGAATCGATGTCCCGATTATGGGAGGCGACGGCTTGGATTCCTCAACAATCGTGCAAATTGCCGGAGACAATATTAAAAATACGTATTACAGCTCTATCGCAACCGATATCAACAAAACGGATGAGGGGAAAAAATGGGCCCAGCGATATAAATCAACCTTCAGTAAAAATCCGGAAGGCTATTCGGTTTATGGTTATGATTCCATGTCCGTACTGCTGACCGGATTGCAAAGTGCAATTAAAGCAAACGATGGCAAGCTGCCATCCCGGATACAAGTCCGAGATGCGGTTCGAGCTATCCAAGATTTCCAAGGTGTAGCTACAAAAGTTGGATTTGACAGTATAGGCGACAATAAATATGCGAAGGTATTTATTTATAAATTTGATGGTGCGACTTACCCGGGCACATATGTATCTGAGGTAAGCAAATAAGCACGGCTATTGATTTCAATCAGCAGTGACGGATAAGTCCGCCTAAGCGCGGGAGGAGGGTATGAGCTTACAGCCATATCTCCTCCCGCGCTTTGGCGGAACCCAATCCTTTCTGCATATCGAATATGAGGATACCATCATAGCGGTGGAGAGGAGCAATTCTATGTTATCCAGTATCATACAAACACTGCCTCAGGTTTTGCTCGATGGTCTCACATTAGGTGCTGTCTATGCCTTGGTGGCATTAGGCTACACAATGGTATACGGGATTTTGGAACTGATCAATTTTGCCCATGGAGAAATATTCATGACAGGTGCCTTTGTAGGAACCTCGGTATTATTCGTTTTTAATTCCTTGGGTTGGCTTCACAGTATGCCTGGATGGGCTGCGTATATGCTCATTTTGGCGATTGCGATGCTCTTTACAGGGGTGATGGGGGTTGGCATTGAAAGGGTGGCGTACCGACGTTTACGAAAAGCGCCCAAATTAATTTCGCTTATTTCTGCGATTGGTGTCTCCTTCGTGCTCCAGGATCTTGTGCGGTTTATTGCGGAGCTGAAGACAGGCAATTACATTATTACCGGGATATCGTTGTACGATCAGAATTTAAAACTTAAAACCTCGCTTATTTCCGCAAGCTTTGGCGATGCCTTTTTAAAAGTGAACACGATCATCATGTTTATTGTAGCTGTTCTGCTGATGGTCGGATTGGATTTTTTCGTAAAGCGCACCAGGTGGGGAGTGGCCATCCGCGCTGTTGCCCAAGATCGGGAAACAGCGTCCCTGATGTCCATTAATGTGAACAAAGTCATCATGTTGACCTTTTTTATCGGTTCTGCATTAGGAGGCGCTACTGGTGTATTGTTCGCACAGCAGTACGGCACAATTGATCCGTATATTGGATATATACTCGGGTTAAAAGCTTTTACTGCAGCGGTTCTGGGAGGAATCGGAAATATTCGCGGGGCGATGTTCGGGGGATTGGTAATCGGGCTTTTGGAAATGTTTTCCGCAGCCAATCTCGGTACGATCACACACGGCATGTTCGGTGCAGAATATAAGGACGTGTTTGCCTTTATGATCTTGATCGTTGTTCTTGTTTTTAAGCCTGAAGGACTTTTTGGGAAAGCAGTCAAAGAGAAAGTGTAGGTGAACAGCTGTGGATAAATGGAAAGCCATTCTCAAACAAAACTTGTTGGCTCAAGGCATCATGTTTGCTCTTTTTGTGATCGTTACGGCACTTAGCGTATATTTACTCAATAGATCGGCGGTTGCATTTTTACTCCTGCTCGCTTCACTGCTCTTGCTGTACTATACATCGTTTAAGAATCCCCTGAAGTGGACGATTGCATGGGTACTGTTGGTATTGGTCATTCCATTTGCAACCTCTGGAGGATCTTCTTATGAATCTTATATGGAGGTTGCGACACAGTGCGGCATTTATATTGCCATGGGATTGGGGCTCAATATTGTAGTGGGCTTTGCGGGGCTTTTGGATATGGGATTTGTCGCTTTCTTTGCAATCGGAGCGTATACGTACGGGATTTTTGCTACCGGTCAGGCTAACAACTTTATTGGCGGGCATTTTTTTCCTCTTCCCGGATCGGCATTTTGGGTGTTTATCGTACTGGGAGGATTTATTGCCGCTCTCTTCGGGGTGCTGCTCGGTTTGCCGGTGCTGCGCGTGAAAGGCGACTATTTAGCCATCGTGACCTTGGGGTTTGGTGAAATCATCCGAATTATATTTAATAACTTGGATAAGCCCGTTAATATTACGAATGGATCTATGGGAATCTCCTCGATTAATCCGCCTAAACTCGTTGATTTTCAATTCACTTTTCCGCATCAATTTTACTTTATTGTGCTGGCTATACTGGCAATTGTTATTTTTGGTGTAAGAAGATTGGAGCATTCCCGATTAGGCCGTTCCTGGAAAGCGGTGCGGGAAAATGAAATTGCCGCTCAGGCCATGGGCATCCCTTTAGTCCGCACGAAATTGACCGCTTTTGCGGTGGGGGCTTCTTTTTCCGGCATGATGGGCGTCGTCTTTGCCGCCAAGCAAACCTTTATTGATCCGACCAGTTTTACGCTGATGGAATCGATCAGCATTTTGGTCATGGTCATCTTGGGCGGAATGGGAAGTGTTCCCGGTGTCATTCTGGGTGCCAGTATCATTACGATTCTTAATTTGCAGGTTCTGACGGATTTGACGAATTGGTTAAACCAATTGACCCTCCAAGGCGTGGTCGATATCCCCAATGCCTTGTCTCCCGCCAAAATGCAGCGCTTTATCTTCGGTGCTATCTTGATATTGATTACAATATTCAGACCCTACGGATTAATAGCTGCCAAAAACCGCAAGGTGGATGCATCCAAGATCACGGTGTCTCCTCATACTGCAGTTTCTGTCCAGGAAATTGAGAAGACTGGAGGGGGGGCCGAAACATGACAATCTTGAAGGTGACGAATCTGGTCAAACGATTTGGCGGTTTGGTCGCCGTAAACGGTGTGAATTATGAATTTCCGAAGGGGAGCATTTCTGCCGTTATCGGACCGAACGGAGCAGGCAAAACGACATTTTTCAATATCATTACAGGTATTTATGCGCCGGATGAGGGAGACGTTGTGCTGGATGGACAATCGATCGTGAAGGTTAAACCGGAGCGAATTACGGCGAGAGGGATTTGTCGGACCTTCCAAAATATTCGTTTATTCGGCAGCATGACCGTGCTCGAAAATGTGATGGTCGGCATGCATATTCGTTTAAAAGCGGAAATTCTCGGTATTTTGCTGAACCTGCCATATATTCGTCATGAGGAACAGAAAGCGATTGAAGCGGCGTACAATCTTCTGCGATATGTAGGGCTGGAGTCGTCGTTGAATGAGCAGGCCGGCAGTCTGCCCTACGGAGCACAAAGACGTTTGGAGATTGCCAGAGCATTGGCGGCGAAGCCGAAGGTGCTGCTTCTGGATGAGCCCGCTGCGGGAATGAATCCGCGTGAAACCGTGGAATTGACTCAGCTCATCAAGCAAATTCAAAAGGAATTGGACATTACGATTATATTGATCGAACATGATATGAAATTGGTCATGGGGCTTTCCGACCATATTTTGGTACTGGATCACGGTGAAAAAATTGCAGAAGGTTCTCCGCAGGAAATCCGCATGAATCCCAAAGTGATTGAAGCCTATCTAGGGAAAAGCGCTGTCGAACACGACGAGGTGATATCATGAGCTTGCTGCAGCTTGATAACGTTCATGCTTATTATGGGGGAATCCATGCTTTGAAAGGAATATCCCTTCAAGTTCAAGAAGGAGAAATTGTGACATTGATCGGCTCCAACGGGGCCGGAAAGTCAACCACGTTAAAATCGATCAGCAGTCAAGTGAAGGTCGACGGGGCGATTTCATTTAACGGAAACAATATTACCGGTCAACCTCCCCATGTGACGGCTTTGAATGGAATTGCCCATGTTCCGGAGGGGCGCAGAATTTTCTCCAAGCTCACCGTGAAGGAAAATTTAGAGATGGGTGCGTTCTCGGTGAAAAGCAAAAAAGTGATTAAAGAACGCATGGAACGCGCATTTATTTACTTTCCCCACTTGAAGGAACGGATTCACCAGCTGGGGGGGACGA
>CAZESH010000308.1:0-5071 GCA_964514665.1 uncultured Caryophanales bacterium
TGGCGTTGTCGTCCAGATGATAATCGCCCCATCCTCGGGCAGCTTGCCTTTTCCATCCTTGACGTCAAATGCTACATATATGGAAGGAGAAGTTTTCTCCTTGTACTCGATCTCCGCTTCCGCCAATGCGCTCTCCGAGGAAGGAGACCAGTAAACGGGTTTGAGGCCTTTGTAAATGTATCCTTTTTTGACCATTTCCCCAAACACGCGAATTTGCTGCGCTTCGTATTCCGGATTCAGCGTAAGATACGGATTTTTCCAGTCGCCGCGCACGCCGAGACGCTTGAAACCGCTCTTTTGCTTTTCGATCCACTGCAGGGCGTAATCTTTGCAAGCCTCGCGGAAATCCTGCACGGACATCTTCTTGCGGTCGACCTTGCCGCTGTTGGTGATCGCCTGCTCGATCGGCAGGCCGTGCGTATCCCAACCGGGAACATACGGCGAATCATAGCCCTGCATCGTTCTGAAGCGAACGATCATATCTTTGAGAATTTTATTTAAGGCGTGGCCGATATGAATATCCCCGTTCGCATACGGCGGTCCGTCGTGCAAAATAAACTGCGGCTTTCCTTTGCGGGCTTCCCGCACCTTCTCGTAAATGTCGATTTCATCCCACCATGCCTGCATTTTCGGCTCGGCCTGGGGCAAATTTCCCCGCATTGGAAAATCGGTTTGCGGCAAATTCAAGGTTTTTCCATAATCCATGGCTGCTTTCGCTCCTTTTCACTTGATAAAACAAAAAAAAGCCGCTCATCCCAAGGGACGAGAAGCTTTGGCTCGCGGTACCACCCTAATAATCCGCAGCCTTTTCAAGAATCCTGCGATTCAAAGAGGCGTCTTGCGAATCAACTTGACATCGATAACGGAATGACCCGGCTGGCCTTACGCACTCCTGCGGATATTTCGCCCGCACTCGATTCAGGCCGCACTCTTGGGAGATATTCAACCGCCAATCCGATATTAGGCTCGCACCATCCCTAATTCGCTGAATCTTCCCTGCGGTTTACTTGACCCAATCAACGCTTTCAATCATGTATATAATACAGGAGTATACCGAATATTTACGGCTCAGTCAATCAAACGCCGATTAAATCCGCTCGATCGCGTTCTTGTCTGCACCCGCCGTATCGAGCGGTTCCCAGTTTTCATCCCGAAGCATATCCAACTGAGCTTCCAGCAGCGCGCGGAAACGCGTACGGTAAATCATCGCCTGCTTTTTCAATTCTTCCATTTCCAAAGCGATTCTTCGCGATTTGGCCAACGACTCGTTTATGATGCGATCGGCATTTTTCTCCGATTCTTTGACAATCAGCTGAGCTTCCTTTTTGGCGTTGCTTTTCACTTCATCCGCTGCCTCTTGGGCAACGATGATCGTTTTGCTGAGCGTCTCCTCCATCGTGGAGAAATGATCGATCTTTTCCTGAAGCGTCGCCAATTGGGTTTGCAATTCTTTGTTTTCGCGGATCACCACTTCATAATCCTTGATCACCAGATCCAAAAATTCGTTTACTTCGTCTTCATCATAGCCCCGCATTCTGCGGCCAAATTCTTTGTTATGTATGTCCAATGGCGTAAGCGGCATTGGAGCACCTCCCCTATCGAAAATATAAATATTTTTCGTTAATCAGCTAACTTATTGTTTCGACAGGCACCCTAAAAATTCCTGCATCTTCTGCAAGTTTTTGCTTGATTTCGACAGCCTTCCTTCTTGCATGAAGGAAAATCAAATCATTGATATTTTCCCATTCTTACGCGGATTCTGCCCTTCTTCGTGCTGCCTTGGACTTCCAGCACTTTGCTGCGGCCGAACCCCTGCAGGGAAATCACATCGCCTTCCTTCAACGGGGCGGAAGGATCCTCAACCGTTTTCCAGTTGATTCGGCACTTCCCCGCTTTGATCGGAATTTGCGATTTTGCCCTGCTTAAACGGTAAACGTCACCGACAACCGCGTCCAAACGCAAAGAAGCCACCGTAAATTCCATTTCCTCCATCGGCTTGTCCGACTGCTGCAGCATTTCCATTGGGAGAAATTCGGTTTGAACGTTCGTACGGTGAACCTGGTGAAGCTGCAGCCGCACATAATCGCCGATTTCCTCAGCTACCATGCAGTGGCAGCCTTCATCTATGACTTGGATATCGCCGATTTTTCCCCTTTTGATGCCAAGTCCGAGAATCGCGCCAAGATAATCGCCATGCTCCAGCTTGAGAAACTTCTTGTCTGCGGGAGATACGGCTAACAGCTTCACACCCGGTTCTTCGTGTTCTATCGGAATATAATCGGGAGCTATGATCGCCCGTCTTCTTTCGGCCTGCGGATAGCCGCCCTCAAAACGGACATGCACATCCGCAGCCCTGTTGACCAGCGACTCTACAATCCATGCCTGTCTCGGATCGAGGAAATCGGTGCGTTTTACGGCATGGTTTTGGGCTGCGCGTTCCACCCATTCATAGGCCTTATCGACAAAAGCATGTTCCTCCGGATGAAAATGGCCGTAAATTTCTTGATTCATGGTCTGCACCCTATTGGAAAATAAACTGTACGACCGAGATTAATCCGATCGCCAGAAAACGCAAAGCGAACATCGCGACGATCGGGGAAATGTCCAGCATGCCGCCGATCGGCGGAATCAGTCTGCGAAATGGAGACAAGTAAGGCTCCACCAGTTTGCCGAGAATTTCTCCGATAAAGCTTTCCCTGGCATTGGGGATCCAGGATAACAGCACATAGGCAATAATCAAATAAAAATAAATATTTTGTAGCGTCCAAATGTAACCCGCAATTTGAGCAGCCAAAACTGAATTCACCTCATTTTATTGTAATCACTCTGGGGGTCGAGTATTTCCGTGATTGAACCCTCTACCTCTATGGTTTCCGGAGTGCAGAGAAAAATATTATGGCCGACTTTGGAAATTCCTCCGTTTAAAGCGTACACCGTGCCGCTTAAAAAGTCTACAATTCTTACAGCCAGATCGGAACGGACCCGCTGCAGATTGACCACGACCGCTCTTCTTGAACGCAGGTGATCGGCGATCTGCTGCGTTTCCTCATAGGATCGGGGCTCGCTAAGCACCATTTTCGTCGCTTTCGGCGCTGAAGGCAAACCTACAATGTTCGCGCTCCCCTTGCTTTTACGCGGCAGGCTCTTGGCGGTTTCAAGATCTTCATCGGGTCCCTCGTAGCGTTCAATGATCTCCTCTTCCTCCTGCAGTCCCAAAAAATTCATAAACCGGTTCATCACGCCCATCTCTCCTTTAAGCCTCCCTTTTTCAAATCGCCAATATCCGCTGCCGGGGATAACCTCTGCACGATTTTACAGCGCTACCCGTTTATTCTTTGCCCACCAGCACGGAGCCCAAGCGTACCCAAGTTGCCCCTTCTTCAACGGCAATTTCAAAGTCATTGGACATGCCCATGGATAAATCCGCAACCGGAGCATCCAACAATGAAAGCCGGTTCAATTCGTCGCGCAGCTGCCTCAAGCCTCTAAAAACAGGCCGTGTCTGCTGCGGATCCTCCGTATGGGGCGCCATTGTCATCAACCCGCTGATGCGGATATGCTTGAAATCGCGAATTTGCCGGACAAAGTCCATCAACCGTTCCGGGTCGAGTCCGAACTTGCTTTCTTCACCCGAGATGTTCACCTGAAGAAAACAAGGCACCTCAATTTCCAGAGCTGCAGCCTTGCGCTCGATTTCCCGCGCCAGCGAAAGTCTGTCCAACGAATGAATATAATGAAATTTTCCGACAACATCCTTAACCTTATTCGTCTGCAGATGTCCGATAAAATGCCACGTTCCTTGTGAACCGAACGCATCCCATTTAGCCTTGGCATCCTGCCAACGATTCTCTCCGATGTGGCGGATTCCGGCCTTCAGCACCTGCCCGGTTGTTTCCAATCCAACGTATTTGGTGACGGCGATTATACCGACTTGCTCAGGGGATCTGCCGCTTCTGAGACATGCCTCGCGAATGCGCCGCTCAACCTGCTGCATGCGTTGCGAAATTTCCAAGCTGATTTTTTACTCCCCCTCTTCCTGCAAACCGATCCAGCCCGACATTCTGCCGGTTTCCCCTTTTTCCTTGCGGTGGGAGAAGAACAAATCGGTACTGCAGCTTGTACACCACTGTGATAATTCGATATGGATCGGCAATATTCCTGCCATTATCATAAACTGTCGGTTCGCTTCTTTCAAGTTCAAGAGAAATTTATCTTTTCCGTTTGGCCGATACAGTTCATTCGAGCTCCTCAGCTCCTCCAAGGCACATTCGGACATGCCATGTGCGAGCAGGGCTTCATCTATCCGCCCGATCACCGTCCGATCGACCTCATAGCAGCACCCGCCAATCGACGGACCGATCGCCGCAAGCAGCTGATCGGCTTTACTGCCGTATTCCCGTTCCATGGCACGAACGGTTTCGCCGACAATATTTTGCGCGGTTCCCCTCCAGCCGGCATGAGCGATGCCTACAGCCGGATGATGGGGATCAAATAAATAGATCGGCACGCAATCGGCGAAATATGCCGTCAGCAAAATCCCCTTATGATCCGTGATCAGGGCGTCTGTATCGGCTATTGCGCTTGCGCGCGAGCGATTTCCGCTGCCTTTTTGGCCGCCCTTCACCACCCCCACCCGCTTGCCGTGCACCTGTTCCGCACAGGTCCAGGCCTGAAACGGCCATCCCAGGGCATCTGCGATCCGCTGACGGTTTTCAATCACGGCCTCCACATCATCGTTCACATGCATGGCGCAATTCAAAGACTGCAAAGGCGCCTCACTCACTCCTCCATTGCGGGAACTAAAGCCCGCTGTGAGCTGTGGATGCCTGTTCATCCAAGACTGCAAATAGAGCAGCTCCGGCCCGTCCTTTTTCCGCATCGCAACAAATGCGTCCATAATCCCCTCTCCTTTCCATACCGTATCCATAAAAGCATATAAAGAGGTGGGGGTTCCGATTCGGGTTCCATTGCTTTCCGGCAAGGATGTATAAATGATCAGTCCGAGCCTGAGAGACCAAGAACCATCGAAGCATATGCTAAAAAGCGAAGATCTCCGACTTTCATGGTTCTA
>CAZESH010000309.1:0-5066 GCA_964514665.1 uncultured Caryophanales bacterium
CATTTATCCAAAAATTAAAAGCTGCATACGTATCCAACAATCCGCCGGATGTGGCGCAAATGTTCGGAACATGGGTCACCGACTATGCAAAGAATGGCCAACTGCTTGAATTTCCCGACAATTCCATAAAAAACGATATGTATGATGCTCCTATGGGCGCATATACGTATCAAGGCAAACTTTACGGAATTCCGCACGAATTCAACATTGAAAACAACGGGATGCTGGCCCACAAAAAAATGTTCGACGACAAGGGCATTGCCTATCCGCCTAAAACATGGGATGAAATGGTTAAAGACGCCAGTCAGCTGACCGTTCGCGATGGAAATAAAATCAAAATCCGCGGTCTCGATTTTACGGGCAGCGATACCATCAACTTCTCCACATTGGCCATGATTCTTCAGCAAGGCGGCAACTATTGGACGCAAGACGGCCACGCCAACTTCAATACGCCGGAAGCCGAAAAAGCATTCAACACGCTGAAGGGCCTCGTAACGGATCAAAAAGTAACCGACATGACGTTGTACGGTACGGAAGAAGAACCGTACATGACTTTCTTTAAAGGAAATTCTGCCATGACCATCATCGGTCCTTGGGTAATTGCCGAAGGGCACGGAACATTTAACGTCAATGACTTCGACTACATCCCCGTTCCTCCGTTTGCCGGAGACAAACCGGTATTTGCCGCAGAATCCGGTTGGGGCGAAGTGGCGTCTAAAGCAACCAAACATCCGCAGGAAGCGCTGGACTTCATTAAATTCTCGGCACAACCGGCGGAAGCCAAAGCCTGGAATTTAACGACATTCACCGTTCCGGCAAACAAGAATGTCGCGACTGACCCTGATTTCCTGAGTCAGGTGCCGCTGATGAAGCCATCGCTTGATTCGCTTTCATACGGACATTGGATCGGTCCGGTAGGCGATCGGGACTACTGGTTCAAAGTCGTGGCCGACAATTTCCAAGGCGTTGCAATGGGAAGTGTTTCCGTGAAAGACGCATTGAAGAAAATGACGGACGATATCAATCAAATGCTTGACCAACACAAATAACGAGCAAACGAACCATCAGGGGAGGTTTTTCTCCCCTGATGGTCCTCCTAATACCAGACTGCCCGAGAAACCCCTGATCATTGAAAATGAAGATCTATAGGGCTGGGGGGTATCTTCAAGAGCGACGGAAGAAGATACCCCCCATCCGACAAAACGACTTCATTTCTTTAGAAAGGGTTTCTCAACAATACCCTTTAAAAATCGGAGGGAAGCAGATGGAATCCACTAGCTCCAAGGAATTAACACAAATTTCAGTCAGAGGAAAGCATCCGAAACAAAAAAATAAACAGCACGTCAGCGAAATGCGATTTGTTGCCTTTTCTCTCACGCCCATCCTTTTGCTGTTTGCCGTTTTTGCGATTGTTCCGATTATATGGGGCATTATTCTGATGTTTTATAATTATAACCCGTTGAATACAAACTCGCCTTTTATCGGTTTGGGAAATTTCCGAAAAATGCTTCACGACGATGTGTTTAAGATTTCGTTTTGGAATACATTCAAATTTGTACTCATAGCCATTCCGGCCAATCTCGTCATTACGTTGTCCGTTGCGATCGGCATTAATAAGATCCGCAGCCGTTTATGGCGAAATACGTTCCGGACGCTGTTCTTTCTTCCGACGATCGCGCCGTTGTCGGGATCGGCCATCGTGTGGACCGTCATGCTGAAACAAAACGACGGCTTGATCAACCTTTTGCTGGAGAAAGCAGGCTTTCATGCCGTGAATTGGCTGACCGATCCGAAGATGGCGATGATTTCGATCGTCATGATGACGCTTTGGGCCGATATCGGCTATAATCTCGTCATTTTTATGGCCGGTTTGGATTCGATTCCGCAAATGTTTTATGAAGCCGCCGAATTGGATGGCGCAGGAAAATGGCGGACATTTTGGCATATTACGCTGCCGCTGCTTAGCCGGACTTCCTTGTTTATCGTCATTATGACCAGCATTTCATACTTTCAGGCATTTCCGCAGTTCCAAGTCATGACCAATGGCGGACCGATGAATCAAACAAGCGTTCTTGCCTTGGATATTTTCAACAACGCCTTCACGTATTTGAACATGGGCTATGCTTCCGCCGTTGCATTTGTCTTGCTCCTGATCATTTTAGTCATTACACTCATCCAAATTCGACTGGGCCGCGCCCAGTGGGAATATTAGGGAGGTCCGCATGAGAAGAAAGAAACTGGACATTCCGTATATGATTTTATTCACGGTATTGTTTTGCGCCGCAATCCTCATGTTTGTTCCCTATCTTTGGATGGTGCTGCTGTCTCTGAAAAGCAATGCCGAAATTTTGAAAAACGCCAACGTGCTGCTGCCGCAAAATCCAACCTTGGAAGGATACAGAAAAGTCATCCATGAAGCGCCGTTTATCCAATGGTTTATGAACAGTTTGCTGACATCAACGATTATTACGGTCGGCATGCTTCTAACCAGCTCATTGGCGGGATATATTTTTGCGAAGTTCAGATTTCGCGGAAAGAACTCGATTTTCGTTGTGCTGCTCGCCACGATGATGGTGCCGTTTCAAGTCGTGATGATTCCGACTTATTTGATCATTTCAAAGCTTCATTTAATCAACAATCTTTCGTCCATCGTCATTCCGTCATTGGTGGGTGCCTTTGGCATCTATCTATGCAAGCAGTTTATAGAAGGTATCCCGATTGATTTAATCGAAGCGGCGAGAATGGATGGAGCAAGCGAACTGAGAACCTATCGTTCACTGGTCATTCCGCAGATTACGCCGGTTCTTTCGGCGCTTGGCATCTTTACTTTCATGGCGTCCTGGAACAACTATCTGTGGCCGCTGATCGTTTTGAATGAAGAAAATAAAATGACAGTGCCCTTGGCCTTGGTTGTATTCAACAGCCGTCACACGGTAAATTACAATGTTGTCATGTCCGCCGCCGTTCTTATCATGATCCCGGTTATTATTGTTTTTCTTTTCTTCCAGCGTCAGTTTGTGAAGGGCTTGACATTAACCGGAATTAAGTAAGAAATAAGCAGTAAAATCTGTGTGGCGAAGGGAGTAAATTTGTATAAAAGACATTTGCATCCCCCGTTCCATTCAAGTTGTGATCGATGATGTGGGATGGTGGACGGGAAAAGACAGCTCGGGCGATAACGGGCCATATCGTACCGGTATTGAACGAAATCACCATCCATTGGATTACGAGGCGGTCGCTCAATTGGGAAGACGCCTTAAAATGCGACCGCAAGCAGCATTTATCATTAGCGAGTGGGACCGGGACGACCAATTGAAAAACCTTCCGGCTGCAACGCACATGGGAAGCAAGTGGCATAATCCTTGGAAATCGTCTCCCATGCTTGATGAAGCGGCAAAAATGATCAGAGACAACCATGACCTTTTTGAATTGACTTTGCATGGAATCGGACACGAATATTGGAAAACGGGAATGATGAGTAGAGCAGAGTGGCATGACGAAAATGGGACCATGAGACCTAAAGAAAGCGTGGCGGCGCATCTGCGGGTCTTTTTGAGATTGCTGAAACAAAATGATCTTGGTCCATTTCCCGAATCCTTTGTTCCAACGGCGTTTCTTCACCGTTTTGGAGCGGGTGAGGAGGGATTGCCCGGGATGTTGGCCGAGTATGGCGTCAAGTATATGTCTACCCCTTTTAGCATGATGCATGCTGTAAAACAACCCGAATCGGATTTGTTTGGAATTGATGGACCGTTAATAACTGTTAATCGCGGCAAGGATCTTTGCGAATGGAACGAAATTGCACCCGATGTTGCCGGCGAGATTCATGGACCGATATGCGGCATGCACTGGCCCAACCTGCTGCACCCGGACCCGGACCGCAACGGGGAGGTGGTTGAACGTTGGGGACGGCTGCTTGAAACGTATCAGCGGCGTTTTGATACAATGCTTGCTCCGAATACGGCTGAAGGATTCAGCCAGCTCATTTATCGTTGGGGAACAGAGCTTCAATACGATGATTTCGGATGCAAGCTTGATTTTTCAAAACTTTCGTCCTGCAAACCCCCAGGATTGTTGGACAGCTTTACTCTTAAGGTCGAACGCAAGTGGAATATCGTTTCATCTTCTCCGGAAATTCATCTTTTTGAGAATCAGCAGCAATCCACAACTGAATATAAATCGATTTTGATTAAAAGGCAAAGTTCCGCTAAATCGGCGTATATACACTGGAAATTAAATG
The DNA here is from genome assembly GCA_964514665.1 of uncultured Caryophanales bacterium. Lineage (GTDB taxonomy): Bacteria > Bacillota > Bacilli > Paenibacillales > KCTC-25726 > CAZESH01. The sequence continues at coordinate 4,241 of CAZESH010000309.1, forward strand.
AGGAGTCCGATTAAACATGAACAAAATCAATGCGGTACCGTTTTTGGGTCGCGTAAAGGTACCGCCCGAGAAACGATTTGCAAAAGAGGCAGTTATCACGATCGTGATGCATTCCTTTTTTCAATTCGGCGGCTCCATGTCCTTTGTATTTGTCAATATTTATCTGTGGAGGCTGTCGCACCAGCTGTCTGTGATTGCGATTTACAACCTGCTTTGTTATTTGTTTGTTCCGCTCGGTTTTATAATAGGAGGGAAAATAGCCAAGCAAAAAGACAGACTTGTTACCTACAGGATCGGGATCGGACTTTACTCGCTTTTTTATCTGTCCATTGTTGCAGCCGGCGATTTTGTTTCCGATTTTTATTTTCTATTCGCTGTTTTTATCGGATTGGCGATGGGTTTTTACTGGTCTGGCGTGCTCATATTGATTTACGACGTGACGACGGAAACAAACCGTCTAAGGTTTTTCAGTCTAAGCACTGTTTTTTTTACTCTATCGGGCATTATTGGCCCGGCTGTTTCCGGAAATATCATTGCGCTCTTCGACAGCACAAACGGATATATTGTCGTATTTGGCATTGCGCTGGTGGTATTTCTCGGAACAGCGTGGTTAAGCTTTCGGATTCCCATGAAGCAAAGCAAAAAAAAGCGCTATTATTTGAAATATGTTTTGGTTTTGGCCCGCAAAAACAGGCCTTGGACTAAGGCGGTCATGGGTTTCTTTCTGATTGGATTATTGGAAGGATTGATGTTTTTTCTGCCTGGGATATTGCTATATCAAGCTTTCTCCAGGGAAGACGTGATCGGTTATTTGGTTGTTGTGTTT
>CAZESH010000310.1:0-5061 GCA_964514665.1 uncultured Caryophanales bacterium
TCGACTCGTATCCAGAAGAGTAAAAACATCGAAACCGTTACTTTTAGTAAAAAAATATAACCGGAGTTCCGGTCGATATGATATCAGGAACCCGAAATCCGCAGATGGAGCAGCTGTATTCATAGCTTCTGAGTATTTTTTCTCTGAATAGAGGATCTCGCGGCGATTGCTCTTGCCATTCCATCATTCGGTGGATGAATGCCCTCGTCTCTTCTTCGGTGTTCGGGCCCCAGATCGATGGAAGCAAAAAGCGATTCTTCCTCCGGGTTCAGCTTTCCCGCTCGCTTCAAGTGCCAGCATGCCCCAAATATTCCTACTGGCTTCCCGGTTTTTCCGCAATATCTGGTTTGAATCCGTAAATATTTAATGTTCATCAAAAAACCCCTGTTTGCTTGCCGACATCATCATGATTTTTCAATCAAGTGTATCCAGAATCGCTTTACAATGTTTCCATCCTCTTCTATAAATTCCGATTCAAACACACCGCCATTCTTCATGATGGTTTTCTCCGATCCAAGGTTTACCTTGTCACAAACCAACAAGACTGCCTCCAGACCCATTGTCCATGTAATTTTCAACGCTTGAGAAAGCAATTCGTTGGCGTATCCTCTTCGCCTGTGAGAAGGAGCGATTCCGTATCCGATATGACCGCCGCAATTCAGAAGCTTTTGATTCAATCGGTGACGAATATTGGTTGCGACTACAATCCGATTGTCCTCGTTTAACAGCCAAAAAGTCGAATGCGGCACCCAGTCTGGATGACTTACTTTATCCTCACTGTCTTGGGAATATAGAAAGTCGAGATACTCGCAGAAGTCACTCGGATCTCTTTCGACAACCCAAGGCACAATATCTTCGCCGCTTGCAATCCAGTCCTCATAGAACACCAAGTATTCCTCACGATAATCCATTGAAGGTTTAATTAATCGAGGCGTCCGCATGGATAACCGTCCCCCTAACCGAAACATTCCCAGAATTTCCCCAAACAAGATATTGAAATTTATTATATTTCCAACCCAGGGTATTAGCAATAAAAACTTTGCTTACATTCATGACGAGCCCACCGGGGTCTACACAGTCAGCAAACGCACACCGGATTCCATGAGAAAAACTCCTGTCGGAGTACTTGCAAGATGAGCGACCGCGTTCAGCGGTTGTTTTTATCGCCAAATAGAATTTAATTCCTCTCAGTTTTCTGTAAGAAACTTATAAATTCTATTGTGGTCACAAAAGGCGTCAGGATATAAATCCCTGACGCCCTCTCGATTCCGGGTATTAATTCATCCGGTTTCGCAACAATAAAGATTGAAAATGGAGTACACCCTCGCCCATGGAAACCGTATGAAAGTCTCCAAGTTTGAAGGAAACCGGGTCGCTGTACGGTGTTGAATCAATTTGATCTTCTATGGCCAAAATGCTAATACGATCCTTACTCCAAAATAATTGAAATCCAATACTCATCTCCCATCATTAATTCAATATGAGAAACCTTGTAATGCAAAGAATCAAAAGCTATCGAATTGACATTTCGCAAAACTTGAATAAAACTGGCCGGATTTTTTATTTTGCTCTCTTTAATTTGATCATTCGGAAACTCCCAGCGAACTTTAATGGTGTCATTGTAGAAGTTTATTTTAGAACTCGAAAGATTTTTATCATGATGTCGTGATTTGAATTCAAGTACACAGGCGATTAAAAATACACTAAAACCGAAAAGCATGAGAATGTACCCAGAGAAGAAATCGACGATCATGATAAGACCTCCAAAATATACATTGTATTTCGATTACTTGTTAATTTTATCATACTAAATTGTTAATTTAAACCATTTTGTTGAATATTTTATCTGTCGACTGCATAGCGAACAATTTGATAATGGTTAAAAAAGGAGTCAATCCGACTTGGAAAATGATTCTATAGCGTTGAAACAGATCATAGGTAAGTTGATTAAATCGCAAAGATTGAAAAGGGGACTGAGTCAAGAAGATTTGGCGTTTTCCTGCAATGTTGACCGATCCTATATATCGATGCTTGAGCGGGGACTAAACGAACCGTCTATAAGCAAGATTTTTGACCTTTGTAAGGGGCTTAGTATTCATCCGTCAGATTTTATAAAAATGGTTGAGCTTGTATATCATGAGAAAGGCGGACAGTGATCCCGTAAGTTCTGAATTCCTGGGATACCCGCGGCTGACCGCTTGTTTCTTGGCTACTCTGCCTTCATGCTATAATGAACAGCAAAAGACACCTCTCACGGGTGCCCTTTTGCTGCTTCTTTTTTCAGTTCATCATTTTTCTTCCGTTCGATCCTCTACTGCTTTTAATTCTTAACGATAAACCTGCATTTAGGATAATTTCCGCAGCCCTTAAACTTACCATACTTTCCCGAACGTTCAACCAATTGACTTCCACACTTAGGACATTCGCCTTTTTCGATTCTAACAGCATTTTCTTCCAATTTGTCCTTTAGAGCCTTGACATGATCCCTTTTCGCATATTTATCCTTTAAACTGGCTGATTGGATAGCACTAATAATCCGGGAGGTATCTTCTTCGCTCAATAATGATTCTGTATACTTCGCAATTGTCTTTCGTATGTGCACATTGTAGATCACATTAGAAGCAGAAGACGTCCTCACCTTCAAATCCGCTCTCATACTAAATGATACAAATGAAATAAAGGGTAAGCCGCTGAAATTATTCAATACAGCTTCAAGCGCCTTAATATGCCCATAATTTTGATGAATGGGATTATAGAGCCTTTCCTTGCGTTTGTAAATTACCTGCGTCCAATATTGCGAATTTTCATCGCCCATAATCCAGCCGCGATAATTTTTAGTTTCAATCACGAATATCCCATATGGAGAGACAACTACATGGTCAATCTGGGTTGTCTTCCCATTCGTGGTTGGGACGACAATATCATTCAGAACGAAATACTTTTCCTTATCTAACATTTTTAATTGAAACGACACAGACATTTCGCCAATGATGCCTTTGACTTTTGAAGACTTTAAAAGCAATGCAGTGACTATGAATAATGCTAAAATAAAGTAAAACATATACATGCCCCTAATGGTTTATATTTTCAAGTTAAAAGGCCTGGATCCCAAATTTCAGAAGTTTCTTGGGCAGGATATCATCCAGATTCTGTATATCAGCGTCCTCGAGTTCAATAAGGTTAAATCCGTATTTATTATAAACCGCAATCTTTTCGTTTTTTCGCTCCACGTACCGTTCATCATTCTCAAGACCCCAGTATTCGATATAGACTTTGCCTACTGGAAGGTAGAAATCACAAAAAACATCTTCTTCAATTGGCAACTTTCTTTCATACGCATGAACGATTTCGGACATATATAACCAATTGTCGATCAACATTTCCGCTCTTGAACGAACGTAATGTCCGTCTGCAGTCCTATGCTTTGCTTCAAATTTTTCACGGAAGTTTGTGGTTGAAGCTTTCTTAACCCCATTCTCTTCCTCTGAACTCTCTCCTTGAACCGATTGAATAGTTTCTATCAGTCTTTTGTTTTTTAAGATACTCTCATCCCAGCAGACGTAGGGAATACCAGTCTGTTCATATTCAAACTGCTTTCCACCAATACCTTCTCCAAGCTTTGTGATAATCCAGCCTTTAACCCCTTTTTGAATCAGCCCTAGTTCAGACAGGATGGGATTTATTCTAAATTTAGATATATTGAAATGTTTGCTCAATGTAGTTGCGCTGATAAGTTTTCCATCCGATTCTTGTTGAGTGGATAAGAATTCTTTGATGTTCTCATCCCAAGCTATGTATGTCCCATACTGTGGATGACTCTTTATTGATCCACCCAGTTCTTTTCCTTTTTGAGTAAGAACCCAATTTTCATTCTCCCTTTGTAAACACCCTGCCTCTAATAAGATTTGAAATAACTCCTTTACCTGAAATCCCATTTCTTTGGCTAATGCAGTCGTAGATAATAGTTTCTGGCTCATTCTAACCTCCGGATGCAGATTGAGGTCGCGGAATCCCATCTTCTTCGGCTCCGAACGGTAAAAGGTGAAGTAAAAAAGATTCAGCATCAACCGCTCCTCTTCCGTCCGCGGTACCGCCCCTTCCTCCAGATAGGCAAGCAGGAAGCGCAGCAGCCGCCGGGAGTTGAGACTGAGCAGTGCGGGGATTCTTTTCGTCAAATACTTGCCGTTCTCCCATGAATAGGGCTCCAGCAAACCCGCTTCCACCTTAAGGCCGTTAAACGTTCGGTTCCCGTTTCTTCCACCATAGAAATCATACAGGCTTAATCCGTGATGTCGCACAAAATTCGCCAGCGTTAAAGGGAGTCCGGTATCTCCCTCAAAATACTTCATCTTGTTAAGCAAATTTCGGCGCGTCGTGGTCGCTTGCTTGAGATTGCGCAGCACATAGTCCTTGGCTTGTTTCTCAAGCTGAATGAAGCTGCCCCGCGGCAGGCTGGAAAACCCGTTCTCCACGTAATGCTGCACGGAGTGTTTGGTTTTGCCGATCAGGGCGCGGAATCGTTCCTGAAAGCTGTATTCCTGATGCGCTTGTCCGATGAAATCTAGCACCGTCAGACATTCTTTGCCTTCGGCGAGCCGCAATCCGCGTCCCATCTGTTGGAGGAAAACAGTCAAGCTCTCCGTGGGGCGCAGGAACAAAATCGTGTTCACCGCGGGAATGTCGACCCCTTCGTTGTACAGATCGACGACAAAGATCAGCTTGATCTCGCCTTTTTCCAGTCTGCTCTTGGCCTGCTCGCGTTCCTGCTCGTTCGAATGGCCATGCAGCGCAAGGGAAGGAATACCCGTTTCTGCGAACACTTTGGCCATGTATTGGGCATGATCGACGCCGACGCAAAAACTGAGCCCTTTGACCTGATCCGGCAAGGAAAAGATACCATGTCGAAGGAGATCATTCCTTTCGATCTGCCGCTCCAATTGGTCATCAGCATGTCAGCGATCAATTTCGCATCTTTCATTGTATATCGTAATCACAGTCAATCTGATATAGCCCCTATCTCAGATTGGTTTCCCATCAGGAATGCCCATCATGTGGATCGTT
>CAZESH010000311.1:0-5055 GCA_964514665.1 uncultured Caryophanales bacterium
ACGCAGTGGCGCTTTTGGGCAGACGGTACAATAAAGGATTAAGAAATCCGATGGGACGGCCAAGCGCCTGATTAAGGGTCGCAATCAGCCCTGCCCAAAGCGGTGCGACTGCACTCGTTCCACCGACGGCAATATATTCGCCGTCTACCAGAACCCTGTATCCGGTAACGGGATCGGCATTGCCGGCCACGTCCGGTACTCCTCGGCCATTGTGCGAAGCGGAAGGATTCGGCAGATGAATGCCCGCTTGCCAAGGCGGACGTTGAAAGACGCGGCTTACGCCGCCTCCGCTTGCTCCACCTGAAGCTCCTTCATTCCATACCGTTTCCCGGATGATGGTATTGCCCCGAGAGAGCAGCTCAGTGCCGCCGCATGCCAAAGCAAAAGGACTCGAAGCCGGAAAATCGACATGCAGCGAACCGTCGTCCAATCCGTCTGTCGATCCGCTGTCTCCGGAAGCGCAGCAGACGGTTACGCCCAGCGCCGCCGCATCCCGCATGGCGCGGTTCATTGCATGCATCGCCTGAGATGTCCATGTCTGTTCCGGTCCGCCCCAGCTGACGGATATTATGGACGGCTTGCTGCGCTTGTCATGGATGGCTGTGATGAGCGCATCAAGAAAGCCGGCGTCGGTATTCGGGGCAAAGTACACGCTGATATGGACAGCTGGAGCTACCGCTGCGGCTATTTCGATATCCAAAGCGACTTCGCCGTCAGGGCCCGCAGGATTTCCAGCCGGACGGTTGCCGGCTCCCTGCACCGATACGTCGGTCAGCTTTGGCGGGGAGATGCCCAGACGCTTGCAATATGCAGACACTTCATCCGGCCGGTATCCGCCTCCGAGCTCGATTATGCCGATGTGCTGCCCGCTGCAATCGGCGACCTGCGGATAGCGGTAAAGGCGCGCCACTTCCGGCGGATCATAGGGATGCTCCGCGGCTTCTGCTCTGGCGGCGCTGCCGGCTTCGAGCAGAAGCCGGAAATGCGGCCGGGCTTGAGGACGGTTGTCCAGTCCCAGCACAGCGAGCACGATTTCCGCAAGCGGCTCGGGAATATGCACGGCGCCGGCGTGCCCGCGGTAAGCAATGCCCGCATGTTTGTACCGCGACAGCTTAACCTGGAAGGCTCTTTCGAACGCTTCGGCGGATCCCTCCAGCACCATCATTCCGGCGGCAGCATGGGTCTTTTGCACATGCAGGCCGTACTGTTTGGCGAAGGCCCTCACCCTGTCCAAATCTTCGTCATCCGTACCATGGAGCTCTGCAAATTGCTCACGGCTTAATGGCTTCCGGGTATTTCCGGTTAAATCAATCTTGGCCAGAGCGCCGGCATACTCGGAGCGCCGCCGCAGTATTAATGTGACGATCATGCTTTCATTTGCCTCCGCGGCTCCGATTGTGTGCGCAGCTTCAACGGCGGCGCGCTCGCTCCCCGCTATTGGAATGCGAGGGATATTCTGCTGATCTGGTTGTTGTTTTTTCAAACTTCCACCAACCCCTTTAATGAAAAATCCTCCGATTTACGGAGGTGAAATAAACTATCTTTTTTTTGCTTTTCGTTTGTTCAGACTGGATACATTACAGGTCTCATCTCTTTCCGTATAAGCGACGACATGATATGGGACAGGTACACAATGATGCCTTCTTACAATTTCAACCGGATGAATAACTTGTATCATTTGAGGATGGAAAATGTCTTCATAAACTTTGATTGGGGGGTCGACAACAGTTTGTGTCGGACAATCCGGGCAATACATTTTCTATCACCTCCCTCCTGATCATTACAATATATGCAATATAAAACGAGCTGATTGTTCAAAAGCCTTAATTCCATTTAACACTCCTTACACTCATTTTACAGCCGGAATATATCCGCTTTATATTCGGCGGCTACAATAAAATCAAACGATTGGGGGATTATCACAATTTGCGTGGAGATGAAAGGAGAAAAGAACAATGGACACGGGAAGTCATCTGCTTTTTGGCGTCACGTTGGCCGGCTTGGCGCAGCTGGATCCGGTTGTATCGCAGAGTCCGGCATTGCAGCATGCTTTGCTGATCGGCGTGGTGCTAGGCTCGAACGCTCCTGATTTTGACGGCTTGATGCGGTTGAAAGGCTATTCTTGGTATCTCCGGCACCATCGGGGAATCACGCATTCCCTCCCCGCGCTTTTGATATGGCCGGCTTTGCTCAGCCCGCTGATGGCACTGAGCTTCGGGGTCTGGAATCATTTTCCGCTGCTTTTCCTATGGATGTTCATTTCCGTTGCATTCCACGTTTTTCTCGATATGCTGAATTCATATGGCGTCCAGTGCGCCCGCCCGGTAACCAAGGACTGGGTTCATCTGGATATTCTCGCCATCTTCGAACCGTTTCTATTTGCCATCCATGCTTTGGGCGCAAGCGTTTGGTTAGTCACAGGGAATGCTCCTGCTTTGCTGCTCGCTTGGATTTATGCCGCCACATTCGGATATATCGCTGTGCGCGCCATTCAACATTGGAGCTTGCTGCTTAAATTGCGGGATGCGCTCGATCGACAAGGGGTTTATCATGTGCTGCCCGGTTTTCATTGGTTTCGCTGGACCTTTGTGGCCGAAGGCGAAGAAAACTTTTATACGGGGAAAATCGATTTCGGGATTGTCAGTGTCCAGGAAGTGCTCTCAAAAGCGGAGCAAGACCGGATTATTCAAGCTACGATGGGAACGGACGGCGTTCGTGCATTCCTCTCCTTCTCCCAACGGATTCATGTCACTTATCAAGAGTTGAACGACGGTTATGAAGTGAAGTGGAGCGACGTCCGCTTCTGGCATAACCGCAAGCTGCCTTTCGGCGTTGATGTGCGGCTCGACCGCAACCTCAATGTGGTCGGGTCCAATCTGGGCTGGCGCAAGCGTGCGTGGGAACCGCCGTTTGTGTAAGCCCGCCGGTTGCATCGTGCACGGAAACAAAAAGGGAGCGCAGCTCATTGCGGCAGCGCTCCCTTTTGTTTTTTCCGGAAATTAATGCAGTTACTTTTCCATTGTGAACAGCGCTTCCTCTTGAGGCTTGTTGATCGTAAGCTTTTCATCGCCCGGCATCAGGCGGTAGCCTTTGCGAATGATGTACCGCAGCCAGCCGCCCGCCATCCAGGAAGTAATCAGAGCGAGCATGACGAGAATGCCGAAAAAGTTTTGGTTGATGATGCCGATCGAGTAAGCCACAGTCGAGAGTACGATTCCGGGTCCGCCGCGCGCGTTCATCGCGGCTGCGAAATTGGCGCTCGTCAGACGGTCCTGCTTGATGAATCTGCATGTAAAGTAAACGACCAAGCTTTGCACGACCGTGGCAAAAAGCAAATATAAAGCGAAAAAGCCGAAATTGAAATGCTTGGTCAAATCGAGCTCCAATCCTACAATGGCAAAATAAACGGGAATGAAGAAGGAGAAGGAGATTTCGCTCAAACTGTTCTCCGCTCTTCTGAACAAATGCTCGGGCAAGGTCAACTTGGTGGCGATCCCCGCCATCAGTGCACCGAACATGATATCTACGTTAAGGTACCCGGCGATATCCGAGAGGGCAAAAAGGATAAACAGGAAATAGCCGAGAAACGATGCCCGAAACAATAAGTTGCCGCGTCTCGAGGTAATCCGTTTCAAAATCCAAGGCACAATGAACAGGCAAACGAGCAAGAAGGAAAAAGTGATTCCGATACTTTTCAGCAGCACCCATGCATTGACCGGGTCTTTTGAAGTGGCGATGGTGGAGGCTACCGCGAGCGCCACCCAAAGAATGACGTCGTGCACGCCGGCAATGCCGACCACCACTTTGGCAAAACGCGAATGCATGATGCCGAGATCGAAGAAAATTTTCGAAATGACGGGAATCGAGGTAACGGCAATGGAGATGGCCACAACGATTTTCAATGCGGTAATGTTGCCGTCTGTCCCCAAAAACTGGGTCGGATCGAACAAATAGGTGGACAACCACCCGGCCAAGAACGGAATGACGGTAGACATCACAATGATCCACAGGCCGATTTTCGCATCCGACTTTTGGAACTTCGCCTGAAACTTCAATCCCGACATGAACATCAGCATAATAAGCCCGAATTTATACATCAGTCCGAATAATTGATTTTCGCCTGGAAATCCGAGAAAAAGCCAGTGAAATGCATCGGGATAGAAGTATCCCATCAAGGTCGGTCCCAGAATCAGTCCCCCCGCAACCTCGCCAATCACCCTTGGTATGGTCAGACGTTCAGCGATGTAGCCAAGCAAGTTCGCCGCTACCATGAGTGCGGTAAGCGCAAAAAGAAAACGCGCCAACTCAGCGCCGCCGATACTGAACAAAAGCTCACCCTCTCTCGATATTAGTAGACGTTTATAAGCTATTCCGACAAGAGGAGGAATGGAAGTGTTAAAGCCTAATGCGCTTGTGTTATAGGCAATGCGGCCGCTTGCCGCTCGCAAAGGAAGGAAACGGGGATATAGAATATTGGTATGGAAGCTGCCACTTATGAGATAATGGATTTGAATCATTGTAAAGGAGGCAGGCCTATGAACAGCAGTATTTACCAGAGAACAATCAGCCGTGTATGGTCGGTAAAGCACCGTCAGGAAAGCGGCATTCATAAAGTGGGAATGGTATTGGCTCCCGGCCAGTGGAGGGAACATGATCCTTTCTTGTTTCTGGCCGAGGACTGGTTTCAGGAAGGCGTGTTCGATCTTCACCCCCATCGCGGACAAGAGACCGTTACTTATGTAATCGAAGGCAATTTGCAGCATTATGACAACAAAGCGGGCAGCGGGACGCTCGGTCCGGGAGACGTTCAATGGATGACGGCGGGCAGAGGCGTGATTCACAAGGAAACTCCCGCGCCTGGTGAAATCGTCCACAGCCTGCAGCTGTGGATCAACCTTCCCAAGGCCAAGAAAATGAGCGAGCCCCGTTATCAGAACCTGCGTTCTTCAGATATGCCGGTGAGACGGGTTGAGGGAGCGCTCGTGCGGGTGTTCTCGGGCTCATCGGGGGGAGTGGCAGCCGAAACGCTGAATCATGTGCCGGTCACTATGGTGG
>CAZESH010000312.1:0-5046 GCA_964514665.1 uncultured Caryophanales bacterium
CGGCTCCGTCGGGTCCGATGGATTCCGCCAACCGGTTCAGCGCATCTTAACGGGAAGTGGAATGACGGCCGAATGCATCGGTGATTCCAATCAAATTGCCTGATTCGTCATATTCATAGGTAGCCGTATTTCCATTTGCATCTGTAATGCCGACCACCCGTCCCAATGGATCATAAGTGCGCGACAGGGTTCGGCCGCCAGGCATTTCCATCTTCGTGAGTCGGCCCCAGGAATCATAGCTTAGTTTGACAGGCTTGGTGCTGCCGATGGTAATTAAATCAAGCTGATTCATTGTATTGTAGGCATATGTATAGCGCAATCCGCCGACCGTCCGGTCCGTCGGTCTTCCCGCCTGATCATAATGAACCCGTTCGTCTGCGCCTAAATTTCCCGACTTTTCCAGCCATCTTCCCAGCTTGTCATAGCTGTAAGCTAGATAAGCGCCTTGCGGACCTTCCATTTTCGTCAAACGGTTGTACAAATCATAGCTGTAGCTGCGCAATGCGCCTGTCGGCTCAAGCACCGCTTTGACTCTGCCGAAATCGTCATAAGTATATGAGTATGCATGCTGCAGCGCATCCGTATAAGTGCTCAGCCTTCCATATGAATCGTAATTGTACACCGTTTTGTTCCCCAAAGCATCGGTTACTGACGTAATCCGGCCTCCCGTATCATATTGAAACGTTTGCCGCCCGCCGTCTTTATTGGTGGCTGCTTGGAGTCTGCCGTCTTCCCCGTATTCATAAAGTATCTGCTTGCCGAACGGATCCTTCATACTCTTGAGCTGTCCAAAAGCATCATAGGTATGGGCAGTGGTCGACCCGCGTTCATCCGTTTCGGTAAGCAGCAGCCCCAATTCATTATAGGTGTAGGATTTGTGGTGATTCATCGGGTCCGTCGTTTGAATCAGGTTGCCTTTATCATCGTATGTATTGCTCCATGTTTGTTCCTCTCCGCCGGATGATGTTAAATGAACGGTTAAAGGCTGCCCCCATTCGTTGTAAGTCGTTTCTGTTTTTGTGCCGTTTTCGTCCGTTTGCGTGACAACGCGGCCGTGCTCGTCATACTGCTCGGTGGCAATTCCTTTGGGACTTTCCGTCCTGCTGATGCGGCCTGTATCCGTGTATTGGTAATGATAGTTTCCGCCTTCCGCGTCCACCTTCTCCACGATTCTGTTGCGGTCATCGTAAACATATTTGGTATTGCCGCCGTTCACATCGGAACGTTCGACATACTTTGGATCATCATTGTATCTATAGCTGTAAGCCAACAGTCCGTTTCGCTTGATCTCGACCACCCGGCCGCCTTCATAGGCAAACGTTTCGCTGCCGAATCCGGGGGAGGCTATTCGGGTTAATCGATGATCGCTGTCGTAATCATAGGACCAGCTTGTTCCTCCGGGCAATCGGACTGCGCTCAAGTTCGCGTTTCCATCATATTGATATTGCGTCGTTCTCCCCATCACATCCGTAAAGGAGACGATATGCGGTCCATTGTAGCCGAAAGAAACCTGACGCCCGACACTATCGGTAATCGTCCCCAATCTGCCCTCGCTGTCGTATGTAAACGTCAGTCGATTGTGATTGCGGTCCTCCATGGCTATGATTTTCCCTGCTGCCGGATCCTGCCCCTCTCTCCATGGCGCGGCGTATCCTTTATATGTATAAACGTTACCTTCTTGATCCGTAATTCGGTACTCGTCCCGATCTATTCTCACCAGGCTGGAACCGTAAGGCTCATCCGAAATATAGCTGCCTTGGTCCAGATTGTAGTAGATCAAGCTGTCTCCGTCATAGCTGTCCACGTATGCATCCGAATTTGCGGGATGAAAGGCATACTTAACCTGCGAGCCGTCCGGACGGTATTCCACGATGTCGAAATTGGCAAACATTTGAAGTTTGCGCGCATAAGGATCATACCAGCCGTAACCGAATGCTCCGTCATGGTCGTGCTTGTCGCTTAAATACTGGCGCTGAAGTTGAATGGGAAAGCCCGGCGAGTTCAGTTGAAAATCCTCTTGCCTCAATACCACGCTGCCGCTCGGCAGCGATACCGGCTCCAAGGGCAGATGGGATTCCGACTGCGGCGGATTCATGTCCAGCGTCGGCTGCACGGAAGGCATTTGCGGTCCGTTTGCTGGAAGCATTCCGTTCGTCCCCGCTTGACCAAACGGGGAGGCGCCCTGATTTACACCGGGAACAGGTGTCCAATCGTTCAAAATGCTGTCTGCCCAAGTCTGTGCGATGGATGCTGAAGCATTTGCAGTAAGTGCAGCCCAAGGAAAACCTGAAAGAAAATAGATGGCAATAAATGAAACGATGACCCCTTTCTTTAGCTTATTGCGTTTGCGTATTCCAAACATTTCTTTTCCCCTTTTTCAATTCCGACAAAAAGAAAATCCGTATTACCGAAAGGTAAACGGATTGAGCCGGACATGAATGCGGCATTGATCCTTCTTCGGTAATCTGGCAGTCATATCCGCATGCGCTGCGGACTTAGACCCATGACTTTGCGTCTCCGCCTTTCGACGGATTTGCCTTTGTCGGAATTTCCATTATATTATATTTTTATGGCATATCTTGTAATATTTTTCGATTATACATGGAAAATAGTTCCTTGGCAACAAAAAATATTGAGACTTTTATACTATCGAACATGTTAAAAAGCCTCCGATTTTACGTTGCCGTTAATCGGGGGCTTCAAAAATGGACCGTTTATTCGCTTTTCACCCAAACCACCATTTCCCCTACCCCGCGGTTGGCCCATAGAAAGTAAGGAATCGCCCGGAGCGTGGTTTCGACTTTTTCGCTTTTGGCGGAGCGGTATAACTGATCTCCCCAGACTTGCGTTTCGCGCCTCAAGCCCGTTGCTTCCAGCACGACGCAACCGCCGAACAAATCCGGCTCGAATATCGAATTGATTTTGGCTCTGTCGGGCAGGGAGACGTCATTCAAGTCTTTGCCGTTGTCGATCTCCTCCAGGCAGTACACCACGGGACCGCGCTGCAGCGCGACACGCCCGCTGTTGGATCTGACGGAAGGGTGCGCTTCTATGCGCCGTACGGACATCTCCATCGTCAGCTCGATCTCGTCGCCCCGCCTCCAGATGCGCTGCAGTTGGAGATAGCCCTTATGCAAGCCGGCATCCACCTTTTCGCCATTCACCCTGACCTCCGTATGCTCGCACCATCCTGGCTTGCGGAGGCGAATTTGAAAACTTGCCGGCTGCTCGGGTTGAACGGTGATTTTCACGTTCCCATACCAGGGATACCCGGTTTGCTGCTTCAGTGCGATTTGTTGGCCGTCCAGCTCGAATGACGTTTCGCTGTCGTTATACAGATGGACATAGATTCCGTCCTCGGCAGTCGAATACATATACTGCCCGATCGAGGCGATCAATCTGGCCACATTGGGCGGACAGCAGGCGACGTTGAACCATTCCTGACGGCCCGGAAGCATCTTGTCGATCAACGCTGCGCTGGAATACTTGAAGCGATCCGGATATACGCTCAGATAATTTGCATACGAGAATCGGTCGCCTTCGGCGGATACGCCGCCCAACGCGGTATTGTACAGCGTTTGTTCCAGGATATCGGCGTATTTTCCGTCACCCTCCAGCTGCAGCATGCGGTGCGCCCAGAAGATCAAGCCGACGGAAGCGCAGGTTTCGTTGTATGTAATTTCATTCGGCAGATCATAATCGAAGGTGAAGCGTTCGCCGTCCGAGGAAGGGCCGATCCCGCCGGTAATGTAAAGCTGTTTTTGGGTCAGCCTGTCCCACAAGCGATTGCTCGCTTCCCGCAGCTCCCGGTCGCCGGTAACACCTGCCAAATCGGCCATCGCCGAGTACATATACATCGCTCTGACCGCATGCCCGACAGGGGCGTCCTGCTCCCGCACCGGACGATGCGCCTGATATTCGGCAAACGGCCCGTGACAGCACAAATAATGCTTGAGATGGCGCTTCTGATTCGCCGTCTGTTCCAAATCGACGCCGCGCTGCAGCGATTCCTGCTCGAAAAAGTACGGCTCGCGGCCTCGCTCATCGATAAAATATTGACTGAGCTTGAGATACTTCTCTTCTTTGGTCAGCCGGTACAGTTTAACCAATGCCAGCTCGATTTCCTGATGGCCGGGATAACCGTGAATTTTGCCTTCTTCCTTGCCGATTCCGGCATCGATATGATCGAGATAACGGCGCATTACGTCGAGCAGCTTGCTTTTGCCCGTGGCTTGGTAGTAAGCGACGGCACCTTCGGTCAAATGACCGGCGCAGTACAGCTCATGCATATAATATAGATTGGTCCAGCGGTTTTCCGGATCGACCAAGGTGTAATACGTATTGAAATAGCCGTCTTCCAACTGAGCGGCCGCAATCCATTCAATGACTTCATCGACCTTGGCTTCCAGCTCGGGATCGGGATAAATCGCCAGCGAATAAGCCGCAGCCTCGATCCACTTGCCGAAATCCGAATCCCAAAACGGATGCGGTTGATTCGGATCTCCCGGCTTCCAATTCAGCTTCAGCGCTTCAAGGCTGCCTCTTTCTTCAAAACGCTTGTATTGTATCGGCAGGGAAACGTCGGCATTTATCCGCTGCTTGCGATGCAGCAAGCCGCCGAATACATCCACCTTATTCCAGGCAATCGGGGAAAAAGAATTCATCGCTCCAACCTCCAATCGTATTGTCAAATCCATCATCCAAAGATTAGTAAAATGGATTCCCCCGTATCCCGCAGACGCAATGTCTCCCGGGAATACGGAAAAATCCATCGATTATGGCTAATGATAATTAATCCATTCTGATCCAGACCTGCATTTCGCCCTCTCCGCGATTAGCCCATAGGCTGTAAGGAATGGCTTTAATGCTTGCCGGCTTTGTGCGTTTCACAACGGGACGGTATAGCACGCCTTCCCAGCCGCTTTCATCTGTTCTTTGCGCTTCCCCGCGAACCACCATCGTTCCCCCGAACAGCTCCGGATCGAATTCAGCAGTCAGTTGGGCATCCGCAGCAAGCGAAAGATCGGGAAGATCGCTGCCTTTAGC
>CAZESH010000313.1:0-5023 GCA_964514665.1 uncultured Caryophanales bacterium
ACCATAACCTGTAAAAAACCGTAAAGGATAAGGAGGCAATGATGCAGATGAGTGTAATTTTATATTCGAGTTCGGGTTGTCCGCATTGTCATAAGGTGAAAGAGCAGCTTGCAGAATGGGGGGTCCCCTTCGAGGAACGGAATGTTTCTGAAAATGAAGCCTATTTTCAGGAGCTGCAGAGCAAACGGATTTTCGGTACTCCGGCAACTTTTATCAATGGCAAGATCATTCTTGGTTTTCAACCGGAAAAAATGATGAAGCAGTTGGGGATCGAGGAACGGGAAGCGGTTGTAGAAAAAAGCGGCGCTGCGGAACGTGAGAAGGCTGACGACATAGGCGAGTTGTTTCAGCGGGTTACTGACAGCATCTTGAACGAAGACTATGACTTGGTCGTCATTGGCGGCGGACCGGCCGGTGCATCCGCGGCGATCTATGCCGCACGCAGCAAGATGAAAACACTCGTCATCGATAAAGCGCCTGCTGCCGGCACGTTGGCCATTACCCATAAAATCGCCAATTATCCGGGAGTGAGACAAGCATTGACAGGCATGGAATTGCTTACGGAAATGCAGCTTCAAGCCAAGGATTTCGGCGCGGCCTATGTGAGAACCCATGTTTTGTCGGTTGACTTTTCCGATTCCCGAATCAAGAAGCTCACCGTTCCGGAGGGCACGATTCGCGCCAAAAGCGTCTTCATAGCTGTCGGAGCGAAAGCCGCTTCCGCTAAAATTACGGGTGAAGAAGCATTCACCGGCCGCGGTGTAAGCTACTGCTCCACCTGCGATGCCGCATTTTTCGAGAATAAAACGGTAGTGGTCGCGGGAGACAACGAGGAGGCGCTGCATGAAGTGCAGGCTTTGGCGAAGTTTTGCAAGCAGGTGCGGTTTTTGATTCCCGGGGGACAGCTTAAAGGTGATGCCGATTTGGCGGATATTGAGAACCTTGACAATATTACAGTTTATAAGAAATATCGACTGAAGGAAATCAAGGGGAAGTATTCCGTAGAGTCCGTCGTTGTGCTTGATGATCAGCGCAGCGAACAGATTTGGGAGATCGACGGTGTTTTTCTCTATCTGAGCGGAATGAAGCCGGGTACGGATTTCTTGAAGAA
Organism: uncultured Caryophanales bacterium; assembly: GCA_964514665.1. Lineage (GTDB taxonomy): Bacteria > Bacillota > Bacilli > Paenibacillales > KCTC-25726 > CAZESH01. Next base: position 1,112 of record CAZESH010000313.1, read on the forward strand.
CGCCGTAGAACGCGATGAAGAAGGCTACGTGAAAGTAGATGAGCAGTTGAGAACGAGTGTGGAAGGTGTTTTCGCCGGCGGCGATGCGCGCAGGACCATGGTAAAGCAGGCCGTGATTGCAGCCGCTGACGGCTGTATTGCCGCACTTGGTGCCGACCAGTATGTCAATGAACGCGCCAAACTGCGGCCGCAGTATAGTTAAAATTACTGAGAGGGATGGTGGCATGATGCATACTGTTGTTGACTTTCTGAATGAGCAAGTGGCGAATTGGCAAGTGATGGCCGTTAAATTGCAGAATTACCATTGGTTGGTGAAAGGCGAGCAATTTTTTATTCTTCACGATAAATTCGAAGAATTGTACAAAGAAGCAGCCGGAAATACGGACGAACTGGCGGAGCGGGTTTTGGCCTTGGAGGGCATTCCGGTCGCAACCATGAAGGACTATTTACAGAAAGCTTCCATTCATGAAGCCGCGGGCAGCGAGACATCCCGGGAAATGATCGGCACGCTGGCTGCCGATTACAGCCGGATGGCGGAACAACTGAAAAAAGGCATTTGCATCGCCCAGGATGCCGGAGATGAAACCACTGCCGATCTATTCATCGAGAAGATCGGGGAGCTTGAGAAGCATGTATGGATGCTGCAAGCCTATTTGGCTTGAGTGCTGAGTTGAAACAAGCCAAACTGATAAATTGATTATGGCCGTTAGAAAAGCTTGCTCCAACAAATCGGGGCAAGCTTTTTGTGCGTATGCTTACTCGTAGATTTTCCGTCGGGGGCTAATCACAGGCGGCCGGAACCACGGCATCGTGAATTTCGGTTTCCAGTTCGATCGTGTACATTTGCATTTCCTCTTCCGTCCAGCCAAGTATTTCCGCCATCGTCGAGACAACGGGATCTTTCCAGGCCTTGACCCAATCCAGATTGAAGAACAGCGTCCCGGTGCGGCGAACGAAAAAGTCGACCGGCTTGACAGCCATTTCCTGTTCGATCGAATAGATCAGCATCAACCACACATTGGGCGGAAGCCCGCTATCCGTGCCCGTTTTTTCATAGTGGGGGAGCATGTCTAATACCGCATTGACGTTGGAGCCGTATCTCCGTGTCAAAAGCTCGGCCGTTTCTGCGGAAACCACTGATCCGGAAGCTTTTGACACGGTTTTTTCAATGAGCGCGGAAAGCCCGCCCGATCCGCCGAAATCGCCTCCCGAAATCGGCAGGCTGCGGGTTGTGCTGGCGGGAAACGGTCCAAAGCCTTCGCGTTCCAACTGGCGGGCTGCGTCGTCCACTACTGTTTCCGCCATTTTCCGGTACCCGGTCAGCTTGCCTCCGGCAATGGAAATCAATCCGCTCTGCGAGTGGAAAATCTCGTCTTTGCGGGAAATTTCGGAAGGATCTTTGCCCGCTTCATGGATCAGCGGGCGAAGTCCGCTCCAGCTTGACTCCACATCCTCGGCCGTCAGCTGTATATCGGGAAACATCGAATGGATCGCTGCAAGCAGGTAATCGCGATCCTGCACTGTCATTCTCGGATGCTCGGTTTCCCGTTTATAGTTCGTATCGGTCGTTCCGACATAGGTTTTGCCATCCCGCGGAATCGCAAATACCATACGGCCGTCCGGCGTATCGAAATAAACGGCCTGGCGAAGCGGAAATCGCTTGGCATCGAAGACGAGATGAACCCCTTTGGTCAAATGCAGGGTTTTGCCGCTGCGCGACCCGTCTTTTTCCCGCAGTGCATCTACCCACGGTCCCGCCGCGTTAATGATTTTCTTCGCATGGATGCGCAACGTTTTTCCGGTTAACTGATCGATTGCGGTTACGCCGACGACTTTGCCTTCTTTATAAATAAATTGTTCGACTTTAGCATAGTTTACGGCAGCGGCTCCCAGTGAAACCGCCTTTTTCAAAACCTCGATCGTCAGCCGCGCGTCGTCCGTGCGGTATTCCACGTAGTAGCCCGCACCCTGCAAGCCCTGCTTGCGCAGCATCGGCTCTTTGTGCAGCGTCTGCTCGCGGGTGAGCATCGAACGTCTTTCGCTTTTTTTCACGCCGGCCAGAAAATCATAAATCCGCAGCCCTATGGATGTGAAAAAACGGCCAAAGGTTCCGTTCCGATAAATCGGCAGCAGCATCCATTCCGGTGTTGTAACATGTGGACCGTTCTCATAGACGATGGCCCGCTCCTTGCCGACTTCGGCCACCATCTTGATTTCAAGCTGTTTTAAATAGCGTAGTCCGCCATGCACGAGCTTGGTGGAACGGCTCGAGGTGCCTGCGGCAAAATCCTGCATTTCCAGCAAAGCGGCCGACATTCCCCTGCTAACCGCATCAAGGGCGATTCCCGCGCCGGTTATGCCTCCCCCGATGATCAGTATATCCAGCTCATTTTGTTCCAGCTGCGCCAATATTGTTGCGCGCTGCTTGGACGAGAACGCATTTTTCGCCATCTCTGGTTTCCCTCCCCATAAATAAAACAAAACCACAACATTCCCGTCCGATTTTACTCGGCAGGGTGTTGTGGTTTCTCCCGGTCTCCAACCCAATCATTAACTTACCTTTGATTATAGCAGGTTTCGCGGTTATTTGAAAGCGAGCGCGGCTTGAACGGCTTTTTTCCAGCCGCCATACAGCCGATTGCGCTCCTCGGGCGTCATGCGGCTTGTGAACTGCCGTTCGACGCCGCTTTTTTCGGCGATTTCGGCTTTGCTTTTCCAAAATCCTACCGCAAGACCGGCCAAATAAGCCGCACCGAGCGCAGTCGCTTCGTGGATGACCGGACGATCAACGGAAACATCGAGCAGATCACTTTGGAATTGCATCAGAAAATCGTTCATTACCGCTCCGCCGTCCACTCGCAGGCTTTTCAGCGTAATGCCGGAATCCTCCTCCATCGCCGTCAGCACATCCTTCGTCTGATAGGCCAAGGATTCCAGCGTGGCACGGATGAAATGCTCCTTGGTGGTGCCGCGGGTCAGTCCGAAAACCGCACCCCTCGCTTCACTGTCCCAATAAGGGGTGCCCAACCCGACAAAGGCGGGGACGACGTAAACCCCTTCCGTGGAGCTTACCTTTTCGGCATAGGCTTCACTTTCCTGCGCTGTTTTGATCATTCTGAGTCCGTCGCGCAGCCATTGAATCGCCGATCCGGCCACAAAGATGCTGCCTTCAAGCGCATATTCCACCTTTCCCTCGATACCCCAGGCTATGGTGGTCAGCAGTCCGTGCTTTGAGGCGATTGCTTCGCTTCCGGTATTCATCAGCATAAAGCATCCGGTGCCGTAAGTATTTTTGGCCATCCCTTTCTCGAAGCAAGCGTGGCCGAATAAAGCGGCATGTTGATCGCCGGCTGCGCCTGCAATCGGCACGGAGCGGCCGAAGAAGTGGTAGTCCTCGGTCATGCCGTACACTTCTGATGAGGAACGAACTTCCGGCAGCATTGCTTTCGGAATATCCATGATTTCCAGCAAAGTATCGTCCCAGTTCAAATCGTGGATGTTGAATATGAGCGTTCTCGAAGCGTTGGTATAATCGGTAACATGGGCTTTGCCGCCGCTGAATTTCCAAATCAGCCAGGAGTCGATCGTGCCGAACAGCAGCTCGCCCCTCTCCGCCTTAACCCTCGCGCCCTCCACATTGTCGAGGATCCACTTGAGCTTCGTTGCGGAAAAGTAGGGGTCGATCAACAGACCGGTTTTTTCACGGAACAGCTCCCCATAGCCGGCCGCTTTCAACTGCTCGCAGATCTCCGCCGATTGCCGGGACTGCCATACCACGGCATGGTAAACGGGTCTTCCCGTATGTTTATCCCAAACCACCGTGGTTTCCCGTTGGTTGGTAATGCCGATCGCTTCAACCTGATCGGGCGTGACGTCCGCTTCGTAAAAAATTTCCGCCATCACGCCAAGCAC
>CAZESH010000314.1:0-4987 GCA_964514665.1 uncultured Caryophanales bacterium
ACGTCCACCATTCCCACTATGGTCGGATGTGTCCGATCGAGACGCCGGAAGGCCCGAACATCGGATTGATCAACTCGCTGTCCACATTTGCCCGGATTAACGAGTACGGGTTTATCGAAACGCCATATCGCTGGGTCGATCCGGAGACGGGTATCGTCACAGAGAAAATATCTTATGTCACCGCGGATGAAGAAGACAATTACGTCATCGCTCAGGCTAATGCTAAATTGAACAAGGAAGGGGGCTTCTTAAACGACACGGTAATTGTGCGCTTTAAAGAAGATATCCTGACCGTTCCCAAAGAACGCGTCGATTATATGGACGTTTCGCCGAAACAAGTCGTTTCCGTAGCGACGGCGCTGATTCCATTCTTGGAGAATGATGACTCCAACCGCGCTTTGATGGGCTCGAACATGCAGCGTCAGGCTGTACCGCTGCTGATTCCGAAATCGCCTCTGGTCGGTACCGGAATGGAGCATAAATCGGCGAAGGATTCGGGCGTCTGCATTCTTTCCAAAACTCCCGGTATTGTTGAACGGGTATCCGCCAACGAAATTTCCGTCAGAGAGATCGGCGTTGTGGACGGAAAAGAAGTGAAGGGCGACCTGATCAAATACCGACTCCACAAATTTATGAGATCGAATCAGGGAACTTGCATTAACCAGCGTCCGATTGTACGCAAGGGCGACATTGTGCAAAAAAATGAAATTCTCGCGGATGGTCCTTCCACGGAGCTTGGCGAATTGGCCTTGGGCCGCAATGTGGTCGTTGCCTTCATGACTTGGGAAGGATACAACTACGAGGATGCGATCCTGCTGAGCGAAAAGCTTGTCAAAGAGGATGTTTACACATCCATCCATATTGAAGAGTATGAGTCCGAAGCCAGAGATACGAAGCTGGGTCCGGAGGAAATTACGCGCGACATCCCGAATGTTGGCGAAGACGCTTTGAAAAATCTTGATGAGCGCGGCATCATTCGTGTCGGTGCGGAAATCGGCGCCGGCGACATTTTGGTCGGGAAGGTTACACCGAAAGGCGTGACCGAACTGACAGCAGAGGAAAGGCTGCTTCATGCCATCTTTGGTGAAAAAGCCCGCGAGGTCAGAGACACTTCGCTTCGCGTTCCTCACGGAACCGACGGCATTGTCGTTGACGTAAAAGTGTTTACCCGCGAGAACGGCGACGAACTGCCTCCCGGCGTGAATCAGCTCGTGCGTGTATATATTGCCCAAAAACGAAAAATTTCAGAAGGGGATAAAATGGCAGGGCGCCACGGCAACAAAGGGGTCATTGCCCGCATTCTCCCTGAAGAGGATATGCCGTTCCTTCCTGACGGAACACCGGTCGAGGTTGTGCTCAATCCGCTCGGCGTACCTTCACGGATGAACATCGGCCAGGTTTTGGAGGTTCATCTCGGTATGGCTGCCAAGCTGCTCGGCATTCATACGGCGACTCCGGTATTTGACGGAGCAAGAGAAAACGATGTGTTTGACACCATGGAAGAGGCCGGTATGCAGCGCAACGGCAAAACGCTTCTGTTCGACGGACGCTCGGGAGAGCCGTTCGAGCGTGAGGTTACGGTCGGCGTGATGTACATGATCAAGCTGGCTCACATGGTTGACGATAAAATTCATGCCCGTTCTACAGGCCCCTACTCGCTTGTTACGCAGCAGCCGCTCGGAGGCAAAGCCCAGTTCGGCGGCCAGCGCTTCGGCGAGATGGAGGTTTGGGCGCTGGAAGCTTACGGTGCCGCCTATACGCTGCAAGAAATCCTTACTGTCAAGTCGGATGACGTGGTCGGCCGGGTGAAAACTTATGAATCGATTGTCAAAGGGGAAAACGTACCGGAGCCGGGTGTTCCCGAATCATTTAAAGTGTTGATCAAGGAACTGCAAAGCCTCGGTATGGACGTGAAAATTCTGACAGAAGACAAAGAAGAAATCATCATGAAAGAAATTGATGATGAAGACGACAGCAGCAACGACAAGCTGAACCTGAATCTTGAAGGCGCTGAAGTCGGAGTGGAATAACGCCCTGTTGCAACGCTGCTCGGTTGATTCGGGCGGCACGTGGTTAAGGCAAATTCATAAGTACATTCTTAAGGAGGGTTGCTCCTTGCTGGACGTTAATAATTTCGAGTTTATGAAAATAGGCTTGGCTTCACCGGATAAAATCCGTTCGTGGTCCCGCGGAGAAGTGAAAAAACCGGAAACAATCAACTATCGAACGTTGAAACCGGAAAAAGAAGGATTGTTCTGTGAGAAGATTTTCGGTCCGACCAAAGACTGGGAATGCCATTGCGGCAAATACAAACGCGTACGCTATAAAGGCGTGGTCTGTGATCGCTGCGGTGTTGAAGTAACCAGAGCGAAAGTGCGCCGCGAGCGTATGGGGCATATTGAGCTTGCCGCCCCCGTTTCGCACATTTGGTATTTCAAAGGAATCCCGAGTCGAATGGGGCTTGCTCTGGATATGTCTCCGCGATCCTTGGAGGAGATCATTTACTTTGCCTCCTATGTGGTGACTGATCCGGGCGAAACTCCATTGGAGAGAAAGCAGCTGCTGTCCGAGAAGGAATACCGCAGCTATCGGGAAAAATACGGTTATGGCTTTCAAGCCGGCATGGGTGCCGAAGCTGTCAAAAAGCTGTTGCAGGACCTCGATGTCATGGCAGAATTGAACGTCTTGAAAGAGGAGCTGAAAACCGCTCAAGGACAGCGCAGAAACCGTGCGATCAAGCGTCTGGAGGTGCTTGAAGCGTTCCGTCAATCCGGCAACAATCCGGATTGGATGGTGCTTGATGTGCTCCCCGTGATTCCGCCTGAACTGCGTCCGATGGTTCAGCTTGACGGCGGACGTTTTGCCACGTCCGACTTGAATGATCTGTATCGGCGTGTGATCAACCGCAATAATCGCCTTAAGCGATTGCTTGATTTGGGCGCTCCGGATATTATCGTGCAAAACGAAAAGAGAATGCTTCAGGAAGCCGTCGACGCGTTGATCGATAATGGTCGTCGCGGCCGTCCCGTAACAGGTCCCGGCAACCGTCCGCTTAAATCGCTCAGCCATATGCTGAAGGGTAAACAAGGCCGTTTCCGTCAAAACCTGCTCGGCAAACGCGTGGACTATTCAGGGCGTTCCGTTATCGTCGTGGGTCCGAGTTTGAAAATGTACCAGTGCGGACTTCCCAAAGAAATGGCGCTGGAACTGTTCAAACCGTTCGTTATGAAAGAACTGGTCAACAAGGGATTGGCCCATAACATTAAAAGCGCCAAACGCAAAGTGGAAAAGGTAAGTCCGGAAGTATGGGACGTGCTGGAGGAAGTAATCAAGGAGCATCCCGTACTGCTGAATCGTGCCCCCACGCTGCACAGACTGGGAATCCAAGCATTTGAGCCGATTTTGGTGGAAGGACGCGCAATCAAGCTTCATCCGCTCGTTTGTACGGCTTACAACGCCGATTTTGACGGCGACCAAATGGCTGTGCACGTACCGCTGTCTGCTGAGGCGCAGGCGGAAGCACGCATTCTGATGCTGGCTTCCGGCAACATTTTGAATCCTAAGGATGGCAAGCCGGTAGTTACGCCTTCACAGGACATGGTGCTTGGTTCTTACTATCTGACTCTGGATAATCCGGAAGCCATGGGCAGCGGCATGATTTTCCGCTCCACCAACGAAGCGATTTCCGCTTATCAAAGTGGAAATGCCTCGCTTCATGCCAGGGTGGCGATTCCGGTCAAAGCTCTCAATAAACAATCGTTTACGGAGAAACAGCAGGGTGCGCTGCTTGTCACAACGGTAGGGAAAATCATATTTAACGAAATTTTCCCGCCCGAGTTTCCTTATATCAATGAAGCGACGAAGGAAAACCTGTTAAAGGGAACGCCGGACCGTTATTTCATTTACGAAAAAGGCGTCAACGTTCGTGAGCTGATCATGAGCACTGCTGATAAGGGTGCGGTAGGCAAGGAATATTTGGGGACGATCATCGCCGAATGCTTCCGCCGTTACCATACAACCAAAACTTCAGTCATCTTGGATGATATCAAGCAGCTTGGTTTTACTTATTCCACCAAGGCGGGCATCACCATCGCCGTATCAGACGTTATTGTGCCGCCTGAGAAACAGCAGCTGCTCAGCGATTCCGAGGACAAGGTCAAAACGGTACAAAATCAGTACCGCCGCGGCTTGATCACCAACGAAGAGCGCTATGACCGCACGATCAGCATTTGGGATAAAATGAAAAGTGATATTACCGAGATCTTGATGAAGTCTCTGGATAAATACAACTCGATTAACTTGATGGTCGAATCCAAAGCAAGGGGTAACAAATCACAGATTACCCAGCTGGGCGGTATGCGCGGTTTGATGGCCAACCCGTCAGGCCGGATCATCGAGCTGCCGATCAAATCGAATTTCCGTGAAGGCTTGACCGTCTTGGAATATTTTATTTCCACACACGGAGCGCGGAAAGGTTTGGCCGATACAGCTTTGCGGACTGCAGACTCGGGTTACCTCACAAGAAGACTTGTCGACGTGGCACAGGACGTCATTGTCCGCGAAGACGATTGCGGTACAGACAAAGGATTTATCGTAAGCAAGATTCATGACGGCAAAGAAGTCATCGAAGATATGTATGACCGGATCGAAGGCAGATATGCCTTTGAAACAATCCGTCATCCCGAAACCGATGAAATCATCGTCAGCCGTAATGAAATGATTGAATCCGACATAGCGAACGCTTTAATTGCCGCCGGTATCGAGAAGCTGCAGATTCGCTCCGTTCTGAGCTGCCGCACTCGCCATGGCGTCTGCAAAAAATGCTACGGCCGCAACCTGGCGACCGGAAAGTTTGTAGAAATCGGTGAAGCGGTAGGCATTATCGCAGCGCAATCGATCGGTGAACCCGGAACACAGTTGACCATGCGTACGTTCCATACCGGAGGCGTTGCTGGAGACGATATCACACAAGGTTTGCCGCGGATTC
>CAZESH010000315.1:0-4936 GCA_964514665.1 uncultured Caryophanales bacterium
TTCGGTACCTTGCTCCTGAGGATGCATCTCTGCGTTCGATGCTGCAAAACCGCCATTCTTGTCAGCAATCGGGTGCGGGCGCCTTTTATCTTCCCTCTCCGCAGGAAATGAAGGACAAGTTTCACGATCTGCCCGAGGCTTTGGCGAATACGGTGCGAATCGCGCAGCGATGCCGGTTTCAATTGGAATCGGAAAGTCGCAGACTCCCGAAGTTCCCTGTCCCTGAAGAGGAGCATGAGGAAAACTTGTTAAAACATCTTTGCAAGGAAGGTTTACGGAAACGTTTTGATATGGATGCGCTGGATCATTCGGAACAAGAGCGGATCATGAATCGGATAAACAAGGAACTGGATGTCATTATCAGCCGCGGATTGGCCTCCTATTTTCTCATCGTTTGGAGTATGGTTCAATTTGCGCGAAAAAGTAAAATTCCCATTGGACCGGGGAGAGGTTCCGCTGCCGGGAGTCTTGTGGTTTATTTGCTTGGCATTACGGAAGTCAATCCGCTTGTTTACGGACTTTCTTTCGAACGGTTTCTGAGCCTGGACCGTGCCGATTTGCCGGATATCGATCTTGATGTTTGTCAGATCAGACGCTCCGAAATCCTGCATTATCTAAAAGATAAGTACGGGGCGAACCGGGTCGCCCACATCGGCGTTATAAACACATTCGGTACCAGAGGGGCCGTCAGAGAGGCGGGGAAATGTTTGAATCTGCCTCCTGAACACATTGACCTTCTTGCGAAGCTTCTTCCCGCTTTCTCCGGAAAAGGAGGAATCCGCCATTGCCTGGAAACGCTGCCTGAACTGCAAAAGTTGCCGATGGGCCAAGAACCGTACAAATCTTTGTTCCGCTTGGCTGAACAGATCGAAGGATTGCCCAGAAATCACTCCGCTCATCCTTCGGGGATTTTGATTGGGGATGAAGATTTGGCGCGCACGATCCCTTTGCAACAAAGGTCGAATGGAGAGTGGATGACTTCTTTGACCAAAGAAGATATTCATGCGCTTGGTCTATTGAAAATCGACTTGTTGGGATCGCGAATTCTCAGCGTCATTCATGATACGTTTCAAGCAATCAGGGAGCTTTCGGGCAAGGAAATGGAAATGGAGGATATTCCCCTGGATGATCCGGAAACCTTTCGAACCATGGAAAAAGGAAATACACTCGGCTGTTTTCAATTGGAAAGCATGGGGATTCGGAATCTGATGCGAAGGATGCTGCCCGAAAATCTGGAGGATCTTACCGCACTTGTGGCTCTGTATCGTCCTGGGGCTTGGGAAGAGGGCATCGTGGAAACTTATCTTCGAAGACGGCGAGGGGAAGAAAAAAGTGATTTTTTATTGCCGGAAATGGAACCGATTCTATCGGGCACTTACGGTTTGATTCTATATCAGGAACAGGTGATGCAAATCGCTCATGCGGTAGCCGGCTATTCGATGGGTGAAGCGGATTCTTTAAGAAGCGCGCTCTCCAAAAAAAGGATGGATGCCCTGGAATGCCACCGGGAACGATTTATTCGCGGCGCGATGGAACGAGGACGGTCGGAAGAACGCGCTTCCGCCGTGTTTCATTTTCTGGCCCGGTTTGTGGGATACAGCTTTGTCAAGGCGCACAGTGTTTCCTATGCTTACCTCTCCTATTGGACCGTCTATTTGAAAACGCATTATCCTAAGGAATACATGGCCTCTTTGCTGAGTTTGCAAGGAGGCTATTACGATAAAAGGGTATATTACAGAGAAACTGCAAAAATGGGAATTACCCTGCTTGGGCCGGATGTGAACGAGAGCGGCTTTGGTTTTCGAGCCGGGAAACATGGAATTCGCTTAGGCATGGATGCCATTAAAGGAACCGGAGTGGAAGCTGTTGCTTCTCTTATGCATTCCCGCCGGAAAGATGGAAAGTTTAACTCCCTGCAGGATCTTGTATCGAGGATGAAAACCCGTCGGATCAAAGGTTCGGTTTTGGAAGCGTGGATCGCTTCAGGAGCGTGTGATCGTTTGGGAAATAACCGACGGCAAATGATAAAGTTCTTGAATGATTCCCAGCCCGGTTTATTTGACGATGAATCCCCGGATTCGATTCCTGATTTTTCCGAAAGTGAAAGGAGAAAAATGGAAAAAACATCGCTTGGGTTTTCACTGGACCCAACCCCTTCGAAAAAGTGGCGGCAGTTTTTGAAGCAGTATCGAATCGTTCCGATTGAAGCTTTGGGTGATCTGAAAAACAATACCCGGGTTCGGATCTGCGGCACCGTGATTCACAGCAGGCGTCAGCCGGCAGGGGACAGGGACTATGTATTGTGCCTTGTTTTGCAGGATCATTCCGAGATGGCCGAAGTTGTTTTGTACCCCAAAATATACAAGCATGGCTTATATGAATTGAATCCGCAGGGAATTATAGTGGAAGGAATTCTGCGGATCGAGGAAATGAGTTTCCAAATCGTTGCAGAAAAAATCAAAGCCATTGGAGGTTGACCCATGCTTCTCATCGGAACTGCCGGCTACAGCTATGAGGATTGGCGGGGAATTTTTTACCCGGAAAAGTTGAATAAAAAAGAATTGCTGCAGTTTTACGCACGTGAATTCCCATTTACGGAGATCAATACGACCTATTACAGAATGCCTACCGCATCGATGCTCCAAAAGTGGCATGAGCAAACGCCGGAGCATTTTCAATTCGTCATTAAAGCCAACAAGGGGATGACCCATGAACGGGAACAGAATGAACCGCTTTTTTCCGAATTCAGGGAAGCTTTAAAACCGCTGATTCAAGCGGACAAACTCGGCTGTGTCCTGGCTCAGTTTCCGACGAGCTTTCGCAACAAAGACAACAACCGGGATTACTTGAAGCAGTTCAAGGAATGGATGGGAGAGATCCCGGTTGCCGTTGAATTTCGGCACGAAGAATGGATTGAAGAAGGCATTTTCCGGCTTCTGGAAGAAGAAGAGATCGGATATGTTTGTGTGGACGAACCGCAGTTCAAAACTTTGGTTCCTCCGGTAATCAGAGCCACTAGCCAAATCGGGTATATCCGCTTTCATGGACGCAATTACAAAAAGTGGTGGCATCATAAAGAATCCCATGAACGGTACGATTACTTATATACCGAAGAGCAATTGAAAGAATGGGTTCCGAAAATTTTAAAGCTTTCCGAGCGGACCGAAAAGACCTTTATCAGCATGAACAACCATTACCGGGCGCAAGCTGCGATCAATGGCCGCATGTTGAAGGAACTGCTGGAGAAGCAGATGTTGGAAGCGGAAATGCCGAAGAAGGAAACTTCCAAGGATGAGGTGATTTTGATATGACGGTCGCCATGATCGCCTTTGACAGCATAACCGATCTGCGGACCTTGAATGACGTTTGTACCCGTACTTTTTTTCCGGCAGCCGGGGAAAACGTTGTTTTTGGCGAAGGACCGGAACATGCGAAATTCATGCTGATCGGGGAAGCCCCGGGGGAAGAGGAGGCCGAATCGGGCCGCCCTTTCGTAGGCAATGCCGGCCGGTTGCTCAATAAATATTTGCAAGAGGCGCAAATTCGCAGGGAGGATTGTTATGTAACGAATGTGTTAAAAGTCAGGCCGCCCGGCAACCGGACACCCAGGAAATCGGAAATCAAGGAAGCTTTGCCGTTTTTGATCCGTCAAATCACGTTAATTCGTCCCGCAGTCGTTGTTTGTCTGGGGAGTGTTGCCGTTCAGGCGGTTATCGATCCGAAGGCAAAGATCACGCAAATCAGGGGGGAATGGCAGGAAAAGAACGGTATCAAAATAATGCCTACCTACCACCCGGCGGCGGTTTTTCATGACGAAGACAAAAAAGAATGGCTGAAAAAGGATCTGACCGAAGCAAGAAAGCGGGTTTACTAACGAAAGGAAGTCCCGCAATGGGCAGGATAATATTGTGAATCAAAGAATTTTAGGGGTGATAGGAAATGGCATACTATTTGCCATATGTTTTATTGGGTGTTTTTGGTGCCGTTTTAGGCTTTCTTATGGGCAAACTTCAGTATCACCCAAGTTGGTTTCAGGTATTTTTAATATTGTTCGTACTTTCTTTTACCTTGCTTTGGGGAAGGAATTTATACATATTGTTTCTGACGAAGAATATGAGAAATGTAGAAAAACTCCTGAATAGGTATAGGAAACGACGCCCCTATTTAGCTTTTCTTGTTGAATTTTTAAATGGAAATTTCGAACAAGCGGAAAAACAACTTGCGTATATTAAGAATGAACAGCAAAAAACTATTGGTCTGACTACAATCTACATGCAAAAAAAACAATTCGAAGCAGGAAGGTCACCAAGAAAGTTTCCATCTGGCGAAGAACAAAGTAATAAGTGAAGCAACAAAATATATTTTAAAGGCCGAAGAAGCTTATATAAAAGGAGATATCAAAGAAGCAGAGCGATTGGGGAATCTTGCTATTTCTATGACTTCTGGGGATTAAAAGATTTGCGCTGCTGAAATCTTTCGAAAGGGAACAAAAAAATCCTAATCGGGAGACATATTTTTAAGATTTTCCCCGCATAGTTTACGGCATACTTTCGGAAAAGGTATCGCGGATAAGTACGTCACAAAAGCCGTTGAAGCTATTGAATTTGAATAATATAAATTTTGGCCGATCTTGGTCGTTTTTCGGTTGTTCACCTTCCACATTGGCGGGTTTTCGATATATAATAAAAATAGTAGTAGGAAAGGGATGTTGTTGAATGGAAGAATTGATGAAGCAAGTATTGGACGAATTGCGAAACTTAAACGGTCGCATGGATTCGTTCGAAAGCCGTATGGATTCCTTGGAACAAACTGTTGATAAACGTTTCAATTCCGTTGAAGGAAGCCTTGAAAGAATCGAACGCAAGCAAGACGCGGCTTACGAGGGTCTGTCCACAATTTTGTGTAAACTCGAATTCCTTAATTTAAATGGTGATCA
>CAZESH010000316.1:0-4935 GCA_964514665.1 uncultured Caryophanales bacterium
AAAGCGTCAGATCCACGCCGGCAAAATTAGCCAAGCTCCACAAGGGCACCTCGGTATCTCCGTGCTCCCCGACAATATGGGCGTGAATGCTGCGCGGATCGATGTGCATTTTTTCTCCGATCAAATACCTAAACCGTGCGCTGTCCAGCAGCGTGCCGGAGCCAATCACGCGGTGAGCGGGCCAGCCCGACTTTTTCCACGTCACATACGACATGATATCCACCGGATTGGCTGCAATCAGCATGATCCCGTGATCATTATAGCGGACCACCTGCGAGATGATGCTTTCAAAGATTTGCGTGTTGCGGTTAAGCAGGTCGAGCCGGGTTTCCCCCGGCTTTTGCGCAGCGCCTGCGGCAATGATGATGATATCGGCATCGGCGCAATCCTCGTAATCTCCGGCCCATACTTTGACGTTGCCGGTAAATGGCAAGCCATGATTCATATCCAGCGCATCACCGAGCGCTTTATCCTTGTTGACGTCGATCAGCACCAGCTCCGACATCCGCTCGCGGAGCAAAAGTGTGTAGGCAGTGGTAGAGCCCACCGCCCCTGTGCCGATTACGGCGATTCTTGTCATTTTATTCGTTCGCGCGTTCATCCAGTACCCCTTTCAATTATCGCTGCATGATGAAAATAATTTCTTGATAGTATTACTATAACAAAAAAAACGCGCATTTGTGAGCGGCATTTATACCACACCTAGCACGCACGGGGTGATTCCAATAAAAAATCCTAAACTATTGTACATAGCCAATTTCCGCTAATTTCCCCGATACGTGGCACTTAAATGCACCTGATTGCCCTTTTTCGGCAGAGTCGGCCTGAGCAGGATGGGAACAGGCTTCCAGCCGCGTACGATTGCATAGGAGTACGAGTACGCCAATCCCTCGATCAGTGCCGCCGAACCGATGTAAAGCAGCCCGGCTTGCGGATTCATGATCGTGAAGTCAAACAGCCCTTGGCCCAATATCATCGCATTGGCACCAGCCAGCAGCGGCACAAGCCGACAGCCCCGATGGTGAAGAAAGCGGATATCCCGGTATAAAATCCACTGCAGCCAGAAAAACGTCAAAAGTCCGGCAATGCCCAGTGTTGCGGCAAAAGTGAGCGGAATGTCGTGTGCGTGAAAGACCCGGATATATTGAAAAATCCTTGGATCGGCTTGATAAATTCCGAACAGCCCCCATCCGGTCAAAGGCTTCATCAAAAACAGCCGAAAGCTGTTGATCCAAATCGCCTGCCGATCTTGGATCGAAGAATAGAGAATATTGCCCCGCGGAAACCAGTCCGGATAAAACAGCATAAGAACGACAAAGGCTGCAGTGGCGGCGGTGAGCAGAAGCACTTTTTTCTTGTGGCCGGCATAGTAAGCATAGACGATCATGCCTATCCCTAAGCCGAGCATGGCGGCACGGGACTGCGTGATCATCAGGGAAGCGCCGAACGTTAAGCCGGAAGCTGCATAAATCAGCTTGTTCTTCCATCCGGAAGACCGCTTCATCAGGTAATAACCGACAAGCAGCATGACGGCATACCAGGTTCCGGCGACATTGGCGTTGAAAAACGTCCCGCCGTAGCGAAGATAATCGGCTTCATCCGATACGACTGTGCCGAGCAGATACTTCCACATGCGCGGCTCAGGAGAAATAGCACCGAAATATTCAAGAAAAGTGAACGCCGCAGACCCGATACTGAACCAGTAAACGGTTTTTGCCAAGCCTTCGATATCCGTTTCCTTGCGATATTTTCTTTGCATGTAGTGCAGTACGACCGCATAGCCAAATATCGCCAGCGAGGACAGGACGGACAGCCCTTCCTCATTG
This sequence comes from uncultured Caryophanales bacterium, assembly GCA_964514665.1. GTDB lineage: Bacteria > Bacillota > Bacilli > Paenibacillales > KCTC-25726 > CAZESH01. The sequence goes on from CAZESH010000316.1 coordinate 1,827, forward strand.
ACCGTTCCGACAAACACGGACCAAAAGAACAAAACCAACAATCCATTGGTCCAGCGGCTGCGCCGCAAACTGAATTCTTCCATGGACATGCGGTAAATCAGCACAACCACCGGAAGCATCGCCAAAAAAGGCGAATAAATCGCCAACAAAATTGCAAGTGACACTTAGGACTCCCCCAGTACGGTTTCTCTCTCTCTTTTTTTGATCGTTCTTTTTTTCTCTCTTTTTTCTCTCTTTTGCAGTGATCCCATTCTTTTCGATATAGCGCAACAGCGCCGGGCTGCGGCGCTGTTGCGAGACTCCATAAAATATACGCTCAAAACGGATTTTAAGCAAGGGACATTGTGCCTGATTTTAGAGCAAAACGGGTGTTTTTCCTTGTCGTTTTTTATCGCAGTGACCTGTTCTTGCGCAATCTCAAATGCGCAATCGTCCGCAAGTGGATTCTCATCTCTCGGAAGGCATAATATGCCGCTGGGTATAATTTCAACCTGACATTTGCAAAATAGGAATAATTCCAAGAATCGTGAGGTGAATGCAACATGGGGCTGATAAGCGCCTTATCCGGATGGATGGAATCCAATCGCACAAAGCATATGGACCGGATGAAAACAGAAGGAAAATGTCCCGAATGTTACGGAAAAGGATACCATCCCATCCTGTTTAATGAACTGACCTACATCAGCAAGGACAACTTGGATTGTCCCGGCTGCAGCGGGTCCGGCTTGTATGCGGATTGGGAATCGCAGAGAATTTGATTACAGCCGCTGGTGCAAGAAAATCCCCCGGTCCATAGTCCATAGATTGGGGGATTTTAAACTTATATAGTTATTCAGCAAAATGTTCTCGTAGTATCTTTCGTATCTTCTATACAGTAGAAAAGACCATGGTGAACCGATCGAAAGTCGCACTAAAAAAACTCCGTTAGGTCCAAGGAGTAAAAAATAAGTAGTCGTTCCAATAAATATATCAACTGTATGAATTTCACATCATCTGATGATAATAATAAAGAGGTGATATTCGTGGAAAAATACAAAATTGCCGAAATAGACGACACTTTCATTAAAAGAATCCGAAAGTTGGAGGAAGACATTAAGAATCAGATCGGACAAGAAATAACTCTTATTGCTTACTCTCATGATAGTGACAATGCTGATAACCCTGGAATTAATGACTGAACGCGGTTAGTTTTCCGCCCCTAGAAGCAAATCGCCGAATTCATAATGAAGCGACCTCACTTGCTTCTGCAATTGATCATCATCGGGATAAAGCTTCCCGCCATATTCCAATAAATCATTATACACATACTTGACCTGCTTGCTGTCTGATATAAATACAACCGTATACAGATTCCCCATCGGTTCAGGATCACTAAATGCACCTTGATTCGAATGATGAATGGCATCCAATATGTGTTCTATCTTGGTTCGATCCGTGATTTCGACGACTAAAATTTGGCTTTGCCGGTCAAATACCCTGATTTTCTTGATGTTGTCTAAGGCTTGCACATCGGCTTCGCGGGTGCACCCGCCAAGGAAAAGCAGGAGTACTCCCAACGTCAGGCCGTATTGGATCTTTTGCAAAAATATCACCATTCATCACATCCTCTAAATGAATCATCATCATTATGAACGATGACTTTGCCGTAAATGTTCCGTCAACCTGGCTTCATAAAAAAGGAGCGAATCCTCGCTCCCTCGGTTATTGAAGCTTTCAGCACGCTTTCTTGGCTAACGCTTCGCTTTATAAAACTCATGATACAGCTTCATCAACGCCCGCTTCTCGATCCGCGACACATATGAACGCGAGATGCCGAGCTCCTTGGCAATCTCGCGCTGCGTCCGTTCATCCTTTCCCTGAATCAAACCGAATCTGCCTTTGATAACCTCCTGTTCACGATCATCCAATATGCTCAAATTTTGAAAAATTTTGCTCTTCTCTATTTTCAGCTGCACCTTGTCAATGACTTCATCGGCCTCCGTGCCGAGTATATCGATGAGAGTAATTTCGTTGCCTTCCTTATCCGTCCCGATCGGATCATGGAGAGATACGTCCTTTCTGGATTTTTTCAGTGATCGCAGGTGCATGAGAATCTCGTTCTCAATACATCTCGCCGCGAAGGTAGCCAGCTTTGTCCCCTTATCCGGCTGGAAGCTCTCGATGGCTTTGATCAATCCGATCGTTCCAATGGATATCAAATCCTCCAAATCCTCGCCCGTGTTATCGAATTTCTTGACGATATGCGCGACCAAACGCAGATTGTGTTCGATCAGCATATTGCGGGATTTCGGGTTGCCTTCGGCCATCAAGCGCAGATGCCTGATTTCCTCCTCTTCCGTCAACGGCTGGGGAAAGGCGTTGTTCTTTACGTACGATACCAGCAGCATCAATTCTTTTACGATCAATGCAATTGCGGCAAAAATTCCAGGCACTTCAAGCGTCACCTCCCAAGTTATCTGACCACAAACAATGCAGCATATACGGAGATTGTTACATTGTATGTGGGCAATCGCCCGGAAGTGCCTGTACGGGAAAGAAAGAACCGTGCTTTTGCGGCACAAAGGGCAACCGGTGATGGATGCCCCTTAAGTACATGCTCCTCTATTGTCTTAGCTCTTCAGACCAATATCTTTCTAAGGAACGAGTAAAACAATCAGTATTAAAAATACAACAAGACCCAGAAGCGTGGAAACAATCTTTATCCACCACTTCTCTTTTGATACAGCAAAAAATATTGCTGTCATTATTACGAACAGTGACCTTGAAACATCCTCATTTATGTTGATTGATTCGGGCAGGAAAATTACTGTTAAGTAAAGTAATATTATTATCGCTAATGAATAACTACCCACTCTCAAAACCATAAAGCAAATCACCTATATTTATTTAAGTTGTAAGCAGTTAATACATTCAGTTTTCACCAATCAAGCCGCAATAAACACTTTACAATTAACCCTATTATTCCAAATCATAGATTCCTGATTGCAGCCTCACATATTCCTTGTCCTTCGTTCTGACATATTCACAAACGGGTTCGTTGAATGACATGTATTCATCTATACGGAGATTACTTAAATTGACCCTCCTTATTCGATGATTACCCATGTCA
>CAZESH010000317.1:0-4906 GCA_964514665.1 uncultured Caryophanales bacterium
GCACCATACCGTTGATGATTACCCATACGGGGGAGGGGGAGGCATGGTGCTGACCCCGCAGCCTTTGTTCGATGCGGTGGAGTCGCTGGCGCGTTCCGAGGGAAGTTCCCGGGTGATTCTGCTATGCCCGCAGGGAGCGCCATACAGCCAGCGGCACGCAGAGGAATTCAGCCGTGAGGATCATCTAGTCCTGATCTGTGGTCATTACGAAGGCTATGATGAGCGGATCAGGGAGCACTTGGTGACCGATGAGCTGTCTGTCGGTGATTTCGTGCTTACCGGCGGGGAAATTCCGGCCATGGCAATTATCGACAGCGTTATCCGCCTGCTGCCTGGAGCTCTCGGCAATGAACGCTCTGCCGTTAGCGATTCGTTTTCCACAGGATTGCTGGAGCATCCCCACTACACCCGGCCTGCTGATTTCCGCGGCTGGAAGGTACCCGAGGTGCTTTTGTCCGGTCATCATGACAATATTGAACGCTGGAGAATGAAAGAGGCACTTAGGCGGACGCTGCGGCGAAGAGCCGACATGCTTGAGAAGCTTGAACTGAGCGAAGAGCAGAAGGCTGTGCTGGACGAGATCCGGAGAGAAGAGACAAGCGCCCGGTCATAGATTTAATAGAATAAATAGTATAAATCCTTGTATTTTTTACCCTCATATGTTAGAATTATTGCTGTTGTCTGTGTTTAATACGGTGGTCCGCTGAAAGCGATGAGGAACATGATAGCGATCATGCCGAGCTTCAAGAACACCTGTGTGGAAGGAGGGAGTCAACAATGAACAGTATTGTGAGAGAGATGACGCAAGAGCTTTTGCGTAAAGATTTGCCAAGCTTTCGTCCTGGAGATACGTTGAAGGTTCACGTAAAGGTCATTGAGGGAACTCGTGAACGTATCCAGATTTTCGAAGGTGTTGTAATCAAGCGTCGCGGCGGCGGCATTAGTGAAACCTTTACAGTGAGGAAAATTTCTTACGGTGTAGGTGTTGAAAGAGCTTTCCCGCTGCATTCGCCGAAAATTGACAAAATTGAAGTGACTCGCCGGGGTAAAGTTCGGCGCGCCAAGCTTTATTATCTGCGTAAACTGCGCGGTAAAGCGGCAAGAATTACTGAAATCAGAAGATAATCATGTGAAGGGCTTGCTCAAGCAAGCCCTTTTTTACCACAATAGAATTTATAAGTTATGGCACAGCTTAGTCCCGTTGAAATTCTATTTGGCGATAAAACCAACCTCTAAGCGCGGTCGCTCATCTATGGGAGGCCTCGGGTAGAGGTTTTTCATTTGGCGTCGAACTTTTTCCAAACCTTAAATTTTGCTAAGTATTTTCATTTCCGCTTTTTTATCGCAAGGAGGAATGATAAAATATATCAATGAGCGCCAAGGCAGTGCTTGCTTGGATCAATCGTCCTTATTCACTGCCAGCAATCGAATGGAGAAAGAGGGAAAACATTGATGGAAACAGATCATAAAGCACATATTAAGAACGAAGCTGTAGAATGGATTAAAGCGATCCTGATTGCAGGTGTTTTGGTTGCCTTGATCCGATGGTTTATATTTGCGCCTTTTGTCGTGGACGGCCCGTCGATGCATCCTAATTTTTTTACCGGCGAACGTTTGATTGTCAATAAGCTCATCTACACGCTTCGTCACCCCAAGCCCGGCGAAGTGATCGTATTTCTTGCTCCGGAAGGCAAGGATTACATCAAGCGGGTAATCGGCGTGCCGGGCGATACCGTCAAAGTGCAGGGGGATAATGTGTATATTAACGGAAAAAAAATTGCTGAACCCTACATACAGGAAGCAATCGATCAGGCCCAAAAGAAGGGGACAACTTACAATAACCGGGATTTTAACTATGTAAACGGCAAGCTGGAGGCTGTAAAAGTTCCGGAAGGAAGTTTATTTGTAATGGGAGACAATCGTCCCAACAGCAGGGACAGCCGTTTTGATGATGTGGGCTTCGTACCGTATAACAAAGTCATCGGACGAGCGGATTTTGTTTTTTGGCCGCTCGATAAAATCCATTTCATTAAACATGCATATGAGGTGGGAAAATGACGATTCAATGGTTTCCCGGCCACATGACCAAGGCTCGGAGACAAATCGAAGAAAAGCTGAAAATCATCGATATTGTCATCGAGCTGTTGGACGCCAGAATCCCGGCATCCAGCCGCAATCCCATGATGGACGAGCTGACCAAATCCAAGCCGAGGCTGATCATCCTCAATAAAGCGGATATGGCCGACCCGAAAGTAACGACACAATGGATTCAAGCCTTAGGCGAAGGATCCAACAAAACGATCGCAATCGACTCCACGACAGGCACCCATATGCAGGAAATTATAAGTGTTTGCAAAGAAATGCTTGCGGATAAAATTCAATCGCAAATAGCCAAAGGGATCAAACCCCGTGCGTTTCGCGCTTTGATTGTAGGCATACCGAACGTGGGCAAATCAACGCTGATTAACCGTCTGGCAGGCCGCAGTATTGCCGCGACAGGCGATAAACCCGGGATCACCAAAGGCCAGCAGTGGATCAAGGTGGGATCGGAAATGGATCTTCTCGACACTCCCGGCATTCTGTGGCCGAAATTTGAGGACCCGGTAGTCGGATACCGCCTGGCCGTAACCGGAGCGATCAAAGAGGAAATTCTGTATATTGAAGATGTTGCGTTTTTTGCCATGCGTTTTTTGCTGGAGCATTATCCACAAAATTTGCAGGAGCGCTATGAAATTTCCGAAGTGCCGGAGCAACTGGAGGATCCGGAAAGCATTGTTGCCGTAATGGAGGAAATCGGAAGGCGCAGAGGCTGCCTGAAATCCGGCGGAAGGATCGATTTGGAGAAGGCAAGCGGTATCATCTTAAGAGATCTTCGCAGCGGGAAGCTTGGACGGATCAGTCTGGAATTACCCGCACAATGAACAAGTTCAGGCACAATGGGGAGGGGATGAATTGTTAAGCTATGAACGGGAACTGTGGGCAAAAGGGGTTCTTCATATTGCCGGTTTGGATGAGGTTGGCAGAGGCTGCTTGTTCGGAGACGTTGTGGCTGCGGCCGTTATTTTGCCCCGAGATTTAGAGATTGCGGGTGTTGATGACTCCAAAAAGCTTAGCGAGAAAAAGCGGGAGCAGCTTTATGAAGTCATTATGAGCGAGGCATTGGCGGTAGGAATCGGAAGCGTAGATTCGGCAGTCATTGATCAAATCAACATCAAACAAGCATCCCGATTGGCTATGAAACAAGCGTTGAAAGCATTAAAGCTTCCTCCCGACTACCTGCTGATCGATGCAGAAACTGTGGATAGCCCGATTCGCCAATTGTCGGTCATTCACGGCGATCAATTGTGCCAGTCGATCGCTGCCGCCTCCATTATCGCCAAGGTGACACGGGATCGCATGTGCTTGCAGTGGGATCTTGCCTATCCCGAATATGGCATAGCTTCGCATAAAGGTTATGCCACAGCCTTACATAGGAAGAATATAAAACAATATGGAGCGTCTCCGCTCCATAGAAGGTCTTTTTTAAATAAGATTATGGTTGAACAACAGGAATTATTTTAAGTATTGAACTGCTGTTTAATTGATCGATTCCGTAATATGCTTAAAATTTCTGGCGCTTGCCAATATTTCTTTGGCCATTTCCGAGCTTAACAATTCGCTTGTCGATTTGCTGTCGTTGGAGAACAGTTCTTTGCGCTTGCGAAATAGTACGCTTTGAATTGCCATCATCAAATATTTTTCTTCATCCTTGTTAATCTGATTCATTAATACTACCCCCATAATTCAGACTATGAAAGGTTAAATGTTATAAATTGCTGCGGATTCTTTTAAAGTTACGTCATTGCTTTTCTTTCCCATTTTCCGCTTCGGCGAGGATTCCGCAGGGAGTGTAAATGATTCCAAGGAGAGTCCTCTGCTGTATATTTCTGCTAACAGCAGTTCGATAAAATCAGCATCCAGTCTCAATTGCACGGCGGTATGATAAGCCTCGAGCAATCCCTCGTTGGACAGCCTTCTCACTATGGTTCCTCCTTACACTCGGCAGATCAGATGCATGATTTTGTTCACCTGCAAAGACAGGATTAGAGAATCAATCATGCCCTTATTGTATCACACGTTTTACATCGTGTAAATCATGGTTTACATGATGTGATTGGTGCAAAATGAAGAAACGTGTAGTATAATGGTGCAGATGAAGGAGGGAGGCATACTTGTCTGAACTAGGGAAGCTATTAAAATCTTTGAGGAGTAACCAATCGATTCGGGAAGTGAGTCGCCTTACTGGAATAAGCCATACGTACTTGGGGATTATTGAAAAAGGGATTGATCCCCGTTCGGGAAATCCGATCAAGCCATCTCCGGAAACGCTCAAGATTCTCTCGGAAGCCTACAATTATCCCTATGAAAAATTAATGCAGGCATCCGGATATTTAAGTGAAAGCCATTTAATCGCTGCTGAACAAGTACAGGAGCTCTCGCCGGAATACCAAATCGAACTGGAGAATGTGCTTTCACGGGCAAACTTGGTATTTCAGGGCAAAGGCTTGGATGAAACCGATCGCAATCGGATCTTGGAAATGCTGACGCTTTTATTTCACGACACAGCGAGGGACTCAAAAAAGCAATAGTTTAGTTTTTTTTGAAATTCCACATAATATTTCTTCCGTTTTATACAAATATTTGGTATTCTTAAATTAAGATTTATGTTTAAGAGATGGAGGTGAATTGATGTGACAGAGCAGGAGAAATTAGAGGCCCTAGCTAATTTTGATAGCTTTGAACTGGCCAAACAACTAGGGTTAAGCATACATTATTTTGAATTTTCCGATGACATTTACGGGTATTATACAACGATGCTGAATGCGGAGAAGCTGATCATCAACAGCAAATTGTCCTTGGAAAAGCA
>CAZESH010000318.1:0-4868 GCA_964514665.1 uncultured Caryophanales bacterium
TTCGGCCACTTGATGAAGCACTCTGCCCGCTTGGATCACATCGGCGATTTCAATTTTCTTGGCAGTCTCTTGCATGATCATCTCTCCATTTCCGGTTGGCGATTATATAAAAAAAACAAAAAAACCCGTCCCCTAAAGGGACGGGCAATTCACCCGTGTTACCACCCTAATTCCATGAAATCCGGTTCAACTCACCGTTCATGGCACTCGTCAGCGCATCCATCAATGCGCGGTCCGGATAACGGCGGACGGCCGTTGAAGCTTACTCCGGCATACGTTTCGGCTCACTTCTCGGAGATGATTTTCGGATATCGTCCAAGCATCGGCTTTCAGCACGCGCCGACTCTCTGTAGAATGGAAAGATGCCCTACTCTTTCTCTTCATAGAATTTTCTGATAACTTGTTTAAACTTAACCCGATCATAACGCCGAACAGGATTTTCGTCAAGCTTCCTGCCACTTTTCTCCGCAAATTTCCAGAAAGCTGCAGCCGGTGCACGTTCTCCTGGTTGGGTTGGAGGGAAAGTCCTCCATCGGCAGCGGAATATTCGCTCCCTCATCTGCCAAATACCGCTTCATTTCCCGCATGCTTCGCTCGACCTCCACACAGACCTCTCCCAGCTCTCCCGGATCGGGAGCAACGGTTACCGTTTCGCCTGAAAGCAGGTACTCGACGCGAATTTCCATCTGTTTGTAATCGGCTGCGTACTTATCATGCAGAAAAAGCGCGTACAAGAGCAGCTGCTTCTCGTTTTTTTCCGATTCCAATCCGGTTTTCCAATCGACGATAACCCAAGTGCCGTCTGCTTTTTGATAAAGCAGGTCCAGCTTTACATAGACTTTCCCGTCTGCGATTTCAAATGTGTTCAGTTCCTCCACTTCGACGATCCGCGAGCCGCCGTCGGCGCAAAGCTCGATCATGCTGGCGGATTGGAAGAAGCGCTCCACGCAGGCATCGAGCCGTTCCTTGATTTGCTCCACGCGACGTCCCGGCAGTTCGCCGCCATAATACATTTCGTGCAGCATCGTCTTTTTCTTCGGCTGCTGCATCCACAGCTCCTTATTTTTCGAATCCTTATAGGCCTGATTGAGCATTTGCTTGATGTTCGCCAGAATCTCCGCCTGCTGCGGCAGCGCCTGCTCAAGCCGCCATTTTTTCAGGGCGTATTCGGCCATGCGGTGCACGCCGTCACCCAGCACCAAGTACAAATTGGATATCTGCTTAAAGCGGTATGCGATGCGGCGAAGCTCATCGGCGTCACGCAGCCACCCGTTGTGCGAAGCGTAGTAGTAAAAATAATATTTGCGTTTGCATTCCTGAAATATACCGTCGCGCGATTGCGACCAGGACCACTCCGGATAAGGTCTGATTTCAAAAGCCATAAACATCACTCCGACAAAGACTAAGATTGGATTTTCGTGTTTATGAACAATTAGACACTTAGAGCGGTAAATCCTTTTTTTACTCCTTTTTCTCCAGTTTAATCTTGCCATCCACACCCAGCTCCATATACAGCACCTCCTCCGGCTGTGCGCCCAATGCCTTCGCTTTGGCAAGCAGCCAGTCTTCCTTCAGATGGTTGGCCTTTAGATTTTCATGGTGAATGACGCCGTCCACGATCAGCGGAAGGGCGATGCCGGACGGCTTGTCCTCAAGCTGCAGATCCCCCCTGACAACAGGCTGCAAGCCGCTTTTGCTCTGCACGCTGAGGCTGCCGTTCAGCTCCAGAATCGCCAGCTCCACATCCGCTGCTGCGAAATTGTTCTTTTGCCTTAGCATGGAAGTCAAATCCTCGAGCGTGATATACTCCTTGCGCAAATTTTCCTCGATGAAATGGCCTTCCTTCATCATGTATCGGGGAACGCCTTCAAACCATATTCTGAGCTGTGCGCTTTTCATCGACAAATAGGAGACGAGCCAGGTGATTGCCGACCATACGACCAGCATCATCAGCCCTGAACCGAACGGTTCGTCTCTGACGAATACGACGTTTGCCGCCAACGAACCGATGGCAATGCCGTTGATATAGTTGAAATAAGTAAACTGGGCGATCTGCTTTTTGCCCTGCAGGCGAATAAGCATCAACAGGATGGCGAAAGTCAGGCTTACCCGCAATACAATCGCGATACCTTCATTCATTCCGGACACTTCCCTTCCGCCACTAGTATCGACACTCCCTGCTGCAAACAAACTCGCTAGAAACAAATGCTGCAAAAGTGACAAATATCACTGTGGGTGTTCCGCTTATTTTGCCATGATCATTTTATAAACACCGAAACTAACTTCTTGGAGTGATTCAAATGAAGGTACAATTCAGTTTGGTCAAAAAAATGATTCTCGGAATCTCCATTGTCGCTGCCATCACCTACGGCACAAGCGCGTTTTTTATATTAGTGGTGAAGGATTGGATCGCCCAATCGATGCCTGGCTGGTTGTTTATGCTCCTGACCTTTGCGCTTGGCATTAGCTGGAGCGCCATTCTCGGGGGAATTGCCGCCAAGCTGTTGGTCGGGCCGCTGATCGCTTTGCATGACGCCGCAAATGAAGTCGGCAAGGGAAATCTGAAGATAGAAGTGCCGGTCCGCAATTCCAAGGATGAGATCATGGAGCTGTCGCTTTCTTTCAACCGGATGGTCCAGCAGATGCGAAATACGGTAAAAGAAATCGACGAAAGCGCCACCCTGACCCGACAAAAGGCTGAAAATCTGCTGCAAGTATCGGTACAAGCTGCCGATGAACTGGTCGCAATAGCCGATCAGGCGGAACGCATTTCCAATAACAGCATAAGACAATCCGAACTTTCCGGGAATATGGCGGAAACGGTCGACCATTATGTCCTGTTGTCCGATGAAGTGCGCCATCATGTCACGTTATCCCGTACAAACACACAGCAGATGCTGCAAACCATGGAAACCGGACAGCAAGCTTTCATCTCGCTGATCGAGGATATGCGCAAGCTGCTGCTGCAGAGTCTGGAAACCCTTGAAGTGGTCAAACGGCTTGAAACGCGGGCGGAAGAAATCGGCAAGATCACCCAAATCGTCGGGGATATGGCCGGACAAACCCATTTGCTGGCGCTGAATGCATCGATTGAAGCGGCGCGGGCGGGAGAAGGCGGCAGAGGCTTTCAGGTGGTAGCGCTCGAGGTAAGGAAGCTGGCCGACCAAAGCGCGCTGGAGGTGCAAAATATCAATTTGCAAATCGGACAGCTGCAGGATGATATTGCGATTGCTGTAGAAAGAATCGCAGATCAGGCGGAGAAATTTAAAAGCGAAGCGGAAAAAGGCGAGCAAACCCTCTCCGTATTGGAGCAAGCCGACAGCTCCACATCCGTCGTATTCCAATCCGTGGAGCAAATCTCCGTCTCCGTCCATGAGCAAATGGAGAAGCTGCCGACGATTTCCCGCGGAGCCGAGGAAGTGGCATCCGCAGCCAAAGAAAATGCGGACGGAATTGCTGCCATCGCATCCTTGACGCAAACGCAAACTGCCATAACCGAGGAGCTGGCAGCGGCCGCTCAGCTGCTGCAGGACGACTCCAGAAGACTTAAAAAATACATTGAAATCTTTTACTGATTTTGGGTTCTCAAGCCTTATTCCCAGATAACGGTTGGTATACGGATACGTTGTTTGGGCCGCCCCGCTTGATTTCGTACATGGCATAATCGGCATGCTTCACCAGCTCGTCGGCCGCCCTTCCGTGTTCGGGATAAAGACTGATGCCGATACTGCAGGTCAGCTGCAAAGTCTCTTCCATATCGGGAGAGGCTTTTTGCATTACATATGCACGATCAGAGGCTTCATAATGAACCAAGGCGACAAATTCATCACCGCCCAGACGCGCCGAAAAATCATTACCCGCACTATGCCCTGCAAAATCCGCGAAACTTGCTGCAGCAAGCGATCCCCGGCCGCATGGCCGAAGCGGTCGTTGATTTTTTTGAGCTGGTCAAGGTCCAGGAGCAGGACGGCAAATCGGTTTCCATAATGATCAATTTCCCGCTCCAGCCGTTCAAAAAAAGCTGAGATGGAAGTTTCATTTACGGTATAATGGTAGCAAGCTTTTTCAAGCCTATTTCCATACAAAAAGGATGAAAACCTGAATGCCACAGACGGAACGCGTCATTTATCAGCCTATGCCGGTCCGGCAATCAACCTTTCGCGGCGGTCTGCTGAGTCCTGTGCATCGCTGGTTCCGGCTTACCCCGAGCTTCGGTCCCGAGTTGGTCGACCGTATGCTGGCGGAAATGGATACCAAGCCGCAGCATACGCTGCTGGACCCGTTCTCCGGGGCGGGCACGAGCTTGATTCAAGCCAAATTGAACGGTCTTCGCAGCTATGGTTTTGAAATCAATCCCTTTCTTCATTTCGTATGCAGCACCTCCACTCGGGTCGTCGGCAACGCCTCATCCTTAAGGCGCAGCTTCGCCGCAATCGGATCGGTGTTCCATCAACGGCGAAAGCAAGCCGTCGGACTGGAGCTTGAGGAGCTTGCGATCCCGCTTCCGCAAATTCATAACGTATTTCGCTGGTGGCGCAGAGATGTGCTGAAGGATCTGCTGCTGCTGCGCGAATCGATAGACGCGGAAACGGCCGAACGGAGCGAACGCGACTTCTTCCGTCTCGCTTTGGCCGCCGTGCTTATTCCCGATTTGACGAATGTGACGCTCAGTCGGCTGCAGCTGCATTTTGTGGACAAGAGCGCGGAGCGGATCGACGTCTGGAGCAGCTTTGAAGCTCAGGCAGAACGTATGCTGGCGGACATCGAAAGCATCGATCCTCAGGCCATGCAAACGCCCGCAACCGTCTTCCTGACCGACTCTACGCAGCTAGACGGCGTTCGCATCGAAGAGCAGATTGATCGCGTAA
>CAZESH010000319.1:0-4867 GCA_964514665.1 uncultured Caryophanales bacterium
GTGCTATCGTTGTACAAGTATGGATATTTTTTATAGTTACTATTGAATTGAATAGCGGAGGGGGGGGGTTGTAGACATGTATTACGAACATAATTATTCCAAATGCCCTATTGAAAAAACCATGAATGTTATTGGAGGTAAATGGACGTTTATTATTTTGCAACCCCAAAAAGAAAGCTTAACGGAAGAACGGACACAGTACTATAGAAAGCGCAATTAAAGCTCTCGCTTGGATCCTTTATAATTTTGTGCTTTGGGCTAATCTATTGGGGTTGCTGTTCTAAATGAACCTGTGGGCTCATCATTTGAACTTCTGCATAGTTGATAAGGATTTGTTCCAGTTTTTTTATATCCAGTTAATATTTGCCTGTTAAAATTTTCAATAAGATGAAACTGGAGGTCATTACAGTGGGCAAAACAAATCTTTTAAAAAGTGTTCCGGTTATAGCTCAAGCCCATCTTCTGACCTTTTGAAGGTAATTCGATACTTCATCTCGAATCTATTATCTGCATAGCTATTTGGAATTCATCCAGACTATTGAGAAACCCAATATATGAAATGAAGTCTTTTTGTCGGGTGGGGGGTATCTTCTTCCGTCGCTCCCCAAAATCAGGAAAAATGATTATATTTAGAGGTATATTCCCGGTTTTGGGAGGCGACCGCCAGGTCTCTCCAGAAGATACCCCCAAGCCCTATAGAGCTTCATTTCAATGATCAGGGGGGTTCTCGGGCAGTCTGAATTTATCTTATTTAGCCGGAGGGGTAACATCGTGATTGAGTACGACAACCATTTAAAGCCTGAAGCACGCGCCTATTTAGAACGTATAAGTTATACCGGACCGGCTGAAGTCAGCGCTGCAGCCCTTGCCGAATTGCAGGAGAAACATCTGCACACTGTACCGTACGAAAACCTGGATGTATTGCGCCGCATCCCCCTGTCACTTGAAATTCCGGACCTCCTTGAGAAAATCGTCGTTCGCCGCCGCGGCGGTTATTGCTTTGAACTCAATGCCCTTTTTGGCTGGCTGCTTAATGAGCTAGGCTATCCTGTTACACACCTGATGGCCCGTTTTTGGAGAGATGAACCGAATCCGCCTCCGAAACGACGTCATCACGTCTTAAAGGTCGAGGCTGAGGGTGCCTTCTATCTATGCGATGTGGGTGTGGGAGGTATTGTGCCCCGCAAACCGATCAAAATGGTCGAGAAACTGGAACATCAGCAAGGCGATGAGAACTATCGATTGGAGCGCGACCCCTATTATGGCTGGATGCTCCGCGAGTTAAAGAACGGCGAGTGGAGCAGGCTTTACTCCTTTACAGAAGAGCCTCAGCTGCCAATTGACTTCATTATGGCTACATATTGGTGCGAAAACGCTCCGGATTCCATCTTTATCGAAAATGCCATGGTGGCCATCCGCACCGAAGACGGGCGGAACACCGTTGCCGGGAAGGAATTCCGCATCTTTACCTCCGAGGGTGTGCAGACCTTTACCCCCAAGACTGAAGAGGAGTATAATGATGCCCTGCACACTTATTTCGGTATCAAGATGGATTGAATCAGCTGGAATTGGGTGCTGTAATTTGAAAAATCAGCGTTACTGCCTCCCAGACGCGCATTTGCAGGCGCTGCATTGCTGAAAAGCGCAATTGCAGCGGGCTTCGAGCACGATCCGGGCGCTGTAATGCTGAAAAGAGAAATTACAGCTGAACTCAGCAAAAAATTAATAAGGAGAAAATGATGGAAAAGATACTTATTTTCGGGCATAAAAATCCAGACACGGATTCAATTTGTTCTGCCGTTGCGTACGCTGAACTTAAAAAAGGATTGGGACTGAATGTTGAAGCTGTCAGGTTAGGAAACCTTAACGGCGAAACGCAATTCGCACTCGACCATTTCCAAGTCGAGGCGCCCCGTCTCGTAGAAACGGTAGCAGGCGAAACGAAAAGCGTTATTTTGGTCGATCATAATGAACGCCAGCAAAGCGCGGCTGATATTGACCAGGTTCGCGTCTCGGAGGTGATCGATCATCACCGCATCGCCAATTTTGAAACAAGCGCTCCCTTGTATTACCGTGCCGAACCGGTCGGTTGCACAGCGACGATTATAAAAAAATTATACAGCGAGAACGGAATCCCCATCCGCAAAAAAATTGCCGGATTGTTGCTGTCCGCGATCATTTCCGATTCCCTGCTGTTCAAGTCGCCGACTTGCATGCAAGAAGATGTGGCCGCTGCCCGTGAATTGGCCGAAATCGCCGGCGTGGATGTGGAAAGCTATGGTTTGGAGATGCTGAAAGCCGGTGCGGATTTGAACGGCAAAACGATTGCCCAGCTGATTTCCCTTGATTCCAAAGAGTTCCAAATGGGAAGCCATAAGGTGGAAATCGCTCAAATCAATGTCATGGATCCGAATGAAATTCTTGTGCGTCAAGCGGAATTGGAGAGTGCCCTGTCCAACATCATCTCGGAGAAGGGATTGGATCTGTTTGTTTTCGTGGTGACAGACATTTTAAACAACGATTCCGTTGCACTGACCCTCGGTCAAGCGGCAAGTGCGGTCGAGCAGGCTTACAACGTGAAGCTGGCCGACAACAAAGCGGTTCTGAAGGGTGTCGTATCGCGCAAATCGCAAATTGTGCCCGTGTTGACCGAAGCGCTTAGCAAATAAAGGAGGTGTGCTTCTTGGAAGAGCTGCCTTTGGGAAAAACAGGAAACAAAGTGAGCTCCTTATCTTTGGGCTGCATGCACTTCGGCACGCGGATTAACGAGGACACTTCCAAACAGCTGCTGGACCAGTATTTCGAGGCGGGGGGCCGCTTTTTGGACACGGCGAACAATTATGCGTTCTGGTTCAAGGGCACGACCGGCGGGGAAAGCGAAGCTTTGCTCGGCCGATGGATGAAGGAACGAAGGAATCGGGACCAGATCTTCCTGGCAACCAAGGTTGGGGGCAAACCGCTCGCACCCGGAACAGGCTTGGAAAATATGGAAGGGTTATCGGCCAGTACGATTGAAAAAGCGGTCGATGGCAGCTTGCGGCGGCTGGGAACCGATTACATCGATTTGTATTATGCCCATATCGATGACAGGGAGACCCCTTTGGAAGAAACGCTGGCCGCCTTTGATAAGCTGGTGAAGGCAGGGAAGGTAAGGCAGATCGGCTGCAGCAATACGGCAACCTGGCGGATCGAAAAAGCGAG
Source organism: uncultured Caryophanales bacterium (assembly GCA_964514665.1). Classification (GTDB taxonomy): domain Bacteria; phylum Bacillota; class Bacilli; order Paenibacillales; family KCTC-25726; genus CAZESH01. The sequence goes on from CAZESH010000319.1 coordinate 3,202, forward strand.
GAATCTGAGCCGTTCGAACGGTTGGGCCGCATACAGCTGCGTCCAGCAGCGCCATTCTTATCTGCGGCCCAAGCAGGGTACGGATTTTGGCGTACAGGCCTACGTTACGGAGGAGCTTTTGGATTACTGCGAAGCTGAAGACAACTTTTCCTTGATCGCCTACTCCCCTCTCCTAAACGGCGCTTACACCCGCAAGGACGTGGCGTTTGGGGATCCCTACATCAGCAGGGACAGCGATGCCCGCATGGCCGCTTTGACCAATGTGGCCAATGAGACCGGCGCCACGTTGAATCAGGTCGTTCTGGCCTGGATGCTGCAGGGAGCTCCTACGGTGATCCCGTTGATCGGAGCCAGCAGCCGGGAGCAGCTGCAAGAGAACCTCGATGCCCTGAACGTCAAGCTCAGCAAGGAGCAGTTGGCATTTCTGACTTCTGCTTCCGCATAAATAAAAAATCGGCAAAAACGATGCAAGCGCATGTCCGTCTACACCTCGTTGTTGTCCTGCTCCTCGATTTGCGAGGCGTCCAAATACGGCTTGCCTCCCTTGGCGATTTGCATTTTCTTGAACGGTTTGCCGGATTTCATGCTTACAGCATGGGAAGGGTAATATTGAACAATGTAGGCTTTTCTCACGCTGTCGCTGACGTTGGGGCCGCTTCGATGGAAGAGCAGGGAAGAGAAAACGGCCATGCCGCCCTTCTTAAGCGGCACCGGTACGCCGGGATCGTCTCCGAAATAGCATTGCCATCCGAGCGGCGTCCTCTGATGCTCCACAATGCCATCTTTATGCGTTTTCGGCATGACCCAGATGCAGCCGTTCTCTACGGTGGCATCCTCCAAAGCGATCCAGCACGTTACATAATGCTCGGAGAGTACGAGTCCATAGCCGTTGTCCTGATGCCACGGAAAATCTTTATGGGTTTCGGGCCGCTTGTAGACAGCCTGATCCCAGAACAGCGCTACGTCCGGTCCGAGCAGATCCGTCATCATCTCTACGAAATAATCCTGTGCGCAAAATTGCTGAAACATGGGATCTTTCCTGACCAGCGTCGGCGTGAATGTGATTTCGTTGGCCCGGCTTATGCCCTCCGCTTGTCCGCTTTCTCCAATCCTGCGGTTATGGCCGTCGACAATCTCGTCAATCTTGGCTGTCAAGGCATCTATTTCCTCCGTCCTGAAAGCGCTTTCCAAAATAAAATACCCGTTCTCGTTGAATTCATTCAACTGCTCCTGTGTAAGCAAATCTGCACACATCCTTTTCGTTTGATGTCCCTTAATGCTATAAGCATAGCGATTCGCTTCCCCTTGCTCCATTGCCAAAAAGAGCTTTATATTGTACAAAATGACCCTATGATTCCTTGATGAAGCGAATTTTGGCATTCGCCACGCTCCTCCGGTAGTCTCCCGGCGTCTGGCCCATGTGCCTTCGGAAGATTCTGCTGAAATATGCGGCGTCGCTGAAACCGCAGCCCTCGGCGATCGCATCGAGTGTAAAATCGGTTTCTTCAAGCATCGCCGTCGCTCGTCTGAGCCTTATTTTCTTAAGCATCTGCAAAGCGGACATCCCATACACGGATTTGAAAGCACGGTTAAAGTAGCTGGGATGCAAATGCACTTGCCTGGCCAAATCCTCCCGCTACAGCTTCTGCTGAAGATGGTCCTCCAT
>CAZESH010000320.1:0-4811 GCA_964514665.1 uncultured Caryophanales bacterium
AGAATAAGCCGCCCACCTCATAATAGGACAGGGAAGAGAACGCTTCGATTTGCTTCTGCCGGTCATAGATTAAAGCCAGTACGGGCGTTTGCACGCGTCCTACGGAAAGCAGCACATTATGCTTGGTCGTGAAAGCGCGGGAGCCGTTCATTCCGATCAACCAGTCGGCCTCGCTGCGCGCCTTGGCGGCCTTGGTCAGATTGTCGTATTCGGCGCCGTCCCGCAAATGGGCGAACCCTTCGCGGATCGTTTCCGGCGTAAGGTCGGAAATCCACAGCCGCTTTACAGGCTGGGACAGGCGCAGATGGCGTTGAATCAGGTGAAAGATGTATTGGCCTTCCCTTCCGGCGTCGCAGGCATTGACGATTGTATCGCATTGCTTGGCCAAATCGGCAATAACTGTAAGCTGGTCCCTGGTTTTAGGGTAGGGAATCAGCTTGAATTGCCCGGGAATGATCGGCAGATCGTGAAGCCTCCATTTTTTATACTTTTCATCGTATTTATCCGGCTCGGCCAAACTGATCAAATGTCCGATCGCCCATGTGGTGATATAGGTTTGACCTTCGATATGCGTTCGTTTGTTGACGGACTTGGGTTCGATCGCGGCGGCGATATTTCTGCCCATATCCGGCTTTTCGGCAATCACCAATATTTTCATCGCAAATCCTCTCATTGCTGGTTTTTCAGTTTCATAGATTAGTATAACAAACAAAAGCATGCTTTTTTAAAATTTTGCAATTCGCTGTCCACCAAGATTTCAAGTTTTTGGTGCGCCGTGCTTGAGCGGAAGTTCGCCAATGGAGGATAAAGCGGTAATTTGCAAAACTTATTAAAGATGAATGCCGAGTGGGATGAGGCAAAGAAAATAGCGAGGTGTTGGAATTGAAGCTGGAATTGGAAAATAAAGTGGCGGTCGTTACCGGCGGAAGCCGCGGTATCGGCAAAGCCATTGCGGAACGCTTGCTGGAAGAAGGCGCGATTGTCATGATCGGCAGTCGAACCGAATCGGAATGGAAGCAAACGGTCGAGGAACTTTCCCCTTCGGGAACCGTTTTTGGCTTCCCTTTAGACGTTGCGGAACGTGATAGTGTCAAAGATTTTGTATTCGGCTGTCTGCAGCAGGCAGGGAGGATCGATATCCTGGTCAACAGCGCAGGCGTCAATTTGCGTTTGCCTGCTGTCGATTATCCCGAGCAGGAATGGGAACGGATTTTGAATATTAATTTAAACGGGGTATACCGGATGTGCCAAGAGGTTGGCCGACATATGATTGAACAAAAAAGCGGCAAAATCGTCAATATTACTTCCATGATGTCACATACCGTAACGCCCAACCAATCTGCTTATGCCGCTTCAAAGGCGGCTCTTGCCCAATATACCAAGCTGCTGGCGGTCGAATGGGGGAAACACCGGATCAACGTGAATGCGGTAAGTCCCGGATATATCATGACTCCGTTAACTGAAAAAGCGTTTGCCCAAAAGGAATATTTGCAGAAAATTCTTTCGCAAACCCCGCAGCAAAGGCTCGGTCTTCCCCGGGAAATTGCCGATGCCGTCGCCTTTCTTGCTTCCGCCCGGGCCAGCTTTATTCACGGCCATTTGCTGGCGGTAGACGGGGGGTTCCTCGCAGGCTTTCCCGATATTGCGGCTCCAACGACATAGAATTGTACCCAAAATGAAATTAATTTTTAACTTATTTATGCTGTCTCCGAATGGGGCAGTTTTTTTGCGGTTTATAATCTCATATTAATGTCATGAAAACTCACAAGTATAGTAGAGCGATGATGGGGGTTTTCTAAATAAATAGACAATAAGTAAAAAATAATCCATACAAATTTAACAAAATGTCTAATGAAAAAGAGGCTGTAAATCAATAATATGTAATTAAACCTTACACTAAGAAAATAAAACTAAATATTTTGACGATAGAGTTATTGATACTGACATAAATATAACATAAATTTTGAGTTCTGGTTAATTTCGACGTTTAGCAAGCAGATAACGGTGGGGGAAGGAGAGCGTGAGCTATGGCAGTTTCAACGGCAGCAGTCCCTGAAATTGAATTAAAGCAAGTCAGCATGCGTTATCAAGCGGATGGCTCCGATGTGTTGGCGCTAAAAGAGGTAAGTCTGGATATTGCCAAAGGGGAGTTCGTATCCCTGCTCGGTCCTTCAGGCTGTGGAAAAACTACGCTGCTGCGAATTATGGCGGATTTGATCCAGCCGACAGGCGGATCGATTCAGGTGGCGGGTAAAACGGCAAAGGAAGCTAGGCTGGCGCAAAAATACGGGATTGTGTTTCAAAATCCTGTATTGTATGACTGGCGAAAAGTAAAACAGAACATTTCGCTTCCGCTCGAGCTGATGGGAGTCGGTAAAACAGATCGTGAAACGAGGGTCCGCACATTGCTGGAACTGGTCGGCTTGGAGAAGTTCGCCAACCAATATCCGTGGCAGTTGAGCGGAGGGATGCAGCAGCGCGTGGCGATTGCCAGGGCGTTGGCGATGGAGCCGGAAATCTTGTTGATGGATGAGCCCTTTTCCGCATTGGATGAGTTTAGCCGTGAACGGCTAAACGAGGAACTGCTCTCGATCTGGAGCGAGGTCAAGAATACCGTCGTGTTTGTTACCCACAGTATTCCGGAGGCCATTTTTTTATCGGATCGGGTATTTGTGCTTTCCCCCCATCCCGGCAGATTGTCATCTGTAGTGGATATCGAGCTTCCGCGGCCGCGGACAAGAGAAATGCGCAACAGTCCTGAATTTTTCCGGCTGATCGCGGACATTCGCGGCAGCTTCGAGGGAGTGTAAGCCATGAAACGAAACCTGATATTGGCAAGAAACCGCCTGCTTCCTGCCGTTATTTGGGGATTAAGTCTGATGCTGGTTTGGGAAATTGTATCTTGGCTGCTGCTGAATGAGTGGAAAGTGCCGCTCGCCCAATCCAAGCTTCCCTTTATTCATGAACTGATCCGGACCTTTGGACAATACGGAGGCACATTGAGCAAAGAAGGCCGGATAACTTTTGCCAACGCCGGAATGGGATTTGTGCTGGGAGCCGCTGCCGGCGTGCTGTTGGCTGTATTGATGAGTGTTTCCAAATGGATTGAAATGCTTTCGTTCCCTTATGCGGTAGCTTCGCAAATGATTCCTATTTTGGGTTTGGCGCCGATTGTATACGGGATTGTGCACAATGAGCAGCTGTCGCGCATTCTGATCGCCGCCTATCTTACTTTTTTTCCGGTTTCCCTCAATATGTTGAGAGGACTGCGAAGCATAGATCCCTCGGCGTTGGAGCTGATGGCTTCCTATGCGGCAAAGCCTTGGACGATTTATTGGAGATTGCGGCTTCCGGCATCTTTACCCGGTTTGTTCAGCGGGTTGAAGATCTCGGCTCCGCTTGCCGTAACGGGGGCCATACTGGTTGAACTGATGGGGGCTCAACACGGAGTGGGCGTGATCATGCTGCGCAACCTGTATTACGGTCCTTCCCACGCTTATATGTTTTGGTGCACCGTGATAGTTGCCGCTATGCTGGGGGTTTTAAGTTATCTTGCGATCAACGTGCTGGAACGAATCACGGTGCCCTGGCAGCCGGAGTACCGAAACCATGGAGGTGGCAGCCGATGAAGGGCGAGTCTCTGGGAGAAGACCTGGGATGGACACAGCATCCCGCAGACAATCCACAGCATAAATCTCCGCTGAAAACCGCTTCCGTTCAGGGGATTCAGCGAACCGCAAGAGCGGGGAAACGGAGGAAAAAGGGCAGAGATGCACGGATTTTGCTTCCTTTTATTGCCGGTGTCGGTTTTCTATTGCTTTGGCAGCTGAAAGTTTTCCACTTGCTTTTCCACTTAAAAACTTATCAGCTTCCTCTTCCTTCTGCAATCTTCACAGCCATTACGGATCATATGGATATCCTTCTGCCTTACGCCGGTTATACGCTTTCTGAAGCGATGATCGGAATGCTGATCGGTTCTGCGATCGGCTTCTTGATTGCACTGCTGGCAACGGCTTGGCCGAAATGGGGGAAGGAAAGCGTGCTGATCATCGCCGCGCTGAATGCCGTGCCGATTGTAGCGCTCGCTCCGATCATGAATCTCTGGTTCGGCGACGGGATGGGTTCGAGAATCGCGATTGTCGCTGCCACAACGATGGCGGCCATGGCGATTAACGCGCACAAGGGGTTGAGCATGGTGGATCCGTTGGCATTGGATCTGATGCATACTTATGCCGCCAAGAAACGGGAGATATTCCGTTATTTGCGCATCGTAAACAGCCTGCCCTATGTATTTACCGCTCTCAAAATCAATACGACGGCAAGCATGATAGGCGCCATTGTAGGTGAGTTTTTCGTTTCCTCAAGAGGACTCGGATATTTGCTTTCCAACTCCATCAAGGTGGCCAAAATGCCTTTGGGCTGGTCCTGCATCGTAGTGGCGGCAATAACCGGCGTCTTGTTCTATATGATCGTTGAGAGACTGGAAAAAATATTTATCAGGTGGCATGCTTCCCATCGCACTTGATGGGACGGCCTTTGATATAGATAAGGGAAAATGGGAGGAGAATATCAATGAGCATGAAAAAATGGAATTTTCGCGGGGGCATTATTCTGGCAACGGTGCTGATGATGGTTATGGCGGTATCCGGATGCGGAAGCAAAACGAATAATGAACAAAGCGCTGCGACATCTTCGCCGGCAAGTACGGAAGTTCCGGCAAGCTCGGAAGCACCGGCAAAATCGGAACCGCCTGCCAGCGCCGAGCCGGTAAAGGTAAGGCTGCAGCTGAAATGGGTGCCGCAGGCCCAGTT
>CAZESH010000321.1:0-4807 GCA_964514665.1 uncultured Caryophanales bacterium
ACCTCACAGTGGATTTGGAGCCGTCCGCAGGTAAAGAAGATCGGCAAACACATTTTCTGTAAATGACAAATCGTGAGAAGAAGTAACCTCGAACAAGGTTGCTTCTTGTTTTTTCACAGCTGTTGTTGGGAATGCCGATGGAATTGGTTTATAATGGAATACATACAATAGAACCACGCGATGTGTCGCTTTTCGGTAAGCAGGAGAAAGGAGAATTCAATTGGATCCAACAGCATCATTTCAAAGGGAATCGATTAACGGAATCCGGGTTCATGTACTTCCGACGGATCGTTTTAAAACCTTTGCGATATCATTGAATATCGGCATTCCGCTTGCGGAAGAGGATGTGACGAAAACCGCTCTGATCCCTTACGTGCTGCGCAGAGGCACCGAGCGTTTTCCGGAAACGAAAGCTTTCCGCGAAAAACTAGACGAAATGTTCGGGGCCGGCTTCGGTTTTGACATTCATAAGCGCGGGGATTATCAGCTTGTTCAGTTCCGTATGGATGTGATCAATGACGATTTTGTTGCCGGTGATCATCACATGCTGGAGCAGGCCTTGACTTTTTTGGGAGAAGCCGTCACAAGGCCGGCGCTCGAAAATGGCGTTTTCGTAACAAAATACGTAGAAGCGGAAAAAAACACGATAAAGAAAAGATTGGAATCGATCATCAATGACAAAATTCGTTACGCCGCTGAGCGATGCATGGAGGAAATGTTCGCTCATGAAGCTTATCGACTCAATCCGCTGGGTAAAATCAGCGACTTGCCGCATATTGACGCAGAGGGACTTTATCGTCATTATAACGGATGGCTGAAAGATGCCGGAATGGATCTGTATATTGTCGGGAATACGAGCATGGATCAGGTAAGCAAGCTGGTCAAAGCCGGCTTTGATGTCGGGAGAAGCACCGAAAGCAATCAAAACTATGGAATCAGCGCTTCGCGCAAATCCGTTGAATCTATTCGCACAGTGGTTGAAAAGCTGGATGTTCAGCAAGGGAAATTAAATATGGGTTTAAGAACGAATTTGACCTTTGCCGATCCCGGATATGCCCACGCCTTGATGTATAACGGAATTTTGGGAAGTTACCCTCATTCCAAGCTGTTCATCAATGTTCGGGAAAAAGCCAGCTTGGCCTATTATGCTTCCTCCAGAATGGATGCCCATAAAGGGATCATGACGATTCAGTCAGGGATTGAATTTGCCAACGTGGAAAAGGCGATCGAGATTATGAAGCAGCAGCTCGAAGAGATGCGGCAGGGGAATATCAGCGAAACGGAAATGAACCAAACCCGGGCGATGATGTCCAATTCCTTGAAGGAAATCAAGGATTCAGCCTTTGATATGATCGCATTCGATTTCAATAATCAATTGGCTTCGACTGAGCGTTCCGTCCAGCAGCTGCTGGAGGAGCTCGAACAGGTCACAACGGAGAATATCCGTCAATTCGCCGAACAGGTCCAGCTCGATACAATTTATGTTCTGCGCGACCGGAAGGAGGATTAAACTTGCAGATCAAACCCTATGAACGTTTAAAGGAAACGCTCTATACAGAAACACTGGCTAACGGCCTGTCCGTTTATGTGCTTCCCAAACCCGGATTTCAGAAAACCTTTGCCACTTTTACCACGAAATACGGCTCGGTCGACAATCATTTCCAGGTGGGAAATGGTGCCGAACAGAAGGTGCCGGACGGGATCGCCCACTTTCTTGAGCACAAGATGTTTGAAGAGCCGAGAGGGGATGTGTTTGCACAGTTCTCATCACTGGGAGCTTCGGCCAATGCTTTTACCAGCTTTGACCGCACCACTTATTTGTTCTCGGCTACCGACAACGTCCTGAACAACCTGGAGACGCTGTTGAATTTTGTGCAGAATCCGTATTTTACCGATGAGAACGTAGCCAAAGAAAAGGGCATAATCGGCCAGGAAATCAACATGTACCGTGACAATCCCGATTGGCGGGTTTATTTCGGTTTGATTGAGGCGCTGTACCGCAATCATCCGGTGCACATTGACATTGCGGGGACGATCGATTCGATCTCGGCTATTACCAAAGAGGTTTTGTATGATTGCTACAACGCCTTTTACCACCCCGGAAATATGCTGCTGTTCGTTGTCGGGGGGGTGGATCCGCAAGAGGTGATGATGCTTGTAAAGGATAATCAGGCGAAAAAGTCGTTCGCTCCAATGGAGCCGATCAAGCGGTTTAGCCCGAACGAACCGGAGCAGGTCAATGAGCCGCTTCATACGGTGAAACTTCCGGTGTCTCTGCCCAAATGTTTGTTCGGAATTAAAGAGGTTCCGCTTGGAAGCGACGGAATCGAGCTGTTGAAAAAGGAATGCCAAACCAAGGTTTTATTCGACATGCTGTTTAGCCAAAGCTCGTCTTTGTATCAGAAGCTATACGACGATAATTTGATTTCCGATTCGTTCGGCTTTGAATATCAATGCGCTTCCGACTATGCTTTCTCCGTGATCGGCGGGGAAACCCGCAATCCCGACGAGCTTGTTGCGAAGATTCGTCTCGAAATCGAGAAGATAAGGGAAAGCGGGCTGTCGCAAGAGGATTTTGAACGGAGCAAAAAGAAAAAGATCGGAAATTTTCTGCGCATGATGAACTCGCCTGAAGCCATCAGCCATGAATTTACCAAATACCGCTTTCGAAATGCGGATTTATTCGAAATGCTTTCCGTGTATGAGGCTTTGACGATCGAGGATCTGGAGCGCAGATTCAATGAACATTTCAATTGGGATCGCTTGGCGGTTTCAGTCGTAGCGGGGGAAACGAATTGAATAAACCATTTTCACAAATGAATGTATTAATCACCGGCGGCAGCAAAGGAATTGGCGCCGCCATCGCCAAAAGATTTGCGGAAGCGGGGATGAATGTTGTCATCCATTATCTGAAATCTCATGAATCCGCCAATGAAACGGCAAGAACCTGTTTGCAGCATGATGTCAAAGTGCTGACCATTTCTGCGGACTTGCGCTCCAAGGAGCAAATTTACCGGATGCGTTCAAAATTGGAGGAGCATGGCATGATGCCGGACATTTTGGTCAATAATGCCGGTGTGTCTCATTATGGATTGTTAAGCGATGTGACGGAGGAAGAATGGGACGATGTGATGAACATCAATTTGAAAAGCGCCTTTTTATGCACACAAGCCTTTATCCCCTTCATGTTAGCGCAGAAATCCGGAAGGGTCATCAATGTCTCCTCCATTTGGGGGATTTCCGGAGCTTCCTGCGAGGTTGTATACGCAACTGCAAAGGGAGGTCTAAACGCTTTTACCAAATCGCTTGCCAAGGAGCTTGCCCCCTCGGGAATAACCGTCAATGCAGTTGCCCCCGGTGCGGTTGAAACGGATATGCTGCAAGGTTTTGACGCAGGGGAGAAGGATTCCATGCAGCAGGCAATTCCCGCAGGACGATTCGCTCAGCCCGAGGAAATCGCCTCGCTCGTGTATTTTATTTCCCTGCCGGAATCGGGGTACATTAACGGTCAAATCATCAGTCCCAACGGCGGATGGCTAACTTAGACCATCAAATTTGCAAGCTCTGCATAAAGGAAAGGCCTCCTGCAAATATTATGTTTGTATGAATGAAATTTCACAAGGAGGACTGAACCCATGGCAACCGTACTGGAAACCTTCGACAAATGGAAGGAATTTTTGGGAGAACGGGTCGTTGCTGCGAAAAAAGCAGGCCTAAGCGAAGAAACGATATCCAATCTGGCCTTTCAGATCGGCGAGTTCCTCGATCATAAAGTGGATCCCGAGAACAGGGAGGAACGCATTCTAAAGGAGCTTTGGGATGCCGGAGATGAGAGCGAAAAAAAAGTGCTGGCGCGATTAATGGTAAAGCTTGTCGATTAAAGTTTTTTAGATTGAGCCTCCATTTGCGGAGGCTTTTCCCATGCCTTTCATTCGATGATTTCGTACCAGGCTTTTTATAATAAGGTGAAGATATGCTATACTGAAATCAGTGAAATTCAGTATGTTTTTTATATTAATCCGAAGATTTAAGAAGGAATACCATGATAATTGTAGAATTAAGTTGAATAAAGTTGTAATTTCACAAGATTCAGCCGAATGATCATAGACTTCCTGAATTGAACGGAGTGTGGGTATGGAAGTTAAGCAGTGGTATCTTGAATATAAAATACATAAAAATCGTCCAGGACTTTTAGGAGATATCGCTTCTTTAATGGGCATGCTGAATATTAATATATTAAGCATCAACGGCGTGGAAGACCGAACGAGAGGCATGCTGATTCAAACCGACGACGATGAAAAAATCAAGCTTATGGGCGAAATGCTGAGAAAAGTTGACAACATTACGATAAATGCGCTTCGCGATCCCAAATTGGTAGATGTGCTTGCGGTCAGACACGGTCGTTATATCGAACGCGATTCTGATGATCGTAAAACCTTTCGCTTTACGCGTGAAGAGCTGGGGCTGCTTGTGGACTTCCTTGGTGAAATCTTTAAAAGGGAAGGAAACCAGGTTGTCGGGCTTAGAGGGATGCCGAGAGTGGGAAAAACGGAATCGATCATCGCCGGAAGCGTCTGTTCCAATAAAAGATGGACATTCGTTTCCTCCACACTGTTAAGACAAACCGTGCGCAGCCAACTGTCCGATGATGAGATGAATCCAAGCAATATTTTTATCATTGACGGGATTGTCAGCACGATTCGATCCAATGAAAAGCATCATGCCCTGCTTCAACAAATCATGGAGATGCCTTCAACGAAAGTCATTGAGCACCCGGATGTTTTTATTCGCGAATCCGAGTATGAAC
>CAZESH010000322.1:0-4753 GCA_964514665.1 uncultured Caryophanales bacterium
ATCCGGAATCGACAAAGGTGGCTTTGCTGGAGGATCGGCAGCTGGTGGAATTTTTCATGGAAAAACCGGAGAACAAGCATACGGTCGGCAATATTTACAAGGGGCGCGTGGTCAATGTGCTGCCCGGCATGCAGGCCGCTTTCGTGGATATCGGCTTGAGCCGAAACGCTTTTTTGTATATTGACGATTTGCTTCCGGCAAATCTGGAACGGCAGCCGCAGAGCAAGCCGACGATTTCTGAATTGATCAGGGAAGGCCAGGAGCTGGTTGTACAAGTGATGAAGGAGCCGGTCGGCAATAAAGGCGCGAAGGTCACGACTCATTTTTCACTGCCGGGACGCTGGCTTGTCTACATGCCGATTGCGGATTACATCGGCGTGTCCAGAAAGATCGCCTCGGAGGAGGAAAGGCTCCGCCTTAAAACCCTCGGTGAACAAATGCGAAGGCCGGGAGAAGGCTTGATTTTTCGCACGATTGCGGAAGGGGAAGGCGAAGAAGCCCTGCTCGGGGATCTGCGTTTTCTGCGCGATCTTTGGCGCGATATCGCCCATAAAGCGGAGACTGACAGCGCCACCGCATGCCTTTATCAAGAGCTGGATGTGATTTCGCGCATTGTCCGGGACGTGTTTTCCCATGATGTGGACGAATGCATCATGAATAATGCCGCAAAAGGCAACGAAATCAAACGTCTGCTTGCACAAATTTCCCCGGAACTGGCCGCAAAAGTCATGATTTATACGGGAGACGCTCCGATCCTCGAGCATTACGGAATCAACGAGCAGTTGGAAAAGACTTTTAAACCGAAGGTTTGGTTGAGGAGCGGCGGATATATCAACATCGATCATACGGAAGCGCTGACGGTCGTCGATGTCAACACGGGCAAATACACGGGGACGGTCGACCTGCAGCAAACGGTGCTGCAGACCAACCTGGAGGCGGCGGAGCAAATCGCCCGGCTGATACGTTTGAAGGATATCGGCGGCATCATCATTATCGATTTTATCGATATGGAAACGGAGCGGCACAGGGAAATGATCGTCGAACGGATGGAAGGCGTCATTCGCAGCGACCGCACCAAAACGCTTGTGGTCGGTTGGACGAAGCTCGGTCTGCTGGAGTTGACGCGTAAAAAGGTAAGAAACAACAGGGACATGCTATTTTATGAAACCTGTCCGAGCTGCAGCGGAACGGGGAAAATCGCGCTGGTTCATATGTGATTGCATAAGCGCGGCAAGGGCAGGGCTGTAGATGAAAACATTGCATTATTCGGTTTGCTGTGCTAAAATATTTCAGTGTGTGTTGCTTAACATGCTGTAACCGCGCGAAACAGGATCAAAGCATGCCTGAATCAGGGCATCACCTGGCATAGGCGAGTCTGAGACATGAGGAGGTGCAACAATGTACGCAATTATCGAAACCGGCGGAAAACAATACAAGGTTCAAGAAGGCGATGTCCTTTACATCGAAAAACTGCACGCCGAAGAAGGCGGCAGCGTAACCTTTGACCGTGTGCTGGCCGTATCCAATTCGGACGGCTTGGTGGCAGGGACTCCGTTAGTTTCCGGAGCAACCGTTACCGCAAAGGTGGAAAAGCACGGCAGAGGCCAGAAAATTACCGTATTCAAATACAAGCCGAAAAAGAACTATCATCGCAAGCAAGGTCATCGTCAACCGTACAGCAAAGTTGTAATCGAGAAAATCCAAGGCTAAGAAGGCGGAAGAGATGATCCGAATATTCGTCAAAAGACGAAAAAGCGATCGTTACATCACTGCTTTCAGTGTCTCCGGCCATGCAGGCTTCGAGAATTCCGGCAATGACATTGTTTGCGCCGGTGTGTCGGCGGTGGCGATTGGGACCGTTAATGCAGTGGAAAAGCTGATCGGCGTGGTGCTGAAGAATAACTCGCGCAGCGGGCTCATGATGGTAGAGGTTCCTGAATCGGCCTTGATTTCAGGCGATGAGCAGGCTAGCCGGCTTCAGCTTTTGATCGAATCGATGATCGTAATGTTTCAATCCATAGAAGAATCTTATGGCAAATTTGTTCATATTGAGGAACAGCTTAAATGAAGGAGGTTGATACCGATGATGAAAATGGATTTGCAATTATTCGCATCCAAGAAGGGTGTAGGCTCCACAAAAAACGGACGTGACAGCATCGCCAAGCGTCTTGGCGCGAAGCGCGCGGACGGACAGGTTGTGAAAGCCGGCAACATTTTGGTTCGCCAAAGAGGCACCAAGATTCACCCTGGAACCAATGTGGGCATCGGATCTGACGATACGCTTTTCGCAAAAGTCGAAGGCGTTGTGAAGTTCGAACGTTGGGGACGCGATCGCAAAAAGGTGAGCGTATACCCGGTGAATGCCGCTGAAGCCGTAGCTGCTGAAGCTTAAATCAACAAACGAGATCCCCGGCGAATAGCGTCGGGGATTTTTTTTGTTCAAGGCCCGGTTAACTGTGCTATACTGATTGGGGTAAATTGGATTGAAGTTCCATGCAGGAATGGAGTTTTTAAGGATGATAATGAGATCGGGAAAACAAGTGTTTCTAGGTATGATCCTTCTCATACTGCTGCTTGCCGCCGTATTTGTAGCTTTATGGTGGATCAGGCTGATCATCGTTGTATTTGCGGCGGGAACTGCAAGGTTTTGGTGTTTATCCCTTATAAAAGAACAAGAGCTTACAAAGCAAAGCCTTGAGGAAGACAGCCGGAAATTTTTAATTAACATTTTAAACCGCTACAGGCATGATTGGTTGAATGATCTGCAGGTCATCTCCGGTTACGCGCAGTTAAAAAGAACAGAATCGATTACGCCATATATCCAGAAGGTCCGTGAGCAGCTTTCCAGCGACAGTGCGATTTCCCGTTTGGGTATTCCGTCGCTGGCTTGTGAACTTTTTGTGTGGAAATCCTCAAATCATAACCTTCAATTGGCCGTCATGCTGGAGAAGGATACGGATTTATCGGGCCTTCCCGTTCAACAAGAGCTGATTAAGGAGCTTGTGCTGAACACGATCGCCTGTTTTCATGATCACTCTTTAATTGCGGCTGCCGATGCTAAACCCGCCCTGCTGCAAATTTCTATCGAACCGGAGGAACAGCATCTGGTGCTCGAATTCGAATTTTCGGGAAAATACAATGAGCGTGAATTAGTTGCAAGCCTGCAGAAAACAATAGGTACAAATCAATACGGAGTAGTGGCTTTGCACGACTTCCGGGAAGAGGAAGTGGATGTGCAATTTCGCATCCCTTTTATCGCATATACGGGGTGAAAAAAGTATGTTTGTGGATAAAGCGAAAATATTTGTAAAAGGCGGCGACGGGGGAGACGGTCTCGTTTCCTTTCGTCGTGAAAAATATGTGCCTGACGGCGGACCGGCCGGCGGCGACGGAGGCCGCGGCGGAGATGTCATCTTCGTGGTGGATGAGGGCTTGCGCACCTTGATGGATTTCCGCTATCAGAAGCATTTCAAGGCTCCCCGAGGAGAAAAAGGAAAAACCAAGACCCAAAATGGCGCCAATGCCGACCATATGATCGTCAAGGTGCCTCCCGGCACGGTGGTTATCGATGACGATACGCAGGAGGTCATCGCAGATCTGGTTCGTCACAATCAACGTGTGGTGGTGGCCAGAGGAGGGCGCGGCGGAAGAGGAAACACCCATTTCTCGACACCCAGCAATCCGGCTCCATATATAGCGGAGAATGGCGAGGAAGGCGAAGAGCATTGGATCGTCCTGGAGCTTAAGGTCATGGCCGATGCCGGACTGATCGGATTTCCCAGCGTCGGCAAATCGACCTTGCTGTCCGTAGTGACCTCGGCCAAGCCGAAGATCGGCGCTTATCATTTTACGACGCTTTCTCCCAATCTGGGCGTGGTGGATCTTGGCGAAGGAAGAAATTTTGTGCTTGCCGATTTGCCGGGCTTGATTGAAGGGGCGCATCAAGGTGTGGGACTGGGACATGATTTTTTGCGTCATATCGAACGCACCCGGGTGTTGATTCACGTCGTGGATATGTCCGGCAGCGAAGGGCGCGATCCTTATCGGGATTTTGTGATGATTAATGAAGAACTGGCCCAGTACAGCGAGCAGCTGATGCAGCGCCCGCAGGTGATTGTGGCCAACAAGATGGATGTTCCCGGAGCCGAGGATAACCTTCAGCTTTTCAAGGAAATGCTTGCCGAGAACGAGAAGATATTGGACGTTTTTCCGATTTCCGCGGTTTCCCACCAAGGCATCCGCCCTCTGCTCTACAAAGTGGCGGAGATTCTGGAATCGCTGCCGGCCGAACCGCTGCTCGAGGAAGTGCCGGAGACTGCCGATCGCAAGGTGTACCGACTGGAAAAGGAAGAGGACCGGTCCTTCACGATCAGAAGAGAGAACGATTTGTTCGTGGTGGAAAGTCCAGGCATCGAAAAAATGGTGAAACGGATGAATCTCAACTCCTACGATGCCTGGCAGCGTTTCGCACAAATCATGAGAAAAATCGGCGTGGATCATGCGCTAAGACAAAATGGCGCAGAGGACGGGAGCATGGTGCGCATCGGCGAGCTGGAATTTGAATTCGTAGAGCACGAATGATGCGCCGTCATCCGTCTGCAGCCGGCATTGCACCCACATAGATGGATTGCGGGCGATAGATGCGGTTGTGACGGGATTGCTCCAAGATGTGTGCCGTCCAACCGACGATTCGTGCAGCGGTAAAGGTAGGCGTAAACAGCATCGGCGGCATTTGTAGTGCACGCATTACGGC
>CAZESH010000323.1:0-4704 GCA_964514665.1 uncultured Caryophanales bacterium
GGCCCCCTATATGTGCGCACTTTCGGCGGAGACACCTTTGATGAGCCGCTTAAATATGCGATTTCAACACCGTATCTGGCCGCGGATTTCGCTGAAGGCACACATATGATCGTCAATATTGGGTATACGAAAAATGTGGATATGGTGGCCTTCCAGCAAATTAATCTGCGTTTGAATGATTTGTTCCATAAAGCCGATTTATTCAAGCTAGGCTCCTATTTCATTGATGAGCCTGGGAATCGTTTCAAAATCACCTTGTTCATACACGGCATCAAAGATCCGTATCCGCGTCCCGAAAATATGGGAAGATTTCAGTCCCACCAGCTTTGGCTGAAAAGAAAAATGGGCATGCTCGCCAAAAAAAATTGGCGCTTTACGCGCAGGCAGCCCTCTTGATATCACAAGAAGTCATATCGCAAGGGAGAGATTGCTTTATAATGGATACATTCGAGAAGAATATGCAAAAGTACGCGCAGCTTGTATTAAAAATCGGAGTCAACCTCCAACCGGGGCAGGTGCTGATGGTCGAATCGCCGCTTGAATCGGCGTCATTTACCCGCATTCTGGTACGAAAAGCGTATGAAGCCGGAGCGAAATACGTGCAGGTCAATTGGGATGACGAAGCGGTAACGAGAACCCGCTTTGAAGCCGCGCCGGCAGACTCGTTCGCTTATTACCCGAAGTGGACGGCTGAAATGATGGAGCAGCTGGCGGAATCCGGCGGTGCGCTCTTGAATATCAAGGTTCCCGATCCGGAATTATACAAGGGGATTGCTTCCGGCAGGGTGGCGGAAGCGGCCAAAGCGGCGTCGTTGGCAAGGCAAAACTTTCAAAGTCATGTCCGCAACCACCGCTTCAGCTGGTGCCTGATCAAGGCTCCTACGCAGGCATGGGCCGACAAGGTGTTTTCCGAACTTCCCCGGGTGCTGCGGCTTCCGGCGATGTGGGACACGGTGTTCGCGATCAATCGGGTGCTTGCGGACGATCCGGTTGCGGCATGGAACGATCATCTTGAGCGTCTGACGAAGGCAAGAAAGGCTTTGAATGAAAAGCAGTTCAAGCGGTTGCATTACAAAGCGCCGGGAACGCAATTGAGCGTGGAGCTGCCTGAAGGGCATATTTGGCTTGGCGGCGGCCATTTTCTGGACAATGGCGTGCGTTTCGTCGCCAATATGCCGACTGAAGAAGTATTTACCCTGCCCAAGCGGGACGGGGTAAACGGCCATGTCGCCAGCACGAAGCCGCTTAATTTGAACGGCCGTTTGGTCGACGGTTTTTCCTTGACTTTCCGGAGCGGCAAGGTCGTTGATTTCTCCGCCGAAGTCGGAGCCGAGCACCTTGCTTTACTGCTCGAAACAGACGAAGGCGCGGGATATTTGGGCGAGGTGGCGCTCGTGCCGGATGATTCGCCGATCTCCAACATGGACCGTATTTTTTATAACACCGGTGTGGATGAGAATGCCTCCTGCCATTTGGCTCTTGGCAGCGCCTATCCGACCACTCTCCGGGGCGGAACGGAAATGTCCAAACAGGAGCTGCTGGCTAGCGGAGCCAACGTAAGTCTTACGCATACCGATTTCATGATCGGCTCAGATCGGCTTGATATTGACGGAGAACGGGCCGATGGCACGCTGGAGCCTGTTTTCCGAAAGGGCAACTGGGCATTTAATATTTCATAAAGCCGCCTGTATGGAACGCTCGTTGATTTCCGCCATTTCCTGCTCGCTCAGTTTAAACTGCATGGCGCCGATGTTTTCCACGGCATGGTGAACCTTGGAAGCGCCGGGAATGGCCGCAACCGTGTCGCCGTGAAAGCGGATCAGCCAGTTCAGCGCGATCTGGCTTGCGGTCCGCTCATGCTTTTCGGCAAGAGTTTGCAGCAGGTCGATCAGCGTCTTGCTTTTCTCCAGTCCCGCTGGCTTGAATTTCCGCTGAAAGCGGCGGGGTCCCTTGCTCGAACGGATCCGTTCGGCGTTTTGGTGGAATTTTCCCGTTAATATCCCTTGCTCCAACGGGGAATATGCGATGATCGACATTCCCAGCTCACGGGCGGTATCAAGGATGCCGTTATGCTCGATGCGCCGGTCCAGCAAGCTGTACTTGACTTGATTGGACACCAGCTCAAAGCCGTATTCCTTCAGTACGCCATGAGCCTCGCGCATCTGCTTGGCGGAGAAATTGCTGACGCCGGCGTAGCGGATTTTGCCGTCCTTGATCAATCCGGCCATCGCTTTCATTTGGCTGCGGATGGACGACACGGAAAAAGGCTGGTGAATTTGATACAGATCGATCGTCCGTCCACCGAGACAGCGGATGCGTTCGTCTATCGTTTCTGCAATCGAACGGGACGTACGAAAGAGCGGCCACCATTTGCTCGCAATCATAACGTCTTCATTGCCAGCGTCAAGATGCCTGAGGGCTGAGTCCAAGGATTTTTCCGATTGCCCCCAACCGTATACCTCCGCAGTGTCAAACCAATTGATGCCGCCTTCCAGGCTTGCTTTGACAATCGCTGCAATCTCTTCATCCTTCAGTACAGGCCAAAATCTGCCGACCAATCCCGCCCCTTTGCTGAATTGCCAGCAGCCGAGGCCCAGAGGGGAGATCTGCAAAGAGGAGCGTCCTAACGGTCTGAATTCGATCGATCCTGTAGTCATTGGGGCACCTGCCTTTCTCATTAGACTGATATTATTTATAAAGTACCATTTTCGGCTGCTGCGTACAATCGTGATCCCGTGCTGAATGGCTTTGTATTGCCCAAACAAAAACGGAACGGAGCCGAAATAGCCCCCTGCTCCGTTCGTTTTCATCAATGCTATGCTTTTTTCATAAAGTAAACTGTCTGACAAGCAAGCTTATTTACTTTTGGGATACTCCCTGTCCGCTGTAGCTTAAGAACGGTTTATGCGAAGAGTTGAAATGCTTCATGTCGATCCCTTTCCAAATATCGCCTACCGCTACTTCCTGCGGATTCTGGAAAACAAGGAAGGCATCGGGTAAATAACGCATGAAATAACTGCTGGACGGCCTGTTCACGACTTGATCGTCCTTGACCAGCACACTGGAAGATCCTCCATCCAGATTGGCCGCAGTGACCGCGCCTTTTGCCAGCAGGATCTGCTGGGCGTCGTACAGCGTGGCGCCGATCGAATAGCCGGGTTGGCGCCCGTCGATCACAAGAAACAGGATCGTGCCGTCCTTCTTCTGCGCCATGCACGTTCGCGGAGCGATGCCCCAGCCTTCCTTCTCGTTCAGGATCAGGCCCTTGCCGTTGACGATAAATTTAGGAGAGAAGGATACGGCTTCCTGTACGCCCATTTTAATCAACTCATTCGGAGTATAACGCCCAGCCACCATCAGGCCGTCTTTGTCGATTCCGACGATGTTTACCTTTTGATCCGGCTTTCGGTCGCTGTATAGGATTTTTCCTCCGGACATGACGATGCCGGCTGGTTTAAAACCGTTGCCGTCCCAATGCGGATCATCGAATGCCCCTCCGTTTACACCGGCTATCGCTCCCGTTCGTTTGACCATGCTGAGAATTTGTTCTCCTTGGCCGACGATGCTTGTCGTCACCAGACGAATCATTTTTGGATCGTGAATGTAAAGAATATGCCCTATGAAATTTTTTCCTTCCACGGATTCAACCTCAACCCTGTTTTGGGCAGCGGCCGTTTTATTCAAATCGACCTGATGAAGATCCTTGACATCGGCCATCGCATCAAACTGCTTACTATAGTCGCTCACCCGTTGGTTCAGTTCTTTTTGTCCGATTAAATATTTGGCCAGATAACGATGCTGTGTCGTGATAATCGTATCCGCCAGCATGTACCGGTACGTGCTTCCCGATGGAGACAAGTAAAACCAGCCGCCAAAGCCCGTGAACAGGACAGCGAATGCGGCAAGCAGATAGCCGAAAATGCGCAGCTTGCGCCTTTTCCGAACGTTTTTCGGTTTGTTCGGCATGTGGTAAGTCTGTAGGGGATTCTCCATATTTCCTCTCCTGTGAGTCTCTCTGTATTTGTGCTCTGATGCATTATAAATCGGAAATATGAAAAATACATGAAAAAAATTGAGTTAAGTATTAAATTTCGAAAAAAGATTTTCCTCCTTTTGATCACAATCCCGCAATTCATTGAGCCACTGATCGAATTTTTTGAATGCGACTCCTTGATCAAGCGTGATTTTGGCCCGGAAAATGCCATCCTCCAACGAATCTACACGATCAGCTGCAAACAAGCGCAGAGCGCTGTTCAATAAAACCATATGATAAAAAGGCGTGTCCGCCTGGCACAGCAGCACTTCCATCGTAATGCGGATCTGCAGCTCGGGAGACCAGTTCATCTCCGGCATCTTCGCTTTGATTCCCAGTACCTCGGGATTGATGATGTAAAGCTCGGTTTTTCCCTGCTGTACGAGAAGCGTACGTGTAGGCCGCTCCAGACTGATATCCTCTGATCCTTCCGCCCCTTGTACAATAATGCTCTTGCGCAGTCCGAGACTGGACAGGACACGCGACATCGGATCAAACACGGTGTTGTGAAAAATCCCGAAAATCATGTAGGGAGAATCGGATAAATTCATCAGTTTTTCAACCGAGTTAAGGATGGTACGCATCCCCAACTCCTCGCGAATCCCCCGCAGGTTACGCAGAGGAGGACACCATTCCTCGGAAGGAAGGGTAAGGATCCCCGTTTTCTCGGC
>CAZESH010000324.1:0-4687 GCA_964514665.1 uncultured Caryophanales bacterium
TAGGTTTATTCTACAAGCCCTTATTTTTTCTGTCCAACTAAGTGTAGCCGATCCATATTGGCTCCGGTCGCTGTTAAGGTTGTGTTGTTTGATTTTTGAGTGGTGACAACACAACCTTAAAGGCTCCACGTAAACTCTCCGCTCAATACCCATTCCCTCGTTTCTACTTGTGACCGCCATCTTCATTTCCAAAATCTTTGATAATATCGGTTATTCTATATTCGTAACCATGAATTCCCTTGTAATATTCCGGGTACATACTTCCTCCGCATTCCTCACAGCTGAATTGGGGAGGTACGGTCGGATCTCCATCATCCATCGCATCGAAATTCCGAACGGCATTTAGTGGAATCTCTTCTGTCGTGCTACATGCAGACAGATGTATGTTACGGTCTCTTTGCTACGCAGTCCGCTTTGCGGCTTTTTCTTTTTCTTTGCTACCTTTCGTTTCTTTGACACCAGCGACATCCCGAATCATCCTTTCCAGACATGCCTTCGAGGTGGTGCATTTGGCGTACTTCACCCTCAACTGCCCATCCTCAAGGCAGACTTCTCCCTTGTATTCATAATGATTTTCGCACTTCGGACAACTTGGCGGCTTTCCCGTTTGTTCCTCTATCCGTTCACTCCACGTTCGGCGTTTTAACATCCATTTGGCCTTGGCAATCCATTTTCTCGCTGTTTTTTGCCATTCACTGACATACAGCCAGAACTTGGCGGATTCATTCTCCCCAATCCAGATGCCCAAAACGTCCTTGTGACCGTCTAGATCAATGCCGATCACCATATAAGCGGCTTTATTGACAATGGCGCCGTCTTGCTTGACTTTAAAGTGAATGGCATCCAAGAACATCACGGCATAGACCGACTGTAAAGGCCGGTTCTGCCATTCCTTGATCAGCGGCCTAATCTTGTTGGTTACATTCGAAACGAGCGTCGGAGAGACTTTAATGCCGTACAGCTGCTACAGATGATGTTGAATGTCTCGCGTGCTTAACCCTTTGGCATACATCGCCATGATCTGGTCTTCAATACCGGTTACGTTCGTCTGGTTTTTCTTGACGATCAATGGATCAAATTCGCCGTTGCGATCGCGGGGAACTTGGATCTCGACCTCTCCGTAATCCGAACGAACTGTTTTCTTGCTATGGCCATTGCGGCTGTTGGAGGTGGTTTTGTTTTTAGCGTCGTGTTTGGCGTAACCCAAGGAGTCTTCCATTTCAGCTTCAAGCATCTCCTGGAGCGTGTCTGCGAAGAGCTCTTTTAACGTACTTTGGATATCCTCTGCAGACTGGATGTTGTGCTCCTTGATCATTTGCCGAATTTGTTTGAAAGTAAACCCATTGTGTTCTCCCAACCTTTCTGGTTTTATTGTACCTCAAATGACTGAGGTTGAGAGTTTACACAAAATATTTTACAGACTCGATTAATCCCAGGGAATAACTTTTAGGTCAGGCCAAACTTCAATCCATCTATTAACTTTCTTCTCATAAATCTCTTTAGTGATTTGTACTTTATTAGCTCGAACAATCATTCCAAATAGATCATTTAAACCGAATGGAGAATAAATTTTCAACTCACCTTCAAATTTCCTTACTCCCACTGCTGTAGCTGTAGTTGGCCATGTATTAATGGCCTCTTCAACTGAATTATACGGTTGTATTGAATATCCAAAACGTTTTTCATACCATAAATGAACCCGTGCTTGGTTCTTTATATCAATTTTATCGGGTAGTTCCCCCAATGATTCAGTTATCTTTCTGATAGTTTCATTCTCCTTTTTGAATGACAAATCAGCATCAAAATATACTAGATCAATATCCTTAATTCCGTTGTCTAATGGCATTCCACATAAATAATTCCATACAGATTGCGTAATACAACCTGCGCCAATATAATATACATAACTATTAAGTATCGAATTGCTCTCTAGTTTCTCTAGCAATGAATTTAAAGAAGAATTCAATCGTATGATCGCTTTTAAAGCGTTTATCTGAGATTCCATGTCTGTATTGTGGTAATTGACCTTTCTAAAACTACTCATTAGGGTCACCCTGTACTAGGTCTTCATTAGATACATGGATCTGTTCCAACAAATAGTCAGAAAATAAAGAAATATACATTTCGATTTCTCCGGAAGTATTAGTTAGATCTTTTGATTCTATCTCAAAAATGTCTCCTATACCTGATACTGAGTCTAGGTGAAATATAAAATTATTTTTCTTCCAAATTATTCGTTGTTTTTTCACGATAATTGATACTTTGTATAGAGAATTTAATAATGCCAGTACTTGATCATCTGAAAATTCAAAATAATCGTATTCGACTGATACTTCTTGTTTCTTTCGGCTATAAATATAAATCAAATAACGACTTCCATTAACAACTCTAATTTTGATTCTCTTCGAGTCATTTCCAGTTTCCTGATTAAAAATATGATATATATAATCCGCTTGATCCTCTGAACCAAAGTAACTAGCACCAATTTCCCTTAGGATACTTTGAATTCTCGAGGGATCTTTACAAAAGTACTTAACTACTCGGTTAAGGGCTGCTTTCATTTTTTCTCCTTATTAATGATGCGAAATTTAGTAAACGGGCACTTTATGTTCCCAAGTTGCCATTCCAAATCCTCCTGAGCACTCATTTCCCTTTAAAAATGAGTTTTCATATCCTATCCATTCGTATGCATATGCATCTTTCCTCTGTCCACCTGATCTCAGTCTACCTCATGATCCCCCTTTTCTTTAGTCCATCATCATTTTTTCACCGATGCCCTATCATCCGCCCATCTCAGTTCCAACAAGAGTTTTCAAAAATCGTGAACCCATCCTGCAAACTGACCTTCATAAATTTAATCATTGAATTAGTTACTTTCTAAAAGTATAATATCCCCCGCGTTCATCCACATTTCTCCCTAATTTCCAGCGCTTTCGTATCTGCGCAAGCCTTTTTTAAATATGGAAAGAGCTACAAAAACTGCATAACAAGCAACTAAGGGCGACAAAAATCCGTATAATGCCCAATTCCCTTTATTGAATAAATACGCGGCCGGAAAAAAACTGATAAATGCGTAAGGGACCAATACTGTAATAATGGCTTGAACACCGAGATTATAAATGGTGATCGGAAATTTAGCAAAATCACTTAAGGTATGAACCATATTTCCAAACGCATTATTCGGACTGCCCGTCCAGAATACTTGGCAGCACGCGGAAAAATAGATGGATGCACGAATAACGATTCCTGACAAAAGGAGTAATAGGCCAAAACCGATCTTGCTCAAGGTCCATTCTATTTGTACGTGGTGAAGCGATTGATAAATAATCACGCCGCCAATCAGTATGTTGCCGACACCGTTAATTCCAACTGCAGACGCCAATATTTGCAAAATCGGAGAAATGGGACGCACAAGCAAGCGATCCAACTCCCCCCTGTTGACAATACCGCTAATTCGCCAAATCCCTTCGAAGAACAGGGATGCGAAACCTTCGGTAAAAAAAATCATGGCGTATATAAAAGCCACTTCCCAAAATGACCAACCACGGATATCCGGAATGCGTTGATAGACTACCCACAAGAAAATAAATCCCAGAGTTTGGGTAAGCATTGCTGCCGCAATGGCGATTATAAAGTCGGTCTGATATTCAAGAATTGCTTTTAATTGCTGGTTAAACAAACGGAAATAGATAGATAGTGCTCTAACAGGTCTCAATTGCGTTCCTCCTTTCTATCCGCCATGTATGGTTACTTGGCGTACCGCAAAACTCCACATTACCTTGCCACATCCCCAAAGAATTCCCACCCACACGAGCTGCAGGCCAATATGTTGCAGCGCTTGCAATCCCGTTAAATGACCCAGATATATGGAAGCAGGAATATACACAATCCCTTGAAACGGCAACAATAATGCGATCCTCTCCAACCACCCTGGGAAAAAAGCCAAAGGTACAAGGGCCCCGGAAAATAAATTGGTGATCGCAGCTCGCCCCCATGCTATACCGAATGCGCTTGAGGTCCAAAAACATAACAAACCGGCTATGTATACGATGCCGAATTTAATAAGTAAGGATGCTGCAAGACTGAGTATAAAAAGCCCCCATGCTATACCATTTGCCGGTAATAGGATTCCTTGAGTGAACAACAAGACGATCCCGATCATCACAATGGCCACTCCGCCTTCAAACAGACTGGATCCCACTGTCTCCGCAATGCGGGCCTTTTGGAAATCCAGCGGCTTCAACAAGTCCATGGCAACATCGCCGCTGATGATTTTCCAGGAGATCCGTGTCTCGGAATACCATGATAAAAGTGAATTAGTCAGAAAGGTAACAAATAAATAAGCCTTCATCTGATCCCAAGTATACCCGGCTAATTCTCCACGGTCGGCATAGATCGCCCTCCATAAATAAAACATCGACATTACGAATATAAAACTCGCGGTTAAACTAATCAAATAGGCGGAGCGGTATGCAATCGTGTTCTGCATGGTCGTTTTTGCCAGGGAGATGTACTTCTTTTTGATCACAATTACGCCCCCTTATGCGATGCCAAGTCCAATTCACCGTCGTATACCTTGCGGATCACTTGGTCGATCTTGGGCTCATCGATGCGAAAATCCAAGACTTCCCCATGCGTCATAATAAATCAGGCAACCTCGCCGGCAGAGATCTTCAACCGCTCAAAA
>CAZESH010000325.1:0-910 GCA_964514665.1 uncultured Caryophanales bacterium
ATTATTTTCATTTCCCACCGTTTTGAGGACATGTACAGATTGGCTGATAACGTAACGGTATTCCGGGATGGACGCTATATCGGAACTTGGGACGTGCATGGAATTGCCAATGAGGAACTGATTGTCGCCATGGTCGGACGGGAAGTCACACAGCTTTTTCCGAAGAGGGCGCCCGTGATCGGCGAGGAAGTGCTGCGTTTGGAGAACTTGGGCAGAACCGGCTATTTCGCCGATGTTTCCTTTACCCTGCACAAAGGTGAAATTCTCGGTCTGACAGGGCTTGTGGGAGCAGGCAGAAGCGAGGTTTGCCAGGCCATTTTCGGGATCGGCGCTTACGACCAAGGGCAAGTGTTCTTGGAAGGGGAAAAAGTGTCGATTCAAAAGCCGGTCGATGCGATCTCGCTTGGCATCGGTTATCTGCCCGAAGATAGGCAAAAGCAAGGTTTAATCCTGCAGTGGGACATCGGCCGCAATGTGACCTTGCCGGCTTTGCGGAAAATATCCCCGAGCGGTTGGCTGAATCGCGGCAAAGAACGGGAAATGGCCAAGAAGCTGACGGAAAAACTAAACGTAAAGGCGAACAGCATTTTCGATCTGGCCGGCTCGCTGTCCGGAGGCAATCAGCAGAAGGTTGTCGTGGCCAAGCTGCTGACCTCCGATTTGAAAATCATCATTCTTGACGAGCCGACAAAAGGCGTGGACGTCGGCGCCAAGTCGGCAATATATGAAATCATCAATGATCTGGCCTTGCAAGGCTACGGAATTATCCTGATTTCCTCGGAAATGCCCGAGGTCATCGGCATGAGCGACACGATTGTGGTCATGCGGGAAGGAAGAGTGAGCGGAATCCTGGATCATGCCGATGTCACGCAGGAAGCGATTCTTGAGGCCGCGATGTTGAATAAAGCTG
>CAZESH010000325.1:920-4676 GCA_964514665.1 uncultured Caryophanales bacterium
GCGTTTAAGGAAAAGAGATGGAGGGCACTATGTTCGAGAAAACTGCACAAACCGCAACACTGGAGAAAAGTCCCGGCGGAAAAGCGTTTATCGCCAATGCTGCCAGATTCAGAGAACTGGGGATGCTGGGATTCATCATCATCCTTGCTGTACTGGTGCAAATCCGCAATACCAGTTTTCTGACCTTGGAGAATATCAACGATCTGCTTACGAATACGGCGATTTTAAGCATATTGTCGATCGGCATGATGCTGGTTATCGTTACCCGGGGAATCGATTTGTCAATCGGTGCCACGTTGGCTTTGTCGGGTATGATCACGGCGCTTGCAGTCAGCAAATACCCGCAATTGCATCCGCTGCTGGCGATTCTGCTCGGCATTTTGATCGGATTGGCTTGCGGGTCGATCCTCGGATTTCTGGTTGCCAAGGCCAAAATCCTGCCAATCATAGCCACACTCGGCATGATGAACGTATTCAGGGGCTTGACGTTTACCGCAAGCGGCGGCAAATGGGTGAGCGCGCAGCAGATGCCAGCCAGCTTCAAGGATATGGCGACCGGTACGGTTCTCGGCATCAACAACCTGATTTTTATCGCCTTGATTATTTATTTCATCGCTTACTATTTTATCAATCATACAAGAACCGGCAGGCAGATTTACGCGGTCGGCAGCAATCCGGAATCGGCAGCCATCAGCGGAATCAACAGCGCTCGCATCCTTTGGCTGGTTTATGCCGTGATGGGCGGCCTTTCCGGACTGGCGGGCGTGCTTTGGGTCGCCAAATTCGCATCGGCTCAAGGGGACACGGCAATGGGATACGAGTTGAGTGTAATCGCCGCTTGCGTGCTTGGAGGCGTCAGTATCGCAGGGGGAAGCGGGAAGATATCGGGCATTATTCTCGGATCGATCCTGCTTGGTATTCTGAATAATGCACTGCCACTTTTGAAGGTGTCCCCTTTTTGGCAAATGGCCATTCAAGGGACGGTTATCCTCGTTGCCGTAATCATGAATGCGATCGTCAAGCGGGGCGTCGACCGAAATCACCTTCTGAGGAGGAAAGTATAGATGATGCAGCAGAGAATCATTTTGGACAAGAAAATCTTTAAAACGAAGGAATTTTTCCTTCAGTGGGAATGGATGCTGCTATTGCTGTTTGTCATGATCAATGTGATGAACGCCAATCTATCGCCCTATTACCTGGATTTCTATAATTTGCGCGACGCGACAATGGCTTTTCTCGACAAATCCTTCATCGTGCTGCCGATGGTTTTTGTAATCATTCTCGCCGATATCGATATTTCCGTTGCCTCCACGGTGGCGCTGTCATCGGTGGTGATGGCCGATTTATACAACAAAGGCGTCCCGATGGCTTTGGCCGTTGTCATTTGTCTTGCGGTCGGCACGCTCGCCGGTTTTATCAACGGTTTGCTGATCGTCAAATTCAAGGAACTGTCCGCAGTGATCATTACACTGATCACAATGATTTTATACCGCGGAATTGCCTATATCATCTTGGAGGATCAAGCTTCGGGAAATTTTCCGGGTTGGTTCAGCTTTCTCGGTTGGGGCTATATCGCAGGCATCCCCTTCATATTCATCGCGTTTGTCGTATTTGCAATTCTGTTCGGGCTGCTGTTGCATAAAACGATCTTTGGCCGAAACGTCTACGCGATCGGAAGCAATCCAACTGCCAGCAGGTTTTCCGGTATTCAGGTGGACAAGATCAAAGTCATTGTATTTACCCTTACGGGATTGATGGCAGCGGTTACCGCATTGTTCCTGACCTCGAAAATGGGCAGTACCCGGCCGAATGTCGCCAACATGTATGAATTGGAAGTGATCGCGATGGCTGTACTCGGGGGGGTCAGCACAGCCGGAGGCAAGGGACGAATGATCGGAGCGGTTCTTGCAATCTTCCTCATTGGCCTGCTGCGTTACGGATTGGGACTCATCAACGTTCCGGCGCAAACCCAGCTGATCATCGTCGGCGCATTATTGATCGCAGCCGTGGCTGTGCCCAATTTGAAACGCAAAAAATTTTGATATACAGCAGCTTGCGGCTGCTTTGTATATAAAAACTTTTTAAGGAGGAAACAAAATTGAAAAGGGGATTAGCAATTGTCTTAACCATGGTAATGTCTTTATCTCTATTGGCCGGATGCGGATCTGCGTCAACAAGCAAGTCTGCCGATCAAGGAGGAAATGCGAACAATCAAGCAAGCGCGCAGCCGAGTGACTCCGCTCAGCCTGCGGACAGCGCAAAGCCTGCAACTGATGCCGGCGGCGCCAAAAAGAAGTTCGCCATTATTTTTAAAAACACAGGTAATCCATACGGGGAGAAACAAATGGAAGGCTTTAAGAATGCCATCGAAGAACTCGGCGGAGAAGCCATTTTGAAAGCGCCGGACCAACCGACGGCGGAAGCGCAAATCCAAATCATTGAAGAACTGATCGCCCAAAAGGTGGATGCCATCGCCATTGCCGCCAACGATCGCGACGCTTTGCAGCCTGCGCTGAAAAAAGCGATGGATCGCGGCATAAAAGTGCTCTCGCTGGATTCTGCAGTCAATGCCCAAAGCCGCATGGTTCACGTGAATCAGGCGGATCCGGAGAGAATCGGGCGGGTTGAAGTTCAGGCGATCTATGACATGATCGGCGGGAAGGGCGATATTGCCGTATTGAGCGCGACCTCGCAGGCCACGAACCAAAACACTTGGATTGAATGGATGAAAAAGGAGCTTGAGGATCCCAAGTACAAAGACATGAAGCTGGTGAAAGTCGCATATGGCGACGATCTTCGCGACAAGAGCGTATCGGAGGCTGAAGCGCTGCTGAAGTCGTATCCGAACCTTAAGGGAATCATTGCTCCGACGACCGTCGGCATCGCTGCTGCGGGTAAAGTTTTGACAGACAAAGGCTTGAAGGGCAAAGTACAGCTGACCGGCCTCGGACTGCCAAGCGAGATGGCGGAATATATAGAAAGCGGCGTTTGCCAATGGATGTACTTGTGGAATCCGATCGATGTCGGCTATTTGGCGGGCTATACTGCGGATGCCTTGGTTAAAGGCACCATTACCGGCAAAGTAGGAGATAAATTCAAAGCGGGCCGTTTGGGAGACAAAGAAGTGATCAAAGACGGCGACGGCACGCAAATCATGCTGGGCGATCCGTTCAAATTCGACGCCGGCAACATCGCGGAATGGAAGAAAGTTTACTGATCACAGTTTCAATACAAAAGATCATGCCGGACGGACACGGGTTTCTTATCCCGGGTTCGCCCGGTTTTGCATGCTCAATGCAGCTTGCGGAAACGCTCCGGCGGCATTCCTGCGAGCTTGCGGAATGTGGCGACAAAATGGCTGACGTCGCGGAACCCGACCTGATAAGCGATTGTTTTGATCGTAAGCTGCGGACTGCCGGTCAACAATTCCTTGGCTTTGCGCACGCGCAAATGCAAAAAATAAGCGTATGGCGTAAGTCCCAACGTTGCTCTGAACAAATCGTTCAGACGCCGGATGGAAACGGCCAATACCTCCGCCAATTCCCGCAGGCCGATATCGGGATTGGCATAATGTGCCTCCATCCAGTCGATCAGCGGCAGCAGCTTGTTTAAGTTGCGGGAAATAGCGGTGTTGTTTTGCAGCTGACCGTATTTGCTCAGCATGCCCAAAAAGCGGTAAGCATCTGCGGAAGCGTCGATGCCGAATACATCCTGATTCGTTTCCAGACGTTCCAGCATCTCTTCCAGATACAAGGC
>CAZESH010000326.1:0-4655 GCA_964514665.1 uncultured Caryophanales bacterium
CATTCCTTTTGACGAGGATGGAAACTGCTTGGCACCGAACTTTATGGATTATCTTGTTCCGACTTCTCTTGATGCGCCGCATTGGGAAACAGACCGAACGGTTACCCCATCGCCGCATCACCCGATCGGTGCAAAAGGAGTGGGCGAATCGCCGAATGTCGGTTCCCCGGCTGCCTTCGTCAATGCTGTTGTAGATGCTCTTGCACCGTTTGGCGTTGAACATATCGACATGCCCATTTTCCCGTGGAAAGTTTGGGAGATTTTGCGTCAGAACGGGGTAACGGAATAAAAAGAAGTTCTGCGTATGAGAGGAGGATTGTCTGACGGGGGATTCCCCGTCAGACACCCTTTATGGATAAGATCTGGCAAGAAGCTCTGCGAATGGAAGAAGCCCGGGAACCATTTGCTGTGGTTACCGTTGTTCGCAGCGTAAAACCGACTTCAGCGATTGTCGGAGCTAAAGCGTTGATTACATCAACGGGTGAAATGATAGGTTTTGTCGGCGGTCAATGCATACATGCAATCGTAATTTCACAAGCTTTGAATTGCATCGAAAATGGGACCAGCCAGCTTGTGCTGATCGCGTCCGATTCGTCGCAGGTTCGTTCAACGGATGGTGTAACCGTTTTGCCGATGACCTGCCACTCGGAGGGGACAGTTGAATTGTTTATGGAGCCAAAGCTTCCGGCGCCCGTTTTACTAGTAATCGGTCATTCTCCCATCGCTGATTGTTTGCAAAAAATAGCAGCTCACTTGGATTTTCAGGTGAAATCCGCGGCAATGGACAATGCAGCGTCTGAAGGCGCTGACAACCTTGCCGGATTCACGGAAACCATCCAAGCTCATTTGTCACCGGGAGCATATGTGGTGGTGGCATCAATGGGTCTCTATGATACGGAAAGTATTCGGGCGTTACAGGGGTTTGCACTTTCTTATGTGGGATTGGTTGCAAGTCCCAAACGACGAGAAGCGGTATTGGCGTATTTGAAGAATCAGGGAGTTTCTGAACAGTTTTGTTCCTTTATTTCTGCTCCCGCAGGATTAGATTTGGGGGCTGTTGAACCGGCCGAAATCGCGATTACGATTTTAGCCGAAATCATCGAATACAGAAGGAAGAAACATACCGCTGCTCCTTTGACATTGCATGTCATAGAGAAGAAGTCCCGACGGGAAGTGACCGATCCGATTTGCCATATGGCGGTGGATTTGAACACGACTCCCCATAAAACGGAATACCAAGGCAAGGAGTATGGTTTTTGTTGTCCCCATTGCCGCCAAGAGTTCATCAAACATCCGGAAAAATATGTATTCAAGGTAGAAGTTTAGAGTTCATGTAAGGGGAGGAATTCCAATTGAAAAATTACAGTGGCGATTTTACAATCCCGGTGTCCCGTGAAATGGTTTGGAATTTTCTGATGGATCCGCATAAGGTAGGACCGTGTCTGCCTGATTTGGTAAACATGGACGTTTATGACAACAACAATTTTCGCACAAAGGTGCGAGTTGGTTTAGGCCCCATTCGAGGTGCGTTTGATTTGACAAACAATTTAACGGTAGAGGAACCAAGCAAGTCTGCCTCCATGTCGGTCAAGGGTGGAGGTATGGGAAGCGGGGTCGATATGAGTGCAAAGATGTTTTTGGAAGATATGGAAGATCAGCAGGGTACCGTTTTGAAATGGACCTGTGATGTTGTGGTCAGTGGTCCGATCGCCACGATCGGAGGACGATTAATTGACGGGCAAGCTCGCAAGATTACGGAACAAGTGTTTCAGAACATTCAAAATGCGTTGATTTCCTTGGAAAGTGAAGTTTCAACAACAAATGAGGAAGTAGAATGAACGAACAAATCAAGATTTTACAAGAAGAACTGTACCGAACCGGATATGTCGCGGATCAAGCTCTCACAACAGTACTGTACTTGGCGGGGCGTCTAGGGCGCCCTGTTCTTATGGAAGGGCCGGCAGGCGTTGGAAAAACGGAATTGGCGAAAGTGATGGCACAGATTCGCGATGTTGAATTCATTCGACTGCAGTGTTATGAAGGATTGGATGCTGCCCACGCTTTATATGATTGGGATTATCCAAAACAGTTGTTAACCGCACGCAATGTCATGGAAGGACAAGATCAAAGAAAGATCTCAACAGACATTTATACCGAAGAGTATTTAATAGAGCGTCCTCTTCTTAAAGCATTGCGGAGTCAACCGGCATCCGTTTTACTGATTGATGAGGTGGATCGGGCGGACGAGGAGTTTGAAGCGCTATTGCTTGAATTTTTGGCGGAATTTCAAATTACGATCCCGGAAATTGGTTCGTTCCGTACTCAGAATCCGCCTATGGTGATTCTAACTTCCAATCGTACCCGGGATCTTTCGGATGCTCTCAGAAGGCGTTGTTTATACTTTTGGCTTGACTATCCGAACCTGGAGCGTGAAGTTGAAATCATAAAACTGCGGGTTCCAGGATTGGCTGAAGATCTAGTCCGTCAAATCATACGGGCCGTGCGCCAAATGAGGCAGTGGTCATTGTTAAAACCGCCTGGAATGGCCGAATCGATTGATTGGGCACAGGCGATAGAAAAATTGGATGCAAATCAACTGAATGAAGAAAACATATCCCTTACACTGGGGTGTGTTCTAAAGACACAGGAAGATATGGAGTTTATATATCAGAAAGGTTTGACACTGTTATGGAAGTCCTAGAGGTGCTGTCAAGACAGGTCGGCCTTTTGTCCGGAAGAATTATAGGGCAGGTGCAATGTTTTGCTCCGTTTCTTAGACAGTACGGGTTTCGGGTGGGGACTTCCGAAAGCCTGACGGCAATCGCAGCATTATCGGCAATTCAAATCATATCCATGCAGCAAGTTATGGATACCATGCGCTCCATCTACGTGAAAAATCCGGCTGAATGGGCGATTTTTCCGAGCCTGTTCAAACGCTATTTCGGGATTATACAGCACGAATTGAAACAAACAACCGTTATGGAAGGTGATCCCGAACTACATATGTCAGGGAATTTATCGCTTGAAACCTCTTCGTCACCTCAGGTGGAGGGAGCCATGCTTCGTGCATACAACCCTGATCATGGTCAACGTTACGCCCTTCAAGTAATGAAAGAGGGTCAATTACGTCAAATTCTGTATTGGACAAAGAAAGCTGCGCTTCAATTTGAAAGCCCGCACAGTCGGCGCTTACAAAAGGGGCGGCGGTTTCATATCGATTTTCGGCGAACATTGCGCAATGCCATGAAAAATGGGGGAGACCCTTTTGTTATTTATAAACGCAAATATCGAAGGGCTCGCCCAAGAATTGTTATTGTGACAGATATTTCAGGCTCAATGAAACCGCATGCCGAATTTTTCACTACGGTTGCCTGGGCATTTTTGCATACCAGGGCTCGTGTGGAATCATTTGTCTTTAGTACGGATATCAAGCGTATTACACCTCTCTTATCACGCAAAATAGTACAAGGCATCCCCTTAGAGCAATTGACCGAGCTAAAAGGCGGCACACGCATTGGATATTGTTTGTCACGTCTTGCAACTCGGTATGGAAGTTTGTTACGGAAAAAGACATGCCTTATCATTGTATCGGATGGATATGATACGGGAAATCCAAAAATTTTAAAACGAGCAATGGAATCACTTTCCTGGCAAGTAGGCAAAATTGTATGGGTCAATCCGTTGCTGGGAGAGCAAGGATATGAACCTGTGGCAACAGGTATGAGCACAGCTCTTCCTTATGTTGATCGATTTGTCGATGTCCATGATCTTGAATCGTGGATGAAAGCTGTTAAGTTGAATCTTTTTTCAAACATAGTTTCAGTTGATTACTAAGGTTTCCTTGTGTTCATCGAACGCACCTTTCTGTTTGGGGTGTTAGCTCATCGCTTTTGATGTTGCCAAACGTGAAAGGTGTTTCTTTTTCAAAAGTGAACGAGTATGGGGGGGGATTATAAGTGATATTAGTAAATATGTTATTGATTCTGGCAGTAACTGTTTATTTCGTCTTTGATATTTATCGAAGGCGCGAGAAATTGACGAAGATGGCCGGAATGATGATAGCAATGACTATTGGACTGATGGTTAGCATTACGCTTGGCGTACTTTTAGGAGTTTATTTTCATGATGACTTGACGAGATCCACCATCTTGGCTGTTGTGGCCGGGATGATCGCGGGTTATTCAGCCGGCAGACCACTTAGCCTGATGGCCGCCATGGACGGTATGATGGCTGGGATTATGGGCGGAATGATGGGTGCTATGCTTGGCGTAATGCTCATGATTTCTACCGTAATGGTTTGGTTTGTCAATCTCGTCTTCGTTGCCGTGATGTTTGTCTTGCTGCAGCTCATCAGGGAAGAAACGGGAACAGCCAATAAAGAAGAGAATGAAGTGAAAAAGCCGTTTTTGGAAGTATAGGAATGATGGTTGGGCTGATCATGTGTGGCAAAATTTTCGCCTATTACGATTTAAGGGATTATCGGCCCTAATAATGGATACCTTAACATTTAGACATACTGTGAAAGAAGCTAGTGATTTATGAAAATCCATTGTAACCTGCTGCTATAAGAGAGAGCGTGTACGTATATATGGCAATGGGTTGAATTGGAAGGAGAAATAAATTGAAAAGAACAAATACAAAGTTTGTATTTTATT
>CAZESH010000327.1:0-4634 GCA_964514665.1 uncultured Caryophanales bacterium
ACATTGAGGGCCGGGAGGTAGTCATGCACTGGGTGAGCGTCGCACTGCTATTATTCATCTTTCAAATTGCCACCATATTAATTTTGGAATACCGGCGTCCTGCGAAATCGATAGCTTGGCTGTTGATATTGTTTATTTTTCCAATAATCGGCTTTGTTATGTATTATTTTCTGGCCAAGGAATATCAACGCCGAAGAATCGTTCGCGATAAAGGCGGAAGAATGGAAGGGGCGGCTTTGAAGCGAATCCGTCAGCGGGCCGCGCAGTTGATTCGGGGTGCGGAGAAGGCCGCTTTGGCCGACGATCAGCTCGAGGGCTACAAAAGAAGAAGATTGTACCGCCTGCTGAATGCGTTCGCCGCTTCGCCGATTTCCGGCTTTAACCGTTCCCGTGTGCTGACCAACGGGGAAGAAACCTACCGCTCCATCCTTGAGGCCATAGAGCAGGCCAAGCATCACATCCATATGGAGTATTACACGATCCGCAACGACGGAATCGGCAGGACTTTTCAGCAGGCGCTGATCCGCAAGGCCGGAGAAGGTGTGGAAGTCCGCATCATCTATGACGGTCTGGGCAGCTACAAGCTCGATAAAAGCTACCTGCAGCCTCTGGCCGAGGCCGGAGTGGAGCTGTACTGCTTTCTCCCGCCGCTGATCGCTTTTTTTGACAAAAGGGTGAATTACCGAAATCACCGCAAAATCGTCGTTGTTGACGGAAAATTCGGCTTTCTCGGGGGGATCAATATCGGTGACGAATATTTGGGGGGCAACAAACGGCTGGGATTTTGGCGCGACACCCACCTGCGTCTTGAAGGCGATTCGGTGTACGAGCTGCAGCATGCTTTCTTTACCGATTGGCAGTTTGTGAGCGGACACCATGTGGGCAATTCCGAGGCATATTACCCGCCGCACGGCGTCACGGAGCAGCATCCCGTTCAGCTCCTGGCAAGCGGTCCGGATTCGAAGCGCAGCAGCATTCTGGACATGTTCTTCATGGCGATGACGGGCGCGAGCGAACGCATCTATATCACCACGCCCTATTTCATTCCCGACCCGGGAATCATTCTGGCGCTGAAAACCGCGGCCATGAGCGGACTGGACGTGAAGGTGATCATTCCCGGCATTCCCGATACGCGCCTCGTTCATTATGCTTCGCTGTCTTATTTGGAGGAGCTGCTGCTGGCCGGCGTGCATTTTTATCAATATCAAAAAGGCTTCGTTCACTCCAAGGTATTGATTGTCGACCGCACGATGGCGATTGTCGGTACAGCCAATATGGATATGCGCAGCTTTTTCAGCAATTTTGAGCTCAATGCGTTGCTGTTCGACGAACAGCCGATTGCAAGATTGGAAAGTGATTTTATTCAGGACCTGGAAGATTCAAAGGAAATCAAGCTGCATCAATTTATGGAACGGCCCCGGATACAAAAGGCCAAGGAAATTATCGCGAGGATGCTTTCGCCTTTGTTGTAAGTCAGAGGGGATTTCGTTTTTGGGTTTCGATTGCTCTCCGGCAAGGATGCGTCAAGTGTCCAGTGCGAACCTGACAGACCAAACATCGAAGCATATGCTTAAAGCGAAGATCTCCGACTTTCATGGTTCTAGGTCTCTCAGGTCCTCCCTTCAGCGACGGAAAACAAACTCACCCCAATCAGAAATCCCTTCTGGCTTTTTAATGTATCAACCATCGGCGGCGGGGCCTCACCCGCTTGATTTCATGACGATCTTAAAGGCCCTGAATAGGTAACGGCGGTAACTCTCAAATTGAGGTCAAGGACAGTAAAGTGGATGTAAAAATAAAAGGCCTTGAAGGAGAATATTCTAAAGAAAGCTTTAAGGACAAAATGAAAAGTGAGATTCAAAAATAATTTCCATAATTTATACTCTAAATTGAAGCCTAAAGCCGTCCTTGAGGGCGGCTTTTTCACACGCCAGAAAGTATAAAATTTGTGGGGGATGCCTCCATTTTCAGGGAATTTGTTTAACGGCACAGCTACACCTGAGTAGGTAGCAAACAATGCGTGTTTTGGCCCTGCACTCTAATGCTCAAAATCGGAATTACGGCAGCCCCGGAGCGAGAGAGGAACGCTGTATTGTAGAAAATCGAAATAAGAGGAGGCGCGAGTGCGGACGGCAGGTCTCCAATGTAGAAAATCGAAATTCGGCAGCCCCGGAGCGAGAGAGGAACGCTGTAATGTCGAAAATCGAAATTAGAAGAGGTGTGAACGCGGACAGCAGGCTCTCCAATGTAGAAAATCGAAATAGCAGCAACTCTGGCACGAGAGAAGAACTCTCCAATGTAGAAAATCGAAATAAGAGGAGGCGCGAGTGCGGGAGCAGCAGTCTCCAATGTAGAAAATCGAAATTACAGATGGAAATTACGTCAGTCCCGGTGCAGGGCAGCAAAGAATTCGGGAAGCGGAACGTAATTGAAGTTGAGGCCCTATAGGTCATCATGCCGAAGGGAAGAATCACCGCCGCCGGCAGATGGATGCCATGACCTGAGATTGTTCCGCAGCGGATTTTCATTCGCATGGAGATTCGACCGTGCTTCCGCAGCCCAATACCCATCTCCTCCAACACGTTGAAAAGAATCTCCAATACGTACAAAAGAATGGGAACGATCCAAGGACGCCGCAGGCGTTTTCTTACATCTCCCTAGCGTATAAAAGATAGGACAGGATCAAGCGATTGCGCGGGCAGCTTGGCGATGAGATCTCCTTTTTCCCGCAGCCGCGCCTCGATATTGCCGAGGTGAAACTGCTTCGGATGGACGTCGGCCTTAACTTCCTCCCATTCCAGGGGAGTGGATACGGGGGCGCCTGCCCGGGCCCGGGGCGTATAGGGGGCGGACAGCGTTTTGCCATGCCAGTGCTGCAAATAATCGATATAGATCAGCGTTCCGCGTTTTTCCTTCAATCTTTCCACGGTAAACAGACGGGGATGCTGCTCGACCAAATATTCGGCCAGAAATTTGCCGATTTTGCGCAGCTCTTCAAAGGAATAGCGTTTTTCGACCGGCACGTAGATCTGAACGCCGGTTGCGCCGGAGGTTTTGGCTATGCTCTTGATGTGAAGCGATTCAAGCAATTCGCCGACGATCCAGGCGGCCTGCATGATTCGCGGCTCCTCCTCGACGGAAGGGTCGATATCGATCATCCATTCCAAGGGTTGTGTATGGCCTATCCCGTTAAATGAGGGGTGAAATTCGATGCAGGCCAAATTGCCCAACCAGAGCAGGGTGGAGAGTGAATTCAGATGAACGTAGCGGATGCCTTGCAGCTCGGCGGTCTCGAAAAAATCGGGAGTCGGCTCGGGGCTGTTTTTTTGATAGAAAGATTTGAAAAGTATCCCGTCAGGATATCTGATTGTGGTCAAGTATCGGTTTTTGCAATAATGAAGCAAATAGGGGGCAAGCAAGGTTAACCGGGACAAGTAATCCAGCTTGGTGATGCCCGAATCCGGCCACAGCAGCTTGCCCGGATTGGATATGGCAATCTCGTTGCCTTCAATGGAGACGGTTGCTTTCGTCGATACGGCCACCTTCATCTGCTCCTTTCGTTATAATTCCACCGCTGCTTGCGGAAGCTCCAGACGGAGCAGCTTCGGATGCCGCAGTACGCCGCCTGCGGTGATTTCCAGTCCGCTGACGGTGGCGTTAAAGGGCCGCTGCAGCCAGAGCAGGCGGTCTTTTTTCAGGTCAGCCGGCAGCTGTCCAAACACCGGCTCCGCCGCTGGAGACAAAGAAGCGGCATAAGCGGCGATCTTGCGTTTCGATTGTTCGTTCAAGCCAAGGGAAACCTTGCCGAAATAAGCTCCCTTAAGCGCCGTGACAAGGCTGGCAATACGGCCTTCACGCAGCACCAGGGCGACGATCTTCACATCTTGGACGATGGCGGTCTTTTTCTTGAAAGCGTCTTGATGATGCTTGCCCGCCTTGTAGGGAGCGGACAAGCGCTTGCTGACGATGCCCTCCCATCCGTGCTGACTGACCCACTGCCATAAAGCTTCTCCATCCTTGAACAAATCGGTGCAGATCAGCTGTTCTCCGCAGCTGCCGGCAAGCAGCTCTTGCAGGATGCGATGGCGTTCTTGGTAACCGAGTCCGCGCAAGTCCCGGCCATCGAGCAGCAGCAAATCGAAGATCGCATAAGTTGCCGGAGTCTGCAAGCTTGAGCGCTGCCGCGTGCCCGTTCGTTCACGCTGCAGCACATATTGGAACACCGGACGCTTAAGGATCGGATCGAACACCACAGCCTCCCCGTCAAGGATACAGCTATGCTTGATTGCAGCGAGCCTTTCGACGAGCTCGGGATATACGGCATTCTTGTTCAGCCGGCTGCGCGAATAGAGCTCGACTCTGCCGTCCTCAATGCCTGCCAATAGACGCACGCCGTCCCATTTGATCTGAAAGCCCCAATCGTCCCCATGCGGAATGCGCTCGTTCAGAATCGGAATCATCGGCTCCAAGGGAAGCAGAGACCATGGCTGCAGTCCGGCCGTCAAGATACGGTTTCCTTAGCCTTGGACTTCTTCTCTGCGGTTTTGGTTTTCTTGGCTGCAGCGGACTTTTTCTTGCCTTCCGTACCGGGATCGGTTCGGACCGCTTCAAGGCTGGCCTTCAAGGCGCGCATC
>CAZESH010000328.1:0-4633 GCA_964514665.1 uncultured Caryophanales bacterium
TCTCGGCCCGGTGCAGGATCGGAATATTCCATTTTTCCGCGGCCGCCATTTCCACATTGTCCTTGGACAGGGCGGTCGAATAGACGACCATATCCGCTCCTTTGACATTGTTCTCCTCATGGCCGATAAAAACATGGGCACCTCTTGCCGCCAGCTTATCCGTCAATTCCTGTTGGGCCACATCCGAGCCGGAAACCGTATACCCCATTTCCAACATCACTTTGGCGATTGCACTCATGCCGTAACCGCCGATCCCAATAAAATGAACATGCTCAGCCGTATTCAAAATTTTATCTCACCAACCTTTTTCGCAATCGGATTGTTTGACGATCCATGCTCGCACATCCGCCACCAAATAAAGCGTTCCTGTGACCACTGCAAGATCATCACCTTCCGTTTTCTCCTTTAAAAGCTTCAGCGCTTTTTTCCATTCCGGTTCTCTGATGATTTCTATGGACCTTTGAGCGTAGTCCGGGAAAGTTTGCTCAATGACATGATATAAATCCTGTGCAGGCATTTTTTTGCGAAAATCCGGTTCTGTAATAATAAGTGTATCCGCTAAAGGTAGTATATGCCTAAAAAAGCCAGGATGATTCTTTGTCGACAGCATCCCGATCATCAGGTGCAATTTGCGATATTTGTAAATCTCTTTTAAAGCCAAAGCCAAACTTTCCGCGCCCTCGGGATTATGGGCACCATCAAGCAGAATCCGGGGTTGAACGCTGACCATTTCCAAACGCCCCGGCCAGGATGTGCCGGCAAGACCGCTGTACAAATCTTCTTCATCGATGATTACGGCATAATACTGACGCAGCACTTCCAAGGTCATGACGGCAGCCGCCGCGTTCTCCAACTGATGGGCGCCGTTCATGGCAATAGTCAGCCGTTCCATGCTGCGAAAAGGCCCGGAGAAATTAAACTGCTGCTCATTCTCCTTGAGCGATAGCGGCTCGAAATTAAACTGCGAATTCAACAAATATAAGGTGCTGTTTCGTGCCAGCGAATTTTGGCGGATGATCTCGATGACTTCAGGCTGGGAAGCCGCACTCACAACGGGCACCCCCGGTTTGATGATCCCGGCCTTCTGCGCGGCCACTTGTTCCAAGGTGTCGCCCAATACATCCATATGATCATGCCCGATATTGGTAATCACGGATACCAGCGGATAAACGACATTGGTGCAGTCCAAGCTTCCGCCCAGCCCCGCCTCCCAAACGACAAAATCGGGGCAGGCGTATTTGGCGAAATAGACAATCGCCAGCATCGTTGTCACTTCGAACATGGTCATGGACCCAAGCTCGGTCCGCCCCACTTCTTCGACCAAGGGCCTCAGCATGTTGATGATTTCAAGCAGCGTCTCGTCTTCGATATCACTACCGTTCAAGCGAATCCTGTCCGTAAAGCGCTCCATATACGGAGAGTTGAACGTGCCCACCCGATAACCGCACTGCTTCAGCACACTGCTGATATAGGCGCAAACCGATCCTTTGCCGTTAGTACCCGCCACATGGATGAATTTCAGTCTGCGGTGGGGATTTTCCAACTTCTCCAGCAGCAGTTCCATCCTCTTGAGTCCGGGACGTATCCCGAACGGAATCAAACCGTTAATCCAATCCACCGCTTCATTGTAGCTCTGAAAATGCCCATGCACGCCTGCACCCGGTTTATTCATCCGACTCATTCCCTCTAAAAATATATGTTTGTAACCCTCAGCCTTCTTAGGCAAAATGACTTTTTTAAAAAAAATTGGCTATTCGTCTACAGATTTTTGAGTTCGGCAATCCGCGCCAGCACCTTATCCCGCTTATCGGAATAATCCTGCGCTTTCGCCTTTTCCTCCTCAATCACCTTGGCCGGAGCTTTGGATACAAATCCTTCGTTCGAAAGCTTCTTCTCTACACGTTCAACCTCGAAATTGAGATTGGCCAGTTCCTTTTCCAGCCGTTCCGTTTCCTGGGCGATATCGATCAACCCGGCCAGCGGCAAATAAAGCTCGGCTCCGCTGACAATGGCCGACATGGCTTTATCCGGCGGTGTCATCACCCTATCAACTACAAGCCTTGAAGTATTGGAAAATCTGCCGAGGTAATCCTCGTTTCGCTTCAAGAGCGACTCTACTTCCTCATTCGCCGGCTTGACCAGCAGCTCGATTTTCTTGCTCATGGCCACATTCACTTCCGCTCTGGCATTTCTCACCGCACGGATGATATCCTTCAGCAGTTCCATTTCCTTGGCTGCTTCCGCGTCCGACCAGCGATCATCTGTATCGGGCCACGCGGCTAGTACGATCGTTTCCCCCTGATGGGGCAGATGCTGCCAGATTTCTTCCGTTATGAACGGCATAAAGGGATGCAGCATTTTGAGCGTGCGGTCCAGCACATAGACAAGCACCGATTGCGCCGTCCGCTTCGCCGCCGGGTCTTCCCCGTACAGACGCAGCTTGGAGAATTCGATAAACCAATCGCAAAAATCATCCCATATAAAATCGTAAAGCAAGCGTCCGGTTTCGCCGAATTCGTAACTGTCGATCAAACGCGTAATATGCTTGGTAGTTTCATTCAGCCGGTGAAGAATCCAGCGATCGGAAATCTCCAGATTTCCCGACAGGTCGATATCGTTTAATGTGAAAGATTCCAGATTCATCAGCACAAAACGGGAGGCATTCCAAATTTTATTGGCAAAATTCCGCGCCTGCTCGACTTTTTCCCAGCGGAAGCGCAGATCCTGACCCGGCGTGCTCCCCGTTGAAATCATAAAGCGCATGGCGTCCGCACCGTGTTTCTCGATGACTTCGAGAGGATCGACTCCATTGCCGAGAGACTTGGACATTTTGCGGCCTTCCGCATCACGCACCAATCCGTGTATCAATACATCCTTGAAAGGAATTTGCCCGGTAAATTCCAGCGCGCTGAAGATCATTCTGGCTACCCAGAAATAAATGATATCGTAGCCTGTAACCAGCACGTCCGTCGGATAATAACGTTCCATTTCCTTGGTGTTTTCAGGCCAGCCCAGAGTGGAAAACGGCCACAATGCCGAGCTGAACCAGGTATCGAGCACATCCTCGTCCTGACGGATATTGCCGCTTCCGCAATGCGCGCACTTGACCGCCTCGCCGGTCGACACGCTTACTTCGCCGCAATCGCCGCAGTACCAGGCAGGGATGCGGTGTCCCCACCACAGCTGCCTGGAAATGCACCAATCGCGAACGTTCTCGATCCAATGCAGATAAATTTTTTCAAAGCGCTGCGGAACAAAATTCACGCCGGTTCCGCTTTTTTGCGCTGCAATCGCTTTTTCCGCCAGCGGTTTCATCCGTACGAACCACTGCGTGGACAAGTACGGCTCGACAACCGCACCGCTGCGCTCGCTATGCCCGACTTGATGAATGTGCTCCCCGATATTGACCAGCACGCCCGCTGCCTGCAGGTCGGAAATAATTTGCTTGCGGCAAACAAATCGGTCCATACCGCGATATTTCCCGGCATTCTCATTCATTACCGCGGATTCGTCCATCACCAGGATCTGCTCCAGATCATGGCGTTTGCCCACCTCAAAATCGTTGGGATCATGCGCGGGCGTAATCTTGACCGCACCGCTGCCGAATTCCTTCTCGACGTACTCGTCGGCAATGATCGGGATTTCCCGGTTCATGATGGGCAGCACCAGGGTTTTCCCGATCATCTGCTTGTAACGCTCATCTTCCGGATGAACGGCCACCGCCGTATCGCCGAGCATCGTTTCCGGCCGTGTGGTGGCAACGGTGATCGAACCGCTGCCGTCCTTGAGCGGATAACGCAAATGATATAAAGCGCCCGTTACCTCTTTGTATTCCACTTCGACATCCGATAAAGCCGTACGGGCTGCAGGATCCCAGTTGATGATGTATTTGCCGCGGTAAATCAAGCCCTTCTCGTAAAGCTTGACAAAAACCTCGCGCACCGCACTGGACAATCCCTCGTCCAAGGTAAACCGCTCTTTGGAATAATCGAGAGACAGACCGATTTTAGCCCATTGCTCGCGGATGGTATTGGCGTATAGCTCCTTCCAATCCCACACCTTCTGAAGAAATTTTTCCCTTCCCAGATCATAGCGGGAAAGGCCCTCATCACGAAGCTTTTGCTCAACCTTGGTTTGCGTGGCGATACCGGCATGATCCGTTCCGGGAAGCCAAAGAGCGTCATAACCCTGCATGCGTTTGGTACGGATGATGATATCTTGCAGCGTGAAATCCAACGCATGCCCGATATGCAGCATTCCGGTCACATTCGGGGGTGGAATCACAATCGTAAACGGACGTCCCTGCATGTTGCGGCCGGCGTTGAAAAACTTTCCGTCCAGCCAATATTTATACCATTTGGACTCGCTCATTTTGGGGTCGTAGGTCGTGGACATTTCTCCGGTCATTTCTTGTTTATGCATTTCAGTCATACAATCAGCCTCCGTTTTATCAAATTAAAAAACCTTCCGTCCGCAAAGGACGAAAGGTCAGCTCTTCCGTGGTACCACCTTTGTTTCGCATGCCGGCATTCCTCGGCTTGCGACACTTTATGCAGATAACGGCTGCGGCCGGCCTGTTCTACTCGCGGTTCAAACAAGCGACTCCTGGGCGACTTTATTGGCAGCTGCATCC
>CAZESH010000329.1:0-4623 GCA_964514665.1 uncultured Caryophanales bacterium
CCGGTAGTGCTCCTCGGGAACCAGTTTGGGATTGACCGACATGGCTATAACCGGAATATCCGCATGCGGATACAGCAGCCGCAATACCACCCACGCTCCATGATCCAGCCCGCGGCTGCGATCGACCTGCGACGAGATTCCTTCCTTCTTCAGTAATGCGGCAATCTCTTCCGCCATTTCCGGACTTCCTTCCGCCGGATACTGCACCCGATACAGATCGTCGGGAAATCCGCTGAAGTCATAAATCATTTCATATTGGCGAGACCCGCCGATCTGCTGTATCGCGCATTCCCAGTGTGCGCTGAACAGCAACACCGCACGCGGCTGGGAAAAACCCCCGGCAAGCGATTTAAGGAATTCGGTATAGCGGTTATGCTCAAGCGCAAGCGTCGGCGAGCCGTGCGCGATGAAAAATGAAGGCAGCATCCATAAAACCTCCTGCGATTATTTTTTATTACCTTGATTCTACCCTTCCCCGAAAAGTTTCACAATGGGCGCAGGGTCTCTTCCTGGGTTGAAGACTTGCTTCCTCTCTGGGAACAAACTCATGGAGCGTCTATCTCTCGCAGCCAGGCTGCTGCTATTTCGATTTTCGGCATTGGAGACCATGCTGTCCGCTCTCACTCCTCCTCTTATTCCGATTTTCGACATTGGATCGCTCATCTTCTGTACAAGAGCTGCTGCTATATCGATTTTCGGCAT
This sequence comes from uncultured Caryophanales bacterium, assembly GCA_964514665.1. Classification (GTDB taxonomy): domain Bacteria; phylum Bacillota; class Bacilli; order Paenibacillales; family KCTC-25726; genus CAZESH01. Next base: position 703 of record CAZESH010000329.1, read on the forward strand.
TGGAGACTATGCTGTCCGCTCTCGCTCCTCCTCTTATTCTGATTTCCGGTATTGAAGAGCATCTCAAACGCACTGAATTTTGAGACTGTTACCTCATGTGGGACTATATTGCGTCAAACTTATATATTCATAATGCAAAAAAACCGCCGTATGGGCGGTTTTTATCTTTGCTGTAGTATTTTGCAATTTATCTTTGCAGTGCCATTCTTTCCTGTTATTCTTATCAATCGGCTCTTACCGTTTAGTCCCTCGACAAACCGAGCAGACGAAGCAGGAATAAGAACAGGTTGATGAAGTCGAGGTATAAATTCAAAACGGCCATCGGAATGTATTCCTCCGACAATCCGTGGCGGTACTGCGAAACGTCATACAGAATGAAACCGGAAAACAGCAGCACACCCGCGCCGGCGATGATTGTCCCTAGACCCGTACCGAAGGGCACGAACAAGTTGACCAAGCTGAAACCGATAACCGTAAGCAAGCCCACCATCAGGAAACCGCGCAGGAAACTGAAATCCCGCTTGGAATAATAAGCGTATAAGGTCAATGCGCCGAAGATCACGGCCGTCAGCAGGAATGCCGTCTGAATCAGCGCGCTGCCGCCGATCAGGGTGTAGGCCTGAATCGCCGGAAAAATCGTCACGCCGCTGATAAAGCTGAAGGCAAATACGAAGCCATAGCCGATCGGCCGCTTGTTGCGGCGAATAAAGAAGGCGGAAATCAACATAATAAACTCAACGATGACTAAAGGAAGCACGATTGCCGGCGGCAAAAATTCCGTTCCGAAATACGTGCCCGCAAACGAAATCAGCACGGACAGCGTAAACATCTTCATCAGTTTATGAAACGAACTGTTATAGGGTCTGTCCATTTCCGTAATTGTCTCGCGATGCTCCATATTCATCCCAATCCCACCTTTATGAAAAACCAATTTCCGGAATGAAACCGGATATTACTATTGTATCATATCGCAGCGAAAAGATACCCCTTTTCCAACAAATAGGACAACTGCCCTGAAAGGAGGAACTCTCATGATCGACCAGGTATTCGCTTTCTGCCTCAGGCATTGGCTTTCCATAACCTTGCTGCTGGGCGCTGCCGCCGCGATTATTTGGGTAAAACGGCGCTGGAAAAACCTGCGTATCTGAACTACCTGCGCTGCAGCGCCTTGCGGACAATGTCGGAACGGTAATGCTTGCCTTCATAGCGGATCAGCTCCGCTGCGGCGTAAGCTTTATCCCTCGCTTCCGACAAGCTTCCGCCGATACCCGTTACGCCAAGCAATCTTCCCCCGGCAGTAACCGTTGCTCCGTCCTTCAATACGGTTCCCGCATGAAACACCAGAGCATCCTTCACTTCATCTAATCCTGAAATCGGAATGCCCTTCTCATAAGGTCCGGGATAACCGCCCGAAGCCAAAACAACGCAAACCGCCGCATCTTCGCTCCAGGAAATGTCCATGTCCTTCAGTCTGCCGTTGACTGTAGCGAGAAAAATATCGATCAGATCCGTTTTCAGGCGGGGAAGCACCACCTGGGTTTCCGGATCGCCGAAACGGCAGTTGAATTCAATCGTTTTCGGTCCCTGCTCGGTAATCATCAACCCGGCATAAAGCACGCCGCGGAATGTCCGGCCTTCCTTTACCATCGCTTTGGCCGTAGGCTTCAAAATCGTCTCGATCGCTTCAATGACCACGGACTCGGGAATGTGCGGCACCGGCGAATACGTGCCCATTCCCCCGGTATTGGGCCCCTCATCGTTGTCAAATACCGGCTTGTGATCCTGGGAAGGCACCATCGGACGCACCGTCTCCCCGTCTACAAAAGCAAGAATGGACATTTCCTGCCCCTGCAGGAATTCCTCGATCACCACTTGGCTGCCCGCCTCGCCGAACACTTTTTCCACCATCATCGAGCTGAGCGCCTGCTCCGCTTCCTCCAGGGTGTGCGCTACGGTTACGCCTTTGCCTGCCGCCAAACCGTCCGCCTTGATCACAATCGGCAGCCGCTGCTGGCGCAAATAAACTACTGCCGGCTCGAATTCGCTGAAGCTGCGGTATGCCGCCGAAGGAATGCCGTACTTCTGCATCAGTTCCTTCGTGAAGACCTTGCTGCCTTCAAGAATGGCCGCGTTTTTGTTCGGCCCGAATGCAGGGATGCCGCGTTCCGTGAAATAATCGACGATACCGGCAAAAAGCGGATCCTCCGGTCCCACCACGACCAGATCGATGCCATGATCGATCACATATTGACTCAATTCCTCGAACTGGTCTTCAGCGATCGGAACGCATTCGGCCAAATCGGCAATCCCGGCGTTGCCCGGCGCGCAGTATACTTGCTTGACCGACTCGGATTTTCTAAGCGCCCATATTATCGCGTGCTCCCGGCCACCTCGTCCGACCACAAGAACTTTCACAACCATTCCCCCTGTATCTAATATTGAATCTTAATGTTTAAAGTGTCTGACCCCTGTGAATACCATGGCAATGCCGTGCTCGTTGGCCGCCTTGATCGAATCTTCGTCGCGCACCGATCCGCCGGGCTGGATGATGGCCGTAATGCCGGCTTTGGCAGCCGCCTCCACGGTATCGCTCATCGGGAAGAACGCGTCGGAAGCGAGAACCGATCCCTGCGCCTTGTCTGCGGCCTGCTCGATGGCAATTTTGGCCGATCCGACACGGTTCATTTGTCCGGCGCCCACGCCGACTGTCATATTGTCCTTAACCAACACAATGGCATTGGATTTTACGTGTTTGACCACCTTCCAGCCGAACAGCAGCTGGCGCAGCTCTTCCCCGCTTGGCGCACGGTCGGTGACCACCTTGAGATCGGCCTCGCCGATTTGCCGGCGATCGCTGTCCTGCACGAGCAGACCGCCTTCTACCGAGGTCATGGTGAAATCGGCAGACGGTCCGTTCAGCATCGCTTCACCGAGCTTCAGCAGGCGAAGGTTTTTCTTTTTCGTCAGGATATCAAGTGCCTCCTGCGAAAAATCGGGAGCGATGACGATTTCCAAGAAAATCTCATGCAGCAGCTGCGCCGTTTCCTTGTCAATCGTACGATTGGCTGCGACTATGCCTCCGAAAATCGAGGTCGGATCGGATTCATAAGCCTTTTTATAAGCTTCCAGCACGTTGGCGCCGATTCCCACGCCGCACGGATTCATGTGCTTGACAGCAACAACGGCAGGCTCCGTGAATTCCTTGACGATCTGCAGGGCGGCATTGGCGTCATTGATGTTGTTGTAGGACAGTTCTTTGCCGTGCAGCTGCTCGGCCGTTGTAATATTGCCTGAGGCCGCAAGCGGCTTGCGATAGAACGCTGCGTTCTGATGGGGATTTTCCCCGTAGCGCAGCTCCTGCACCTTCTCGAAAGTGACCGTATAGCGTTCGGGAAGCTCATCTCCGGTCACTTTGGACAAGTAATTGGAAATCAGCGAATCGTATGCGGCCGTATGGCGGAATACCTTGGCGGCCAAGCGCTTTCTCGTTTCCAATGTGGTGTCTCCGCCGGCTTTGATCTGTTCCAGCACTTCCGCATAGTCGGCTGCATCGACAACAACGGTCACGAATGCATGATTTTTCGCAGCCGAACGCAGCATCGTCGGTCCGCCGATATCGATATTCTCGATCGCTTCCTCGTACTCCACATCCGGTTTTGCAATGGTTTGCTGAAACGGATACAGGTTGACCACGACAAGATCGATGTAATCGAGTTCGAGTTCTTTCATTTGCTTCTGATGCTCTTCACTGTCCCGGATCGCAAGCAGTCCGCTGTGCACGGCGGGATGAAGCGTTTTGACGCGTCCGTCCAAAATTTCCGGAAACCCTGTCACCTCGGAAATGCCCGTAACCGGTACCCCGCTTTTTTCCAAAAGACTTTTGGTGCCCCCGGTGGAAATGATTTCGACACCTAGACCCGC
>CAZESH010000330.1:0-4611 GCA_964514665.1 uncultured Caryophanales bacterium
CGAGCGAAACGAGCATCGACCTGTCATGGGATGCGGCGACAGATAACGTGGGAGTAGGCTACTACAATATTTATGTCAACGGGGAATTGGCAGGAAATACGACTTTAACTCAATATAAAATTAAAGAATTAACAAGAGCTACATCATATTCAATAATTGTAAAAGCGGTTGATACTTCCGAAAATGAGTCCAATGCCAGCAGTATTTTAAATGCGGTAACGGATGGAATGAATCTTCTATCCAACGGCGATTTTGAGATATATACAGGATCGTATGGAGTTGCGGATGGTTGGTCATTCGATGGTAATGAGATGCAGGTTGTTTCATCACCGGTTTCCCACGGAATTTATGCTCAACAAGCTTCTGCAACGAACTTGGGCTCCGGTCATACCGTCAATATTTATCAAAGCGTCGATGTGATGTCGGGAAAATTGTTTGTATTAAATGGTGACATTGATGTTGCAAACCTTTCAAACATGAGTGCAAAAGTTTATATCGATTTTTATGACAGTGCAGGTAATGGAGTCGGCTATCAAGAAAAAAGATGGACTTCGGGGGCTAGTGGTTATAAACGGTTTTTGATATCGGGACAAGTTCCATCGACTGCGACTCACGCTTTTGTAACAATTCGTTTGGAGGCTGCCTCAGATGGAGCAACCGGAACCATCTACATTGACAACATGAATCTTTCTTACCAAACCAAATCCGTATATCAATACAACTCACAAACAAACAGACTTGAAACGATTACGAAAACCGATGGTACGGTAATTCATTTCAACTATGATGTAAATGGCAATCTTATCAGCATCACAAAAGATTAATAGAATATCTAAACTCGTTAGCCGGTTTATTGACCGGCTAACGAGAAACAAACGTCCCGACAATAAAAAATCATCCATTGAAAGGGAGTAAAGATAGATGAAGAAATATTTATCGGTAATTCTGATCGCTCTCATGCTGCTGTCAAGCTTAAATCTTTCTTCTGCAAGTGCGCAATCAGCTGCGAGCAACAAGAAAGGTAGCTCCGCTTCATCATCAACCCATTATATAGTGCGGTTTAAAGATGTGGAAAAAGGAAAACAGCAACTAAGAAAAAAGAATCGCATAGTAAACAAACAATTTAAAGATATTCCCGCAGTGGTTACTTCTCTGCAGCAATCAGATATTCAAGATTTGCTCACAGACGGAAATGTGGATTATATCGAGCCTGATCATTATATTAAAAAATCTTCGGAATCTTATCCGACTTCGTTTGATGAACTTGTAACCGCCCCCGTCTATCAACAAGGTTATACAGGGAAAAATATTAAAGTGGCAGTACTGGATACGGGAATCAATATGGGATCTCCGGAACTTAAGGTTTCCGGAGGCGTATCATTTGTTCCAGATGAACCTTCAGTAGATGACTTGAATGGCCATGGAACTTTCGTATCGGGAATTATTGCCGCTCAAAAAAACGGACAAGGTATCGTCGGAATTGCACCCGATGTCGAATTATATTCGGTAAAGGTGATGAATAAACAAGCAATCGGTACCTATAGTCAAGTAATTTCAGCCATCGAGTGGGCCATCGACAATAAAATGGATATCGTTTCTATGAGCTTTACGGGAAGCGACTATTCCGCAGCATTGGCGGATATTATGGATCTTGCAAATAAAAAAGGAATTCTGTTGGTAGCCCCTACAGGGAATGACGGTCGAAACGAGGTGCTTTATCCTGCCCAATATCCTTCCGTTATAGCGGTTGGAGCTGTGGATGAAACAGGAAAGCTCGCTCCTTTTTCAAATACGGGAAATGAAGTCGAACTCACAGCTCCAGGCACGAATGTAAAAAGCATTTCTTTAAACAATGGTACACTTATCGAAAGCGGAACTTCATTTGCTGTTCCTCACGTGTCTGCCGCCGCCGCACTTATTAAATCCAAAAACTCTCAACTATCTAATGCTCAAATTCGTGATATCTTAAAAAAATCGGCGCTTCCATCAGGAGATTCGAAAGAATACGGAAGTGGAATCGTACAGCCGGATCAAGCGATAAATCAAACACCATTGCCAAATAACAAAAAAGATAAAGGGCAAAATGGAAATATCAAGGACAAAGGAAAGAAAAAAATTCAGAGCTTGGATAAGTCCGATTTGATGAAAAGATACAACGTGGATAATCAATTTATTCAAAATTACTTGCATAAAGGCATATCTTTAAAAGATATTAACAAGATGCTTTTGTATAAACGATTCAAGAAAGTATCCTTGCAAGACGCATTAAAGAAAATTGAAAAAAAACCAGAGAATCATTCTAAAACTGCTCAAGCAAAAATTGAAAATCATTTGCCGGATGAACAATTTATAAAAAGACATGCATATACACCAGATCAATTCCAGGCAATAATAACCGCTGCCGGAACTGGAGATGAGCCGGCTCCACAAGAACCGGTTCTGGATGTTGCGACTACCATGCCCAATACGGCGCCTTATAGCATTTCCGGAAATAACGAATCCATTTCCACATTGTCCGGGGGATTATCAACCTATGCTACAGATGCGGTTTTACCAGGGAGAAACGGTTTGGGTTTTTCACTGACTCGTGTATATAACTCGGAGGATGCCCAGTTTTATAGACCGGACTATACCACTGTGACCAGATCTGCCACCAATTATGATTACTATGTTACATTTGATGCCATTTTAAAAACCTATACAACAAACTATCAAGCGAGTTATACAGTGTATACTAGCGTGGACGAGGATAATGGGTGTGACGGCAGTAGTAGTTGGGCAGGAGTTGTATTGGATAGCAACACTTATGCTGCTGGTACTTATTCAACTCAGGATGCCGCTAATACAGCGCTCAATAATATTCAAAGCGGTTACCCTAAATACGGCTCCTGGTCACAGTGCACGGACAATTACAGATGGCGATATGTATATATTTATGGATCTGGCAGCGTCAATCCAGTTTCAACATCATCCAGTTCGTCAGGCCAAATCACCTTTGGACTGTATAATTACTATTCCGATGCATACAACGACAAGCAGATCATAGATTCTTATGCAGGTACTGATACTTCCATCGGCAGTACAAGCTCATCACAAATAATTTATGTTGCCTCACCATCCAACTCCGTGATTACCAGTGTTGCGAATGGATCTTATTCATATACCGATTATATCAATCAAGCTTCCACACCAACAACCGAAACACTTTACCCGATCGGAAAAGGCTGGTCTTGGAATATTCCGTTCATAGATATTCACCGCGGGCAAATGACACTGAATCTTGAAGGTGGGGGAAGTTATGAGATTTCAGGAAATCTTCTAAAAGGATATCCATGGAAGGATTTCACATTTGGCAATGACACATCAGTTGTTGTAAATGGAGAGACATCTGCTTATGTATTGAAAAATATATTGAGTGGCATTAATCAGTATTTTTCCAGTGATGGCCGGCTGCTTCGTAAAGCTGACGCATACGGAAATGATTTAAAATTTTACTATACGCAAAATTCAACCTATGGAAGAAAACTGTTGAGTAAAGTAGTTGACGCTCTTGGAAATGAAATCAACATCAGCTATTCCACTACGGATGTCGTCGTGACACAAGGCAACAAAATCACGACTTACAAAAAACAAATCAATAACGGAAAAGAGATGCTCACACAAGTCTTCGATCCCCTGAACCGGACCACGACATATAGTTACAGTATCATGCCGTCTAATTTTAAATATGTGAGCTATGACAATGCTGTTTCCAATCCTTATGCGCTGTTGACTTCCATTACGCATCCGACCGGGGCGATTACCGACTACTCTTATGAAGCCACTCCAGTAACTCGTTATTCCGGCAACGGCTCTTACTCCCAATCGTATCGACTTGTTACCAGAGAAAATAATGTTACTTATGCCAATGGAACCACCAAAACATATAATCGCAAACAATTCGCCTATCAAGGGGATATGGCTTCAACCTATGCTGCGGATATTAACTTTTCCGCAACAATCAATGACGGATTAGCGCTCACCACATCCTACTATAAGAAAGATTACATCGATTCCAGTACGCCTGCGGTTTTTTATAATACGGAAACCACCCAGAATACGAATGGCGGTTTGTTGGTTACAACTGACTATCAATTTGATCCGAACCAAAGCAGGGCGGTTCCCATCAGCTCATCCACCGTATATCAGAATACCGTAACAAATGAACAGAGTCAGGCGGTCACTTCTTCGCAAACGTATGACGATTACGGTAATGTCACGCAATCCACCAATCCGGCAGGGGTTATCTCGACATACAATTACGATGCCACGACACATTTGTTGCATAGTCTGGTTCAGCCGGTAAATGGATCTCTTTCGACGTATCAGGAATTTTCAAGAAACGCGCAAGGAGATATTACACAGTCAACGGTTCGTGAAAATAACAGCAGCGGCGTTTTATTACAGCAATCGAATTACGATTATGATCCGTCAACAGGAAATGTCACGGCGATTCACTTGAAAAAAGGAACTACAGATATCGTAAAATCCATTCAATACAATTCCGCTTACAGTTCGGGTTTTCCCACTCAAGTTTCCGAGCAAGTTACGGATATTGACGGGAATAGTACG
>CAZESH010000331.1:0-4602 GCA_964514665.1 uncultured Caryophanales bacterium
CCCCTGTCGGAAGTGTGAAAAGCAAGACCATTGATAAAAGAGTCATTGCTGCCACCCATAAAGATCTGCACAACGAAATCAAAGCAGGACGGTTTCGTGCCGATCTTTATTACCGGTTAAAAGGAATTCAGATCACATTGCCTCCTCTCCGTAAAAGAAGCGATATCGTTCAGCTTGCCGTCCATTTGCTGAAAAGCAATCACTATCCGGATACTTTTTTGTCCGCGGATACCGCAAAAAAACTGCTGCAGTATACTTGGCCCGGAAACATCCGCGAATTAAACAGCATCCTTGTTCAGGCTGCCTTTTTGGCTGAAGGGGGACCCCTGCGTCCCGAGCATCTTCAGTTGGATACCGATGGCCCAACCTCTGAAGAAACTCAAGCTGTCGATACTGGCGTATATTCGCTTAAAGAAGCGGAAATCGCAGCAATCAAAAAAACCCTGCAGGCAACAGATTGGAATTTGAGCAAGGCTGCAGCTCTTTTGAAAATCGGCAGAACCACCCTTTATAGAAAAATAGAAGAATATAAAATCACATTGTAAATTTTCTGTGAAACAAGCTTCGGGCGATACCTCTCTCTTCCTTTCTGCAATCCCTCCTCACGCGATCAGCAATGACTGATCGAACATTCACAAACGAACAGATCCATATGCGCTCCACCCTTAAACCAGACCGATGGCAAAATCGTTTTTGGTTTTATTTTTTTATATAACAATTAAATTTTCAAAAAATATATTGAATATTTTATATATTTTATATATAATAATAAAAAATGAACTTATGTATTATAACATTAAAATGAAAATCGAAAGGAGAACCAAACATGGATACTGCTTTGTTGGCACAGCCTGAACTGTCCGACCATTCCCCGCAAAGCAATGGAAGGGCTCACGGAACCGAGGATATGTGCTCGGAATGGGTCGATTATTCGTTATCGCCTGTACAAATGACATTGTTTTATTCCCTTTTCCCAGAATTGGATATTGTTTAAGGAGATTAGATTACGTTGAAGATGAGAAATTAACAGCCTTGACCTCTTCCATGAGGCAAGGCTATATTTTTTCTCCCCATTGTTATATAATTTTGAGGAAACAGTATATAACAGTTCGAACGGGGGAGCGCAATGGATTTGATACATGACAATCACAATACAAAATATGAGCTGATTACGAAACATATCCAAACGTTAAATGTCGGAACAAAAATCTCCGTTCGAAAAATCGCCGAGGATTTCGAGGTTAGCGAGGGCACGGCATACCGTGCCATCAAGGAAGCGGAGAGTTTGGGTCTGGTCAGTACGAAAAGACGCATCGGCACGATCAGAGTGGAAAAAAAAGAAGATCCGGTTATTGATAAATTGACATTTGAGGAAATTGTAAATGTCGTTGAAGGCGTAGTTCTTGGCGGACGAGAGGGATTGCAAAAAACCTTGAACAAATTTGTGATCGGCGCCATGCAGCTCGAAGCCATGCTTAAATACATAGAGCCCGGTAATCTCCTGATCGTGGGAAACCGCGTCCAAGCCCATATGTGCGCCCTTGGGCAAGGAGCGGGCATCCTGATTACGGGCGGATTCGACACTACGGAAGAAGTGAAGCAGCTTGCCGATGAATTGAAGTTCCCGATCATCGGAACCTCTTATGATACATTTACGGTTGCAACCATGATCAATCGCGCCATAGAAGACCGATTGATCAAGAAAAAGATTCTTCTCGTTGAAGATATTATTCAGGAGGATGCCGAAGTCTATGTGTTAAAGCCGGAAGACACCGTCAAGGATATGCAAAGGCTTGTGCAAAAAACCACGCATACCCGTTATCCGGTCATCGATGAAGAGCGCCGTCCCATCGGCATGATCACGACCAAAGACATTATGGGCGCAAAATCGACGCAAACCGTCGGCAGCCTGATGACAAGCAATCCGATGGTCATCAGCAATCAGATGTCCGTTACCTCGGCCGGCCACATGATGATTTGGGATGGAATCGAATTGATTCCGGTCATTGATTCGGCGCGCAAGCTGGTCGGGGTAATCAGCCGTGAAGATGTGCTGAAAGCGATGCAGGAAATTCAAAAACAGCCGCAGCACGGAGAAACCTTTGAGGTACAAATCTGGTCCGGATTCGAAACGATTCGCGACAAAGAGGGAAATCTGATGTTCAGAGGCACGGTAACGCCGCAAATGACCAATTATCAAGGCATGATATCGGAAGGCGTGATTGCTACACTGATGACCCAGGCGGCATATCGCACCGTGCAGGAGCACAGCAAAGGGGATTTGATCGTGGACAGCACCTCGAATTATCATCTTGTTCCGCTGCAAATCGACGATGAAATTGAAATTTTGCCGACCATCATCGAGCTGACCAGAAGATTTTGCAAAATGGAAATCAAAATCATGTGCAAAAACATCTGCGCGGCGCGGTCCATGTTTACCGCCAGGGTGTTGTAAAAACCCGTATTCAACCGTATAGGAATAAACTTAACTCACCGTCTTCCGGTGAGTTTTTTAATGTTATAATACATTAATTTTTAAAAAATGTATTGCAACATATATTTTTATTTGTTATATAATATATAAACATTAATATTTTATATTATAATAAAATTGGAGGGAGCAAAAATGGATTGTACGCGTTGCCAGGGTAACGGAGAATTGGAGAGCCTTCTATCCGATAAAGAACGGCATCGAATGGAAGAGCACAGCAAGGATTCGGTCAGGGACGGTTTTTGGCCCTACACCTGTCCGGTATGCGGCGGAAGCGGCAATTTGGAGGAATAGCGGTTTGAAAATTTAATCCATAGAGGAGCGGATAAGCATGAATCGGCAAATGCAAATCGAACAATTAAAAGCAAACTGGAATTCCGAACGTTTTAAAGGGGTAACCCGCCCTTACACCCCCGAGGATGTGGTCCGTCTTCGCGGATCGCTCTTGGTAGAGCATACGATGGCCAATAGAGGAGCAAGGAAGTTTTGGGAGCTCATCAACACGGAGGATTTCGTCCCTGCCCTTGGCGCTTTGACGGGCAATCAGGCGGTCCAGCAAGCAAAAGCCGGGCTTAAGGCCATTTATTTGAGCGGTTGGCAGGTTGCCGCCGACGCGAATTTATCCGGTCATATGTATCCCGATCAAAGCCTGTATCCGGCCAACAGTGTTCCGCATGTCGTGAAACGGATCAATCATGCGCTGCAGCGCGCCGACCAAATCCAGCATGCTGAAGGGGGCGGAAACACCGATTTCTTCTTGCCGATTGTTGCAGATGCAGAGGCAGGATTCGGCGGTCCGCTAAACGTTTACGAACTTATGAAATCGATGATTGAAGCCGGGGCTGCAGCGGTGCATTTCGAGGATCAGCTGGCTTCGGAGAAGAAATGCGGACACTTGGGCGGAAAAGTGCTGCTGCCGACGCAGCAAGCCGTCCGCCATTTGAATTCCGCACGGCTTGCGGCTGATGTCATGGGAGTGGAAACCGTCTTGATCGCAAGAACGGATGCGAACGCCGCCAGCCTGCTGACTAGCGACATTGATCGCCACGATCATCCCTTCCTCACCGGGGAGCGTACGCCCGAGGGCTTCTTCCATGTCCGTTCCGGCTTGGAGCAAGCCATTTCCCGCGGCTTGGCCTACGCACCTTACGCGGATATGATTTGGTGCGAAACGTCGGAGCCGAATATTGAAGAAGCGCGGCGTTTTGCAGAAGCCATCCACGCCAATTTCCCGGGCAAGCTGCTGGCCTATAACTGCTCGCCGTCTTTCAACTGGAAGAAAAAACTGGACGAAAAAACGATCGCCGAATTCCAAAAGGAAATTGCAAAGTTCGGCTATAAATTCCAATTCGTCACCTTGGCGGGCTTCCATGCGCTGAACCACAGCATGTTCGAGTTGGCCTACGATTACAGGAATCGGGGGATGGCCGCCTATTCCGAATTCCAGCAGGCGGAATTCGCCAGCGAATCGCGGGGGTATGAAGCGACCCGCCATCAGCGCGAGGTTGGAACGGGGTATTTTGACGAGGTGTCGCAAGTGATAACGGGTGGAACCTCATCGACAACCGCACTCACGGGATCGACGGAAAAAGAGCAGTTTGCGCACTGAACCATCTTCATTTGATAGAATCCCTCTTGCACGTTCAGCGAGAATTAAGCCCCTTGCTGTTGTCAGGAGGGATTTTTACTCTTATCTTTTGTTTATTGGTCATCAGTAGTTTTTATTTTTAATAGGTGAGAGGGGCCTGTCCACTTTGAACAAGTCGTCATATCTTGTGAGTATCCTATTCAAAAAAGGAGACTTGCAATGGCGACTTTTTACGAGGCTTTGCAGACACAGCGAAAGAAGATACGTGTCGTGCGTGCGAGATCCAAAAAATAAAAAGCTTTCTCTTTCCATTGGTTAGGACTAGAAAGGGATGCCCAGCTGAGCTAGTCCAATCTCAAAAACCCACTTCGGCGTAAAAAGCGCCCTGATATTCTCACGTTCAGAGTATATCAGGGGTGGCACAGCTTTGTGCGGGCATCTCCCTTCGCCGCGTTGATCTGGGCCTGGGTGTAAGCAGCAATGGTAAAATCCCCATAAACAGCAATTGAAAATTCCCCACTTG
>CAZESH010000332.1:0-4561 GCA_964514665.1 uncultured Caryophanales bacterium
AACCGGCCAAGTTTTTCTTTTTCATTAATGTGATCAATCTCGGCTTATTGGAGCCGCTCGGACTAAATGATCTGAAAGGTACGGGCTAATCGATCTTCTTCCTGCTCGAGTCCAATCCCGGCCCGGGCTTCGGACTTTTGCTGGCTTATTATGCGTACACGGAGAAGACGGAAAGAGGCAGAATCAAGTCTTTGATGATCATTCAATCGATAGGAGGCATTCACGAGGTATATTTTCCCTATGCCCTGATGCATCCGCTGCTGCTCATTCCGCTCATACTTGCCGGTTTCAGCGCCGACTTGGTCTTCTATCTGCTGCATGCCGGGCTGGTGGCGGCGCCTTCGCCGGGCAGCTTTCTGATCCTGCTCGGACTGTCGCCGAAAGGGGACCATCTGGCTGTATTTGCCGGTATGCTCACTTCCGCCGTGGTCAGCTTTGTGACCTCGTGGCTGGTATTGTCATTCAAGAAGAAAAGCGAGCGGAAAGCGCCTTCGGCGCTGGCGGAGGAATTGCCGACACAGGAGCCGGACATGAGAGATACCGGCGCATTTGCCCATTCCGACCGGCCGATTCGCAAAATCGTATTTGCGTGTGATGCGGGTATGGGCTCCAGCGTGATGGTGGCAGCGATGTTCCGCAAGCATTTGGCGGAGCAGCATATATTCGCCCTGGTGAAGACAGCTTCACTGGACGAAATTCCGCAGGATGCCGATCTGGTCATCACCATCGAGCATCTGAGGGAGCAAGCGATAGCAAAGGCTCCGCAAGCTCGGCATTTGGCGATGAAGGCGTTTAACGATCAAGCTTTCTATAAAGAATTGGTGCAGAAAATCAAACATCAGCATTTGCCGCAAGCGCCGGCCGAGGATCAGCAGGCTGAAAAGCTGCATAAGCAGGGGCTGCGTTCCCTGATTACGCCCCAGCATATCCGGCTCGGCGCCCATGCGGTCGACAAGTGGGATGCGATCGAGCAGGCTGGGAGGGTGCTTGTCGAGTGCGGGCACGTGACCAAGGAATATATCGACGAAATGCTGCAGCGGGAGCGCATGCATTCGACTTATATCGCCGGCTGCATCGCCTTGCCTCATGGAAAGGATGCGGAAAGTCCGCATATCATGGGTCCCGGTATTGCCATTGTGCAATTTGCAGAGGGTGTGGCATTCGCCGACGATCAGAAGGTGCGGATCGTGATTGCGATTGCCGGTCGGGGGGAGCAGCAGCTGGCGGTTCTCTCGAAGGTTGCCCGCATGATCGACGAGGATACGGTTCGGCTGTTGCTCGAAGCCAAGCTGCCGGAGCAGATTATCGAGATCATTTCTTAGTACGTACGGATACGAGGGAGAGCAGAAAAGATGGTTACCAAAAAAGTGAAAATTCAGTCCAAGTTCGGTCTTCATCTTCGCCCGGCATCAAATTTTGCCGCCTTGTCGCAGAAGTTTGCTTCATTGATCGAAGTGGAATACAACGGGGAAGTCGTCGACGGGAAAAGCATTATCGGTCTGCTGCAGCTTGGCGTGCAGCCGGGCAACGACATCATGATCCGCATTCAGGGCAACGATGAGCATGAAGCGGCCGACGCTTTGCTGCAGCTGGTGCATCGGGATATCAATAATCTTAACCCGAGCGAAGGCTGACGATTTGGGAGAAAAGTTCAAAAAGAGGTGGATGGCATGTACGATGCGGTAGCAATCGGAGAATGTTTGATTGACTTTGCCCCATACGGCAGCTCGGAAAACGGCCAGGCGCTGTATGAGCGCAATGCGGGAGGCGCGCCTGCGAATGTTTTGGCGATGCTGTCGAAATTGGGGGCAAAAACGGCGTTCATCGGAAAAGTGGGGCGTGACGATTTCGGCTTTTTCCTGAGGGATGTCCTGCGGTCCAATTCGATAGCGGTGGAGGGGCTGGCTTTCTCGGAAGACATTCCGACCACGCTTGCATTTGTGCATTTGAAGGAAGACGGGGACCGCAGCTTTCAATTTTATCGCCAGCCGGGAGCCGATTTGAACCTGGATCCGGATGATGTTCCGCTTCAGTTCATCGATCGCTGCCGTTTGCTGCATTTCGGATCGGTTTCGATGACGGGGGAACCATCCAGATCGGCTACGCTTAAAGCGGCAAGCTATGCCAAGCAGCAGGGCAAATTGGTGACCTATGATCCCAATTTAAGAGAACCGCTGTGGTCTTCGCTGGAGGAAGCCAAACGCGTGATATTGCAAGCCATGCCATTTGCCGATATATTGAAGGTGTCGGAGGAAGAGCTTCGCTTTCTTGCCGGAGGTTTGGATTTGGCGGAAGGAACACAATGGCTGAGGGATCAGTACCAGGTACCTGTAATTTTCGTGACACAAGGCAAGGCGGGCTGCTTTTACCGGACGCGGGAACATATTGGACAAGTGCCTGGCTATCAGGTAAATGCGGTGGATACGACTGGTGCGGGGGACGCTTTTTTCGGCGCGGTGATTGCGCGAATTTTAGGCGATGCCCGCGATATCCGCAAGCTTTCTGCTGCAGGGCTCGAGGATTTCGTTCGCTTCGGCAATGCGGCAGGCGCTTTGACCACGATGAAAAAAGGCGCCATTCCGGCGCTGCCGACGAGGGAGCAGATTTTGGATCTGATGTCGTGACTTGATCTACCATCACAACTCACTATTTTTTGGAGGTATTGCCCATGAACATTCAACTTGTCAGGCATGCAACATTGCTGGTCGAGGCCGCAGGAATAAGAATTGCCGTTGATCCGATGTTCAGTCCGAAAGAAGCGATGGCCGCTACGCCCAACACAGCCAACGATAGACGCAATCCGCTGGTTGATTTGCCTTTTTCCGCAGAAGCCATATTCCCGCTGGATGCGATTATGGTTACCCATTCCCATCGCGATCATTTTGATGAGGAAGCGGCAAAGCTCTTGCCCAAGCAGATCCCCTTATTTTGCCAGCCTCAAGACGAAGAAAAATTTAAAGCGCTGGATTTTGGGCAAGTCCTGCCCGTTTTCGAGGCCATAACTTGGCACGACCTGAAAATTTCAAGAACCGCAGGCAGGCATGGAACCGGAGAAATCGGAGAGAAAATGGGCCCGGTTTGCGGTTTTGTGATCGAATCCGCTGCAGAACCGACCCTGTATATTGCCGGGGACAGCATTTGGTGCGAAGACGTTGAAGCGGCGTTGGACAAATTCACGCCTGAAATTACAGTGGTCAATGCTGGCGCTGCCCAATTGTTAATCGGCGACCCGATTACCATGACGGCAGAAGATATTCGCCAAGTCTGCACACATTTGCCGTCAACGAAAGTCATTGCCGTTCA
This sequence comes from uncultured Caryophanales bacterium, assembly GCA_964514665.1. Lineage (GTDB taxonomy): Bacteria > Bacillota > Bacilli > Paenibacillales > KCTC-25726 > CAZESH01. The sequence continues at coordinate 3,304 of CAZESH010000332.1, forward strand.
TATGGACAGCTGGAATCATTGTCTGTTGACCAGAAGCGAATTACAGTCTTATTTAGCAAACAGGCATTTGCAGGATCAAGTCATCGTGCCGCAAGACGGAGAGCGGATGGTATTTAACTAAATGGATATCGGCGCTCCGCATGATCCAAGCGGCCGTCTCAAAAAGGAGATTGATTCCTTGAGAGGCGGCTTTTTTGTGGGTTATTTTGTAAAAAATTAGGATTGGAGCTTATAATATCGTATGATAGGAATACATGCATCACGATAAAAAGAGAGTAGGGACAGCTTTGGCGAAATACGAATTGATTGCCACAACAGCCATGGGTCTGGAGGCCTTGGTTGCGCGTGAGCTTAAGCAATTGGGGTATGAGGACCAGTTGGTCGAAAATGGACGGGTGACGTTTTTCGGAGACGCAGAAGCAATTTGCAGAACCAATCTTTGGCTGCGCACAGCAGGCCGGATTTTGATCAAATTAGGGGAATTCGAAGCCCGCACGTTCGAGGATTTATTCGAAGGGACAAAAGCGCTGCCTTGGCCGGATTGGATTCCCCGTGAGGGCGAGTTCCCGGTTAACGGGCGATCCCATAAATCGCAGTTGAGCAGTGTTCCGGCCTGCCAAGGGATCGTCAAAAAAGCGATCGTGGAGAAAATGAAGCAGCGCTATCAAACCGACTGGTTTCCCGAGGACGGTCCGCGCTATGTTGTGGAGGTTACGCTGTTGAAAGATCGGGCCACACTGACCCTTGATACGACGGGGGACGGCTTGCACAAGCGGGGCTATCGGAAAATAGCCACGGAAGCGCCGCTGCGCGAATCGCTGGCGGCGGCGATGATTCAGCTGAGCCGCTGGCGTCCGGAGCGTCCGCTGTATGATCCGCTATGCGGATCGGGGACGATCCCGATCGAAGCCGCGATGATCGGCTGGAACATCGCGCCGGGACTCAGACGCAGCTTCGATGCGGAAGACTGGCCGAGCGTGCCCCCGGAACTGTGGCAGAAGGCGCGCGAGGAAGCCTATGATTTAGTGAAGGACGATATTGCCTTGAACATCATCGGCTCCGATCACGATCGGGAAGCGATCCGGATTGCCCAAGAGGCGGCACGGAACGCAGGACTGAGCAAAGAGTTGAAGTTTCATCTGCTGCCGATCGAGCAAGTGAATCCGCAGGGGGATTATGGCTGCATCATCACAAATCCGCCCTACGGGGAACGGATCGGGAGCTTCAAGGAGGTCGAGCGAGTCAATCGCCAGCTCGG
>CAZESH010000333.1:0-4558 GCA_964514665.1 uncultured Caryophanales bacterium
CGGCTCCCGACCTTAATCTTAATGTAATCGTCAAAGGCAGCGAGAAAGAAGGCGTCCCGTCCGTCACCGATTTTACCTTTACCCCGCAGAAAACCGGAACCTATACGTGGAACTGCCTGGTGCCCTGCGACGAAGACAATGGCGACTATGCGATGAGCCATGACGGCTACATGAAAGGTACCATCAAAGTGGTTCCCGCAGAGGGTGCGGTCCAGCACGTTTCCTTGGTGGTCAATGCAGACTATGCTCTTGGTTCGGATGGAAAAATGCACGATGTATTCACACCGGGAAGCTTTACGGTCAACGCGGGACAAAAAGTGGAAGTGACGGTATACAACTTTGACGATCAAGCGCATTCGATCGTAAACGAGCAATTGGGGCTCAGCTTAATGGCCGCAGGCAGCCAAAAAGACGGAGTGCCCGGAATCACCACCGCAACCTTCACACCGCAAAAGGCCGGACAATACGAATGGAAGTGCACCGTGCCCTGCGATCCATGGGCGATGAATACCGACGGATTCATGAAAGGTAAAATTAACGTTCAGTAAAGCTTCAGTCCTGAAGATATTCCATAATGAAGGAGCTGCCCTTAAGCTGATCAAATCGCTTGAGGGCAGCTTTTTAACGTTTTGTGACAAATATCATCTTTCCTGCATGTCCGCTGATCTTTTTATCTCCGGGTGTGATATTGTTCACATATTATTCTCAAAAAATAGGTCAAAATACCAGTAGCATCTTTTATAGAAAGAAAGGAGACAACGATGGATACGATCATTTTGTCACGCATTCAATTTGCTTCAACGACGATTTTTCACTTTTTCTTTGTTCCGGTATCGATCGGATTGGCGCTGATCGTTGCCATTATGGAAACGATGTATGTTTTAAAAGGGAAAGAAGATTATAAGAAAATGACGAAATTTTGGGGAAAATTGTTTCTGATCAACTTTGCGATTGGCGTGGTTACCGGGATTTTGCAGGAATTCCAATTCGGCATGAACTGGTCCAACTACTCCCGCTTTGTCGGCGACGTATTCGGCGCTCCCCTGGCCGTGGAAGCCCTATTGGCTTTCTTTATGGAGTCGACGTTTATCGGACTGTGGATATTCGGGTGGGACCGCCTGTCCAAGCGCATCCATCTGCTCAGCATCTGGCTTGTTTTCTTGGGGACGTCGATTTCCGCCTTCTGGATTCTGGCAGCCAATTCCTTTATGCAGCATCCTGTCGGCTATGCGATCAACAACGGCAGAGCGGAGATGAACGACTTCTTTGCGCTGATCACCAATAAACAGCTGATGGTGGAGTTTCCCCATACGGTTTTAGGCGCGTTCGCGACTGGCGCATTCCTGGTTGCGGGTATCAGCGCCTATAAGCTGATGAAGCGGCAGGATACGGCAATTTTCAAAAAATCGTTTCAAATCGCCATTGTGATTGCGATGATCTCATCCTTTGCCGTTGCCGTATTCGGCCATGACCAGGCCAAATATCTGGTCAAGACGCAGCCGATGAAAATGGCGGCCAGCGAGGGCTTGTGGGGCAAGAGCGGAGACCCCGCCCCATGGACGGTGATCGCCTTTATCGATCCCAAGACGCAGGAGAGCAAAGGCGAAATCAAAATTCCCGGGCTGCTCAGCTTCCTGTCCTATAACAAATTTTCCGGAGAAGTGAAGGGGATGAAGGAGATTCAAGCCGAGTATGAGCAGCAGTACGGTCCCGGAAATTACATTCCTCCCGTTCGCACGACCTTTTGGAGCTTCCGGATCATGGTCGCTGCCGGAATGCTGATGATTTTGCTCGGACTGTACGGAACGTACTTGTCGGCCCGCAATAAATTGGAGCAAACCGGCAACTGGTTCTGGCGTTTCATGCTCTATGCGATCTCTCTGCCTGTTATCGCAAATGCGTCCGGCTGGATGATGACTGAAGTAGGCAGGCAGCCTTGGACCGTATTCGGGCTGATGCGCACGGAAGACGGGATATCGCCCAGCGTAAGCGCAGGCGAGGTGCTGTTCTCGATGATTGCCTTTACGGCCATTTATACCGTTTTGGCCATCGTCATGGTTTACTTGTTCATCCGCGTAATCAAGAATGGTCCGGATCACAACTCCGAACCGGAAGATTCCCAATCCCGCGACGTGTTCGAAATGGAGGGTGCCCATGTTATCGCTAAGTGAGCTTTGGTTTATTCTTGTCGCCGTTTTGTTTATCGGTTTTTTCTTTCTCGAAGGGTTCGACTTCGGCGTCGGCATGTCTGCTGTTTTGCTCGGCAAGAACGACGTCGAACGGCGCGTGCTGATCAATTCCATCGGCCCGTTCTGGGACGCCAATGAGGTTTGGCTGCTGACCGCGGGCGGAGCGATGTTCGCCGCTTTTCCCAACTGGTATGCGACCATGTTCAGCGGCTTCTACATCCCCCTTGTTTTCGTTCTGCTCGCCCTGATCGGGCGGGGCGTCTCCTTTGAATACCGCAGCAAGATGCAGAATGGACGCTGGAGACAAACCTGGGACCGCACGATCTTTATCGGCAGTCTGCTTCCCCCATTCCTGTTGGGGGTTGCTTTCTCGGGAATCCTCAAGGGACTACCGATCGACAAGAACATGGAAATGCACGCCGGACTTTTTGACATGGTCAATCTGTATACGGTCATCGGAGGACTGACCGTTGTCATGCTCTGTCTTGTGCACGGGTTGATGTTCATCTCGCTGCGCACGGTCGGAGACCTGCAAAATCGCGCCCGCGCCATGGCGCACAAGCTGCTTGTTCCGCTTGCAGGCCTGCTTGTCTTGTTCGCCGGATTGACGTACATTCTGACCGATGTATTCGAATATCGCGGCATGATTCTCTCGATAGTCGCCGTCATCGGCGCGGTAGCTTTTGTCATGGCCGGCTATTTCAACAGCGAGAAAAAAGACGGATGGGCTTTTGCCATGACCGGAACCGTGATTGCGCTGTCGATCGCTTCGCTGTTCATCGGGCTGTTCCCGCGGGTCATGGTCAGCTCCATCGATCCGGCCTACAGCTTGACGGTTTACAACGCCTCTTCGGGTGCCTATTCGTTGAAGGTGATGACTTACGTGGCGCTTTCACTGCTTCCTTTCGTGCTGGCTTATCAAATTTGGAGTTATTTTGTTTTCCACAAACGGATTCATGAGAAGGAGCATCTGGAGTACTGATGGACCGCAACATGCTGAAATACCCGGGAATCCGGCCGGTTCTGCTGCTTGAGACGGTTCTTGTGCTGGCGCAAAGCATCGCGATCATCCTGCAGGCCAAATGGCTTGCGCAGGCGGTCTCCGCGCTTTTCGCCGGACAGCCGCTGCAGGCGCAGTACGGAACAATCGGCCTTTTCCTGCTTGCCTTTTTGGCACGCCATCTGCTCCATTCCCTGCAGCAGAAAACGGCATTCCGTTTTGCCGAAACCACGGCGGCGGAAATGCGCAAACGAATGATGGATAAGTTGTTCGAATTGGGTCCGAGGTTTAGCAAATCGCAGGGAACGGGGAATTTGGTCACGCTCGCGCTCGAAGGCGTATCGCAATTCCGCACGTATTTGGAGCTGTTCATCCCGCGTCTGCTCGCAATCACTGTCATCCCGGCTGTCCTGCTTGCTTATGCAGGGCTCCGGGATTTGCTTTCCGGGGTCATTCTGGCGGCTGCAATGCCGATACTCATCGTTTTCATGATTTTGCTCGGGCTTGCTGCGCGCAAACAGATGGATAAACAATGGCAGACGTACCGCATTTTATCCAACCATTTTGTTGATTCGCTGCGCGGATTGGAGACGCTCAGGTTTTTGGGATTGAGCCGCACCCATAGCGACACCATCGCCAGGGTAAGCGACCGTTATCGCTCGGCAACCCTGCGTACGCTTCGCGTCGCTTTTTTATCCACATTTGCGCTCGATTTCTTTACCATGCTTTCCATTGCCTCGGTAGCCGTCAGCTTGGGCATGCGTCTTGTATCCGGCAGCCTCGGGTTGGAAACCGCGCTGACCGTGCTGATCATTGCGCCGGAATTTTTTATGCCTGTGCGTTTGCTGGGAGCGGATTACCATGCCACCTTGAAGGGTAAAGAAGCAGGCGCTGCGCTCCACGCGATCATCGATCATCCTTCCGGCAGCCAAATCGAAAATTTGCAGGAAAGAAAAACAGAGTGGAATAAGGAAAGCTCCCTCATTTTGTCCGGGGTTGAGGTACGGCATGAAGACAATGGCCCCCATTCTTTAAAAGAAATTTCCTTAAGCCTGACAGGAACCGCCAAGATCGGAATTATCGGGGAAAGCGGCGCGGGAAAATCGACGATGATTGATGTGCTGAGCGGATTTTTGCGGCCGTCGTCGGGGAACATTATAATAAACGGCTGCGAGCTGGAATCGTTGGCCACCGAGTCCTGGCGGAGGCAAACCACTTATATTCCCCAGCAGCCTTATATTTTCAGCGGCTCCTTGGCGGATAATGTGCGGTTTTACAAGCCGGAAGCTTCCATGGAAGAGGTGAAGCAGGCCGCTCCTGACGCTGGACTTTGCGAATTTGCGAAAAGATTGGCTCAAGGATTCGAGGT
>CAZESH010000334.1:0-4480 GCA_964514665.1 uncultured Caryophanales bacterium
GGTTCCGTTGCTTTCCGGCGAGGGTATATTCATGACCAGTCCGAGCCTGAGAGACCAAGAATCTTCGAAGCATATGCTTAAAGCGAAGTTCTCCGACTTTCATGGTTCTAAGTCTCTCAGGCTCTCCCTTTTGCAGCGGAAAGCAAAATCACCCAAATCGGTACCCTCACCTCCTTTGTACATCGCGCTTATTGTTTGGTAGTCGCCCAAAAGTTCACTCCAAATTCCATGGTTGCCTTACCCGCTTTCAACCAGCAGGTACAAGCCCGGCGTTTTAAATGGTATGATGAAATTGCAAAAGTAGGTTTTGAACCGGGGGGGGGATTTGATGCAGCAAAGAGAAATCAAATTTCTAAGCAAAGGTTTGCCGAAATCCAGCGTCTACAAGGGCAAGGCGTATCGTTCAGGGATATGGAAAGATCAAGTGAATGAGCTGTTTGCGGGCTTCCAACGGATAGCGGACGACGATGTCGACAATCATATTAACCATGGCGGAGCAGACAGGGAGGTTTGCGTCTATCCGTTTGAGCATTACGGGTTTTGGGAGCGTGAGTTCGGCACTTCGCTGACCGCCGCGGCATTTGGTGAAAATTTGACGGTGACGAATATGACGGAAGATCAGGTCTGCATCGGTGACATTTATCAAAGAGGCGAAGCGACGGTGCAGGTTTCTCAAGGCCGTTACCCCTGCGCAACAATCAATAAGCGCAATCAAAATGATCTGCTGCTGAAGAGAATCATCGAGACCGGGTATACCGGGTACTTTTTCCGTGTGCTGAAGGAAGGCAGGATCGATTTTCAAGCGAAAATCGAAACCATATTCACTCATTCAAGCAAAGTCACGGTTGCGGCGATACATCGCTTATATTTCCACGAATCGCCGACAGACGAAGCCATTCGGCAGCTGCTGGAAATCGAAGAGCTGGCCGCTTCGTGGCGGGAAAAGCTGCAAGCCCTGCTTTGACGTTGCGTCAGCCATAACGGAGTCAACCTTACAGGTTGAACTCTTTTTTTTTGTTGTGATAGTATGTTTGTGCTAACTATCATTTTGAGATGGGGAGTGGTGCTTTTGTTTACCGGTATTGTCCATATGATTTTAAAAAGACCCGTCAAAGTCATTTTTGCTGCGCTCTTGCTTTTTGCGCTTTTTGCTGCAGGATGGCCAAGCTGGATATGATTGAAAAAGACCTTGGTCAGATGGGGAAGAAGCTGAAATGAGACTTCACAAAATCAAATGTTGAATCAAACGTTGAATCAGACGGGGGATAAGCTGAGCGCCTTTGACAGCGGACTAGGACATTTGATGCAGTATGACGACATCATGCGGGCGGGGCTTCCGGAGAAGCAGGAAACCCTGGACCGATTGGTATTCGACGAAAACGGACAGGTTCGAAGCGCATTTGAGGAAGTCAGAAAGGGTGATGTGCTGTTGATGCCGCTTCTTTATATTCGCGATCTGATGGGCTCGACAGATCAATTGGTTGTGCTCTATGAAGGCGGCAATGTGCTGGATGCGCCGTCGCTTTCTTGGATTGATCGCACTTCGGAAGAGCTGCAGCGGCAATTTCCCGATCAAAGTTGTAAATGCAGCGTCGATTACCGGCGTCTTGAGAAAAATCAATGGGGGCATCCTGCCGGATTCGGACGAAGCACAAAAGCTGGTGACAGCCATCGGTCCGGATCAGCGCAAACTGCTTGACGATTCACACAAGAGCGGCGTGATCATACTTGCAATCAAGCATATGGAGGCTCAGCCGCTAAAGGATTTCGTTGGCACGGAATTTACGATTCTCTTGATGGAAAGATTTTATGAAGAAAGGCGAAAGGGCATGCCAAGGCGCAAGGCGATCCTCGTTTCAGACGGCAAAATCGGCAAGGCGGTGATTGCTTCGGCGCTCACCGCAATAGGCGGATTCAGCGCACTGCTGATCTCCGATTTTCCGATCCTGCGCGATTTTGGACTGATTACCTTCATCAATATGCTTTTTGCCTTGTTCAGCGCGCTGGTTATCATGCCTGCGGTTTTGGTGCTTTTGGATCGCTTTGTCCATACCAAGCAGGCGCAAAACCATGCATAGATCAGATTCTCCTGTTGTTATTTTTCGCAAGATCGTATAAAATCGGCTTTGAATTGAACAAAACCCGATTTCAATAACAATACTGAGGTTGCCCATGATAAATGCTAGAGCCGGTTGGCTGATGAATTGGAAAATGATCCTGCTGCTGGCGTTTCCGTCCGTGTTCTCCTTTATGACCCAAACGTTGACCGGCACCGTCAATCTGATCATGGTCGGGCACTTGGGAAGCACGGCGATCGCCATCGTCGGAGTTTCCAATATCATTATGTACAATACTTGGGCCTTGTTTTCAGGAATCGGCCAGACGGTCAATTACCTGGTTGCCCAAAATTACGGCTCCAATACAATGAAAAAAGGGATAGAGCGCACCTACATTGCGCTCTATCTCACGCTTGGCGTAAGTGTGCTTGTTGCCGCCGGAGCGATTTTTTCATGGTCGATCCTGCGAGTGGTCGGGGGCTCCGAGCTGCTGGCAAATACCGGGCAGGAATATTTGCGGCTGCGGTTTTTTGCGATGATTTTCGGTATTTTTTCCTTTGTTTTTCATGGTTTTTTTCGCGGTATCGGCGATACGAAAACACCCGCCGTACTTTCCATTGCCGGCAGCGTGGTGATGATCTTTTTTACTTACACGCTTACCTACGGGCAGCTCGGTTTTCCCAAGCTGGGCCTGATTGGAGCCGGTTGGGGATTTCTGCTGGGTGAAATCGTCGGCCTGCTGGGCTGTGTTTATGTTTACTTTATCCGTCTGCAGCCGCGTTATCACACGCGCTCGAAGGTTCTGCCGCGCCGTTCGGAGGCGGGTCTGATATTGACGGAGAGCGGCAAACTCGGTCTGCAGGAATTTTCCATGAGCATTTCGATGCTGATTTTTACGGCATTTGTCGGTCATTTGGGTGTCAATGCGCTTGCAGCGAATGAAGTGGCGCTCAACGTAATGTCCTTGGGATTTATGCCGGCATTTGCCTTCAGCGCAACCTCGACGATCCTGGTCGGTCAGGAAGTCGGGCGTGGGAAACCTTTTTCCGGCAGGCGGATTGGCACGGATACAGCTCTGATCGGCAGCCTTTTTTTGCTCGTTTTGGGCACGGTGGAGTTTTTCTTTGCTGAAACCATAGCTTCAATCTACACGCAGAACCATGCCGTATCGCAATTGGCTGCCGAGTTGATCATGATCTCGGCGTTTATGCAGCTGTTCGACGGCCTGTATAATTTTTACGCCGGCGGGTTGCGGGGCATCGGGGATACGACTTTCCTGCTGAAAGCTGCAACGCTTTACAGCCTTGCCGTTTTTGTGCCGCTTACCTATATCTTGACCTTCACCTTTGGGCTGGGCAGTGTAGGCGCATGGTTATCCCTTTATATTTACTTGACTTTACTGGCATTGACGCTGCTGATTCGTTTTTACCGCACCGACTGGATTAGTGTGAAAATGAAGGAAGCCAGAGAGCAGGGGACAATTCGACGCAAAATTTGACAAAATTCAGCGTTTTTTTATAAGGTAGTATTGTTGTGACTTTGTCACCGCTATTCATACAGCTGATGCAGCAGTGTTAGGAGATGTTAATGTGATTGGAACGCATGACTTCAATATTCGTATTGAGCGGATGGGGATGGGAGACGATCAGGTATTCTTGGTGACAGGCGGGGAAAGGCATATCGGGGCAGTTGCAACCGCTTATTACATGGGCAAAAATGTGATGACGCAGTACCACATTGTACCCGGTCACCGTGAAGGCCAATTGGCTGCCGAGCTGGCTCAGCTTGCTGCCGAGCAGATTGGCAGAACCGTTACCGTGCTGATGGGGATCCACATCGAGAAGGCGTCTAAAGCCGATATCGAGGAGGTCGTCCGGAAAGTACGCGAGATGATGCGGGAGCAGTTGGGTTTGCCGGTTTCCGACACATCCGGAGTCAGGTAATGCCGGCCGCATAATAAATAACAATCCTCTCTTCGCTCATTGTTCGCAGATGGGCTTTTTTTTGCACTCAAAATAAACAAAGACTGTCCATTGCGGACAGCATACCAGATTGAAGACAAAGTCAGTAAGTACAAGTGGATATAGCCAATTCTACATGTTGGAGAGGGATTTCTGTTCCATAGTGAGTCTGCTTTTCGTTGCTAAAGGGAGGACGTGAGAGACCTAGAACCATGAAATGTCGGAGAACTTCCCTTTTATGCAAAAGCATCGATTGTTCTTGGTCTGTCAGGTTCGGACTGGACATCCCCGCATCTTTGCCGGAATGCAGTCGATCTAGGGAATAGAAATCCCTCTTTCGAACTCTAAGAATATAAACCCGAACATAAAACAGACTTTGTCTAAAATTCGAAAGGCTGTCCGCAATGGACAGCCTTCATGTCACTAATCAACACCTTGGGGGACTCAACCATGCCGCATTGC
>CAZESH010000335.1:0-4444 GCA_964514665.1 uncultured Caryophanales bacterium
AGGTCACACTTCCAATTTGGAGGAAATCGCAAAATGAGTGTGGAATATCTAAAAAACCTGGAAGATACCAATGTCGTCCTTCTGGTTTTTTGTCTGTTTGCGATGGCGACCGCGACCATAATTTGAGTTTCTTTTTTTGTTTTGATCCATTATTAATACTTTTTGCATTAACGAGCTTTTCGCCTAAAACAATTTCGGCCTTAATAACTTTAACCAGAAGCACATATTCAGCTCGTGGCTTCGTTTGGCTTGGTTGCCTAAATAGATGACAATGTGGCGTCAAGATGATTCGCAAGTCTTCTTGATTTTGTTTCGCACGCAAAATATCACCAAGATTGAAGTTGTCTTGGTTAAAAGCCGGGTAAATGTAATACTCTGGTGCGTGTCTTTCAATTAATCCAGTTGTACTAGAATCAGAATATGTATCAAAAATTTGGATTGCAGCCCGTTGGCGGATCATTCGTTCCAATACAGAGATGTCTAGGGAAGATGGCTTATTAAGTTGGTCCCATTTCTTTTCAAGGAAATCCCAAAGATATGAACCAGTACCTCTTTCAAGATCATCATGAAGTTTTCGAGCGAGCTGAGGAATATTCGTGTCAAGAAGTTGTCTGATTGCTCTCTCAATGTCACCAGGCTTTCCTTTGTCAGCCCACAGGACAAATGCCGTTTCATCAAGATATTCCGGTTTTACACCGCTACTATATACAACCAGAGGGCAAAAGCGAGAACCTCGATAATTACTAATCATTCTCGTGACTTGATCATCTCTGTTTTGAGTTGGCCCTTTGTAAGTATCCGAAACAATCATATCATATCGATACAAAGGATTTGATATCCGTTCAAAGGCATCATCAAAGTTATTGCACGAGTGAATATCGACATCAACTTGACATGAAGAAAATACGCTCGGGAAGTCGCGTAAATATTGATCTAAATCTTCTTGTTCATCTTCAACCAACAAGACCTGTAGTTTTGCAATCAAATTACTCATAAACCCACCCGTTGTTCAAAGGTTGCCTCAAAACATGCGCCAGATAATTTACAATCATTACGATAGATCAATTTACCATATGGTTCTATTACCTGTCGAGCGATAAATAAGCCCAAGCCCATGCCATTCGGCTTTCGGGAAAATTCCGGATCAAATATCCGTTCAACATCTTCTTCGATAACCCCAGGGCCATCGTCTGAAAAACGCACCCTGAATCCATGCTTAAGCGTTGTAACCTGTATGTCAATCTTGCCCCCTTTACCATCGCCATGATACCTTGTGAGCCAATAAATGCTATTATCTAGGAGATTTGCAATTATTTGTCCAAGATTTGAACGCGACATGTGAACAACTAAGGGTTGCTTGGGAGTCCTCAATTCACATTCGATTTTTTGTTTTGATATCAAACTTGCATACAAGGCTAAATTGTCTCTTATTTCATCCTGAATAGTGAAAGAAGAAGCACGTCCACGCTTGCCGACGGTTTTCGGTATCAATTTTTCTCTAAGGTTCCCAATTTGTTCAAGCCAAGCTTTCAGCTTGGTAAAAGTATCACTCAAGCGATTGTAAGCCCCTTTTCCTAAAAACTTATCAAGAGCAGTGTTGCCAAACGCTCCAGTCAATTGCTTTTCTAGGTGGTTTACATCACGAGTAATCCTTCCAAGTGGAGCACCGATTTCGTGAACTACAATATCAATGAGTTGCCCAAGACCAGCAGCAAGGAGAACACGGGAATAGTGTTCTTGAAGACGTTTGACTCCCTCGCGAATGTCAATATCTTTTTGTCGCACCATTTCACTAACGGGGTGATCAATTCCGAGTTGTTTATCAGCCTCAGCAACCACATCTGATATGTCGAATGGTTCATAGAGCGTTGATAATTCTTCAGGTTTTGTCTCTTCACGAGGACGTGATGCGTATCGCTCTTCTTCCAGCAAAGCAAGAATGCGCTTGAACCAATCCATTATTGCATTATATTCATGATTATGTACCAAGCCTTCTCTTGTTGCCCGATCGATTAAATTCGGGTTATCGTATCGTGAAATACGAATCGCTGCAATTATTTGGTTATTTGCCAATCTAAGTGTAGGTGTTTGGCGACTACGCGTATCAAGACTTAACCAATCTATACCCTTTTCACCGTAGGGATAAACACGAAATCCATCCCGGTAGATACTGACACCGCAATACTCATCAAGAATTCGGCGGATTCCAGCCAAAGATTGGTTGAATTGTAGCATATATGGAGAAAGTCCTGGCCTGTCTCGATCCCAGGCACGAATTTCAACTTCGAACGGACCACATGAAACTGTCTCACCTTTATTGCCAAGTTTCTTTTTATTAAATTTTTTTACTCTCTTTCCATCAAACGCAATATAACCATCAAACGTTCCGGAAGCGGAAAGGCTTCCAACTAATCGGTACTTTGGATTGCTCGTTAATTTGTGTGGTTGAACTTTACCCGTCAAATCAGGATAGCCAGGTATAGTAAGGTCAATTTCAAAATTTTCGACTTCTGATTTTCCAGTGCCCATCTCAAAAGGTGAGATCAATCTAGACAGGCGATTATGTAGTGAACGGTAATCATCTTCAATCCAGTATTTACGCGCATGAAGATTTGAAAGCTCCAGAATCGTACCATGTTTTAATTGAGGTATCGGCCCTACCTCATAATCGAGTGTGATTTCATCTAAATAACTCTCATCATCAAACCTCCCCCAGTCCAGCAAAACTGTTACGCCCTCGGTACTTTTTTTTCTTTTAGTTTGCATGAGAAGTGACTCGCCAAGTCGAGCGGCTGCAAATCGACCGATACCTTTTGCTCCGAGATACAAACGTCCTGCTGGTGAACGTTCCTTGCGCTTCTTAAGAATAGTACCTGGCTCAAACCAGCCAGTTATTATTGTTTCAAGGGACATGCCCACTCCATTGTCGGAGACAATTAACGTGTTCGATTCTTTACCTTCGAATCTCACAGAAACGTTGGTTGCATCTGCATCATAAGCATTCTTTACCAATTCGACTACAGCAACCGATTCATCGCTGATCAATTCATCCCCGATCAGTGATATTAGCCTCGCTCGTGGGCGCATCTTAGCGTGACCAGATTTTGATTGCGTCATCGTCTTGACCATATCCTTATGCTTCCCTGCAAAGTGATTTCACAACAGTCTTCATAACTTGCGGGCATACGGCATTACCAATCATCTTGATCTTGTCCCTGCGAGAGCCATGATTTATTTTGTAATATTTTGGCCACCCCATTGCTTGTTTCAATTCTTCCGGTTGGAGCATCCTCATCATATAACCTTTTTGGGTAGGTTTTACATAGGCAAATCGGTCAAGGGTGGTAATTGTTCTAAGAGGGACATCCAGGCTCTGCCAGCCGCCGGCATAATCCGTACCATAGTAAACAATCAGAAACGGAGTTTTTTTGCCAATCCCGTTTATGGCTCTTTCCGCACGCTCCAGAGTGGCTCTGGCTCGTTTTTTTGTTCTTAATGGTGAATACCGATAGGCTCCATTACCGTTTATTATATCTATGGCAGTTCGGATTTTTCCGCGGGGAATAATAATCTCCTGAGGTTTTTTCTTTAAGTCACAAAGCACAAACATTCGGCGTCTGTTCTGCGGCACGCCAAAATCGACGGAATTCAAGATCTGCATTCTGGTATGATATCCAAGTTTTTCTATATCATCAATCAAATCATCGTAACGATCCCAGTGCTTCATATTTGCAACGTTTTCCAGCACCATCCACCGTGGCCTGAATTCCCTGGCAAACTTTAATACCTGTAAGGCGGTTTCTTTGCTCTTTTCACAACGCGGTTTGTTGCCCTTGGCTATGCTGTGATTAGTACATTCTGGAGACGCAAGAATCAGATCAATCCTGCCGAGTTCATCTTTGGCTTTTTTGGGATTGCTTTCTTCAAGCGGACCGCAATAAAACTTCGCTTCCGGAAAATTGTCGAGATACACATCTTTGACAGTTTCCCACATGTCAAAACCCGCGACCAATTCCACTCCGGCAGTTTTGGCGCCCCAACTGCTCCCGCCAGCCCCGCAAAATAAATCAATTGCCCGTATCTTTCTCATAGAAGCATAATATACTTTGCCATAAAACCTTGCATTATAAGTAATTACCTTTTTTTTTATCGGAATATCAGGAAAGAATGATTTAATTAAAACCTTAATCCGCCACGAACAACGACTACATTTTTGGCACTCCATATTGTACGAGGAGATCGAATGTCATTATAGATGATCCCTACCTTCAAAACAAGGGCTCTTTATTCTTAAGATTTCATCCTTTTCACCCTCGCCCCTAGCCCCTAAACCCTATGCTTCCTCCGTGGTTCCCCCTTCTTCTAGCTTCTAGCTCCTGTATTCTACTCTAACCACTTCTTCCTATCCCCTATCCGCTCTACGCTACCCGCTATCTTCCTTACC
>CAZESH010000336.1:0-4428 GCA_964514665.1 uncultured Caryophanales bacterium
CCCTTGCGCAACCAATGAGAACAATACGACGCCGAAAGCCAGCAGCAGAATATCGTCCCTTCCCGGAAAGGAAAGCGGGAGACTCAGAGCAAGCGCAATCGAAAGCGAGCCTCTCAGCCCTCCCCAGTTCACTACATGCTTCCAGGAAGCGGGTATGTTGCGGAGAAAAGCAAGGCTGGCGTAAACGGAAATGCTTCTGGCAATCAGCACGAACAGCAGGGCGAGTCCGATCATTTCCCATTTGTCGGCCAGATCGATACTGGCAATCTCCATGCCGACCATCAGAAATACGAGCGAATTGGCCAAAAGCGCGGCAACGTCCCAGAATGTTTTGATGCTCAGCTTGGTTGTCGGGCTCATTCCGATTTTGGCCCCGTAATTGCCGAAAATCAGACCGGCGGTAACCACGGCGATCACGCCTGAAACATGAAGCTGCTCGGCGCTGAAAAAAGCGGTGTAGAACAGCACCATCGACAAGATGATCTCCAGCGGAAAATCGTCATAAAAACGGATGATTTGCGAGAACAGCCAGGCCAAAAGGGCACCGACCAGAATGCCTCCGGCTGCGACCTTGATAAATTCCATCAGACCCAGACCTACTCCGGAAATACCCGCCGTCAAATAGGCGGCCAGACTGACGGAGGAGATTTTGAAAAGCACTACGGCCACTCCGTCATTGATCAGGCTTTCGCCTTCCATAATCGTCGCCAGCTTATGCGGCACACCCAAGCTTTTGAAAATTGAAAGTACGCTGACCGGATCGGTGGCAGCCATCAAGGCGGCGAAGACAAAGGCGGTCTCCAGCGGCAAGCCGAGAACGTACATCGCCAAAAAGCCGACAACTGCGTAAGATATCAAAGTTCCCGCTATCGCCAGCATCAGGATCGGGGTTTTATTTTCCTTTAAATGACTGAAGGGCAGCTTTAAGGTTGCTTCACCCAGCAATGTGGGCAGGAATATGGAAATGATCACAAAGCGGAAAACCTCGTCGCCAACGACAAAATCCTTCAAATCGTCCAGCGCGGGAATGTGAACCGCTCCGATAATCGCCCCTACGATAACCAAGGCGATCGGATACGAAACGTTCAACTTTTTGGCTACGGCTGTGATCCCCGCGGCAATCGCAAGCAGAATCAGCACGAGAATAAAGGTATGTTCCATTGTTTGATCCATCGATATCCCACTTTCTACAATAAAAATAATCTGGAAGTTTGTTCATTTCAAGTTTCCGGAGTTTCCCGGACGACATTGTTATTATAGCTTAAAATTCGCCAGGAAATCTGCCGATTTCGCAAATATTGCCTAAACATACGTTCTGCAGTTGACGTAACCCCTTAATGAATAGCATAATGAAAAGAATATAGCAGGATAAACATCGCGGGACGTGCGGTCTATTGCCGCCGGGCCTATACGGGGCAGGTGTTTTCTATGGTAGAAACGCTGATAAAGTATGAAGGAAAGGGAGCCAGAATGGGCATTGAGCAATTACTCGAAAAAGCATCTGCTTACCTGAAAAAAGCTGACTTAAACCGCATACGAGAAGCATATGACTTTGCCGAACAAGCTCATCACGGCCAATTGAGAAAGTCCGGCGAGCCTTATATCCTTCATCCGCTCGCTGTCGCCGAAATCCTCGTCAATATGCAGATGGATGTAACTTCGATTATTGCCGCGCTGCTGCATGACGTGGTGGAGGATACGACGGTTTCTTTGGTTATGGTCAAGGAAAAGTTCGGAGACACCTGCGCGCAAATCGTCGACGGCTTGACGAAGCTTGAGAAAATCAAGTTCAAGTCGAAAGAGGAGCAGCAGAACGAAAATTATCGAAAAATGTTTGTCGCCATGGCACAGGACATTCGTGTCATTTTGATCAAATTGGCCGACAGGCTGCACAATATGCGGACTTTGAAATTCCAGTCCGAAGAAAATCAGCGCAAAATTGCCGAGGAAACGCTGGAGATTTTCTGTCCGATCGCCCATCGTCTGGGGATATCTGCAATCAAATGGGAAATGGAAGACATTTCCCTGCGCTATCTCAATCCGCAGCAATATTACCGGATCGTTCATCTGATGCAGAAAAAAAGAGCGGAGCGCGAGCAGTACATCGAAGAGGTAATCGTCAGCATCAAGGACAAAGTCAGCGAAATGGGGATCGATGCCGACATTTCCGGTCGTCCGAAGCACATCTACAGCATTTACAAGAAAATGACCTCGCGCAATAAGCTGTTCAACGAAATTTACGATCTGCTGGCCATTCGCGTCATTGTAGGCAACATTAAGGATTGCTATGCCACGCTTGGGATCATTCATACGCTTTGGAAGCCGATGCCGGGACGGTTCAAGGACTATATCGCAATGCCGAAGCCGAATATGTACCAGTCGCTGCATACGACGGTAATCGGCCCGCAAGGGGAGCCGCTGGAGGTGCAGATCCGCACCTGGGAGATGCATCAGACGTCCGAGTTCGGGGTTGCCGCACACTGGGCCTACAAGGAAGGTGCGGCCCTGCCGGGTGACAAATTCGGGGAGAAAATGGTGTGGTTCCGGGAAATTCTCGAGCTGCAGAACGAGACCACCGATGCCTCCGAGTTCATGGAATCGTTAAAGATGGACTTTTTTTCTGATCTCGTGTTTGTTTTCACCCCCAAAGGCGAGGTGATCGAGCTGCCGGCCGGCTCGGTTCCGCTGGACTTTGCCTACCGGATTCATACCGAGGTGGGCAACCGTACGATTGGGGCGAAGGTTAACGGGAAAATCGTGCAGCTCGACTACCGGCTGAAGACCGGTGACATTGTGGAAATTCTCACATCGAAGCATTCGTACGGCCCGAGTCAGGATTGGCTGAAGATCGCCCAATCCTCCCATGCCCGCAGCAAAATCAAGCAGTGGTTCAAAAAAGAACAGCGCGAGGAGTACGTCAATCGTGGCAAAGAAGCAATTGAGCGGGAACTGAAGCGCATGGCGATCGAACCTTATGAAGTGATGTCGGACGACAAAATGATCGAAGTCGCGCGCAAATTCAATTTTAACGACATCGAGGACATGCTCTCGGCGATTGGATTCGGCGGCATTACGGCGGCGCAAATCTGTACTCGTTTGACGGAAAAGTACAGGAAGATCATGGAAGAGCAGTCACTGCAGCTGACGAATGAGGTCAAGGAAGTCAAAGCAGTCAAAGCGTCATTGGCAGAGCGCAAACCCAGACCGACGCACGGCGTAAGTGTCAAGGGTGTGGATAATCTGCTGGTCCGTTTTGCACGCTGCTGCAACCCCGTTCCGGGCGACAGCATTGTCGGCTATATTACACGGGGCAGAGGCGTTTCCGTGCATCGCGCGGACTGCCAGAACGTGCCGATAGGCACGGATGAGGAAGGCCAAAGAATCATCGAGGTGGAATGGTCCGATTCCGCAGAGGCCAACTACAGCGTGGAAATCGAAATTACCGGCCATGACCGGCGCGGTTTATTGAACGAAGTGCTGCAGGCGGTTTCGGAGAGCAAAACGAATATCAGTGCGGTATCCGGCCGTTCCGATAAAAATAAAATGTCTGTCATCCACATGACCATCATGATTCGCAACATTGACCATCTCCAATCCGTCGTAGACAAGATCAAAAGAGTCAAGGACGTCTATTCCGTGCAGCGAATCATGCAGTAAGCAGCGGAAATTGGCTGAAAAAATATAAACGAACGGTGAATGATATGAAGCTTGTTGTGCAGCGAAGCAAGGAAGCAAGGGTTATCGTCGAAGGTTCCGTTGTCGGTGAAATTGAGCGGGGACTCGTGGTGCTGGTGGGCGTCGCTCATGGCGATACGGAAAAAGACGCCAAACATTTGGCGGGTAAGGTGGCCAATTTAAGGATTTTTGAAGACGGGGAAGGAAAAATGAACCACTCGGTTAAAGATTTAGCTGCAGAGATTTTGTCCGTGTCCCAATTTACGTTATACGCGGACTGCCGCAAAGGAAGACGGCCGAACTTCATGGCGGCCGCGCGTCCGGAGGAAGCGGAACCGATCTATCGCGCATTTAATCAATATTTGCGGGAGGAAGGATTGATCGTGGCGGAAGGACGATTCGGAGCGATGATGGATGTCTCGCTGACCAACTGGGGTCCAGTCACCTTGATCATGGAGAGCAGCGACAGCTTGTGACGAAAGCCGGCCCATGCGGGTTATTTTTTTTGCTTGCGGAGACACTAGTGCAAAAAAGGAGAATTACCATGCACCGTTCCGCAAACGAGCAAGCCATGTTGCAGCTGGAAAATCGGATTTTGCACAATGACAGACAAGAGTCCCTGCAGATGAGAGAAGACGACCCCTGTTTGGCGCAGGAGCTTCAGCCGTCTCAAGGGCACAATCGTTCCAATCTTTTCGCAAAATCGGGAAGACGGCGGGATTGATTGACGGAGGCTGAACAAATTCGCTACAC
>CAZESH010000337.1:0-4427 GCA_964514665.1 uncultured Caryophanales bacterium
ATCTGCGGCAACAGCTCAGTCAAACCGTATCTGCCGAATTTTTGCTTCTTCGGAAAGTAGGTGCCGGCGAAAAACGGCTTTTTATCCGGCGTCAAAAGCACCGTTAGCGGCCAACCCCCCTGCCCGGTCAGCGCCTGGCAGTATCCCATGTAAAGATGGTCGATATCCGGCCGCTCCTCGCGGTCCACCTTCACCGAAACAAAATCGCGATTCAGCATTTCCGCCACTTCTTCATCCTCAAACGATTCGTGCGCCATGACGTGGCACCAATGACAAGTGGAATAGCCGATACTTAGAAATATGGGTTTATCCTCTTCCTCAGCTTTCATAAACGCTTCTTCTGACCATGGATACCAATTCACGGGATTATGAGCATGTTGCAATAAATAAGGACTTTTTTCATTTATTAATTGGTTGGTGTATTTATGTTCAACCGTTGAATCTTGTTTCATTGATAATAGCACTTCCTTTTAAAAATTACGTTCTTAATAAGCTTACCATATTGTACCTGTTATCATACACATCTGAGGGGAACCGATCAAACACCATAAGTGCTCTTTCCCTTTGAGATATCCCATAAGTTCGACACACTGAGTTTGGATGGTGTTTTTACATACATATGCATATGATCGGCACTGATACTTCCTTACATCAACTCCACATTTTTATATTCGCATAGGGTCCGCAGTATTTTTCCGATTTCCTTCCTGATCTCTTTGAAAGAGCATTTGGCATGTGAGCCCAATTCTCAGTATAGCAAAGGAGACTTTTTCACATCATGCCTCACATCACTATCCTGTGAAGGTGAATTATTAAAGAGAAACTTAAAGCACTAAACGTATAAAAAATCCATCCAATCCTGCTGTTAAATTTGGATGGATAAAATGTCATTGAAAAAGCAAAAATACATAACAATCCATCAAATGTTTAATCTGCATTTATCTGCAATCTTAAGAAGGGGATAAAACTTGGTATATCAAATCCTAATTCACAATCGGGAAGATAATGTGGGCATCGCCATTACTGAGATCAAGGCGCAACAACAACTGGCTGCCAAAATAATGGAGAACCAAACCATCGTTCAATTGAAATCGGTCGAACCGATTCCTTTCACACATAAAATCGCATTAAATTCCATAGAGCAAGGTGCCTTTATCATCATTTACGGGGCTATATGCGGTTATGCAAACCAGCCGATATCAAAAGGAGATCATGTCCATGTCCATAATATAAACAGTGTGAGGTGGAAATAAATGAACAATGCAATGATTCAAGGATATCGTCGCGAAAATGGCCGTGTGGGTGTTCGCAATCACATCACCATCCTTCCGGTGGATGCTTTATCCAACAATGTAGCGATGAAAATCGCGCAAATTGCTCATGGAGCGGAAGCATTGGTGCATCCTTTTGGAAAACTTCAGTTTGGACAGGAACTTGATCTTTTTTTTCAAACGATGATTGGCATAGGAAGTAATCCAAATGTTGCGGCAGCTATAGTTATCGGATGCGAACCGGACTGGACGAATAAGGTGGCTGAGGGTATTGCCGCTACGGGGAAACCCGTGAAATCGTTTTATATTGAAGGAACGGGTGATTTATTAACGATTGAAAAAGCAACCCGCCAAACAATCCAGTTTATCCAGCAGGCGGGTGAACTGCAAAAAGAAAGCATCGATGTTTCTGAGCTTGTTATAAGCACGAAGTGCGGAGAGTCCGATACGACGAACGGTTTGGCTTCGAATCCGGTGGTGGGAAATGTCATTGAACGTTTGTTGAAATCGGGAGCAACCGTGATGTTCGGAGAAACCTCGGAATTAACCGGTGCCGAACAAATCATTGCGGATCGATTCAAATCCGGCGAGGAAAAAGAAAAATTTTGGAACGTTTACCGTGAATATGTCGGCTTTATCGAAGAGCAACATGCACACCTTTTAGGTTCACAGCCAACCCAAGGGAATATACATGGCGGATTGACAACGATTGAAGAAAAAGCGTTTGGCAATATTAAGAAGATTGGCAATGCCATGATTGATGGCGTATTGGATTACGCAGAATCCCCTCCCCGCTCTGGACTTTGGTTTATGAATTCATCCTCGGCCTCCTCGGAAGTGCTCACCTTATTTGCAGCCGCGGGTTCGGTCATTCATCTTTTTCCTACGGGACAGGGGAATGTTGTCGGCAATCCGCTTATGCCCGTCATTAAATTGACGGGAAATCGATTAACCGCATCCACGATGTCCGAACATATCGATCTGGATGTATCGAAGCTGTTGACTCAGGAAATCACGGTTGAAGAAGCAGGAGACAAGTTAATGAACCTGTTTATTCGCACGATCAACGGGAGGTTTACTGTGTCGGAAGTTCTGGGCCATCGCGAATTTTTGCCCATGAAACTTCACCGTAATGCTTGAAACGGCATTCTGCTGCATAAGCTGGACGAAACGCAAAGTCGCTTCCCATACGGCCTGCAGTAAAAAATCACATGCCAGAAGGATACATTGGGGTGTTCTGGCTTGAAGATACCGATACGATGACAAAACGCTTGGATCCCGCCAAAAAATATAATTTTGCCGGTGGCGACGCCTGGAGAATCGGGTATATTGCGAGAATCTATGGAAGGTCATGATTTAGGAGAAATAAACATAAAAATTTGTTCTATTTACTCCGCGTCATCAATGACAACAACTATACCCACAGCTGAAAAAATATTGGCTTATTTTCTCGCTTTGCCTTTTCAAATGCTTCCGGTCCCCAAGGGTACCAGTCAATCGGATTGTAAGCATGTTGCAGCAAATATGGTGATTTCTCATCAACTTGGTTCGGCTTACGCTCCTCTTTCATCGTCATTAGTCAACCCTCCAATATAAATCATATCTATGTTAATATTACCCAATCAGTAAGAAAAAAGACACTAACGAATGCATTATTGTATGGCTACCTATAAGCTCGGAATTAATCCTTTGGCGATCTCGGACATCCTCGCCATTAAAGCATATACTGCCGAAGACAATCCGGATGCGGCCAAACAAATGGCAATAACCATTTATAACAAAATCCAAGGACTTTGCCGAGTTTCCCGAAATTGGAGCTTCCCTAAGGACAAAAATCAATAAAAAAGATTACCGCTATTGTATGCGGATCTTATCTCATCTTTTACAAAATCGAGGATTCATTTGTTTCCGTTCATCGTGTTTTAAATGGAGTTCAAGACTACCTTGCAATTCTTTTTACCGAAGATCTCACCAAAGACTAAATCATTATTTTCTGATTTGTCGAGTGAAAAGAAAGCATTAGATTAACGGTGTAGTAATTGAGTACTTTCCCCCTATATTCCACAAGTTGGTGAATCATTGCGTTAAACTGCCCGTTAGCGGAGTAAAAGAGGAGGTTTTGTCACTCCTCCACTTTCTCGATTCCCGTTAATTAAATTGTGGCTACCCTCAATATCGGTTCCGACTAATTAGGTCTCTGACCGCAGCATCTACCGCATCCGTCAGCGAATATTTTGTTTCGAAGCCAAGCTTTCGTATCTTGTTGTCATTCCAAAGTCGATTCACTGTAAAAGTTTTCACTGCAAATGGAGTTAATTTATATTCATTCATTTGTTCATCCGTCAATGTTTCCGGCAAATTAATGGTTTTCGCAATCTTACCGGTTGCATGATCTATTTCTGTTTTTAATTGATTCCATGTTGTATCAAAACCCTTTAGCAAGTAGATGCCATTATCACTTTCCGCTTTTTGATAAGTTCCTAACCATACCATTGCCCGTCCAATGTCACGTGTATCAACAAGAGAAACTTTGACGGCACCATTGCGCATCATCGGATATTGATCGTGAACATGGGCAGTGAATAATCTTGAAAAAAATGATACTTGATCCCTTATGCCAATAGTGCTTGCCGGACGTAAAACCATGGTTTCAATCCCGGTGTTGCGACCCACATCTGCAACTATCCTTTCTCTTTCAAGCCCTAGACTTTGTATAGGGTACCCGGGGAAAGAAATATATGTTTCGTCGATAGGTTCGTTTGTTTTGAAATCATAAATTACGATTGTGCTTAACTGAATAAATCGAGACGCACCATGTATTGCAGCTGCTTCAATAAGTGTTCTCGCCAATTTCACTTCCACTGGAGCATCCGTGGAGATCTGTGTATGCAGCTTCGCATCTGCCGTACAATTATAAACTACTTCATGCCCTTCCATCTCTTTTCCAATAGCTGTGGAATTAGTAAAGTCAATCCTAACGACATTGACTCCCAAACTTTCTAAAAATGTTGTATTACTCGTGTCACGAACAGCTGCCGTTACTTGATGTCCAGCTAAATGTAATTGTTCAACAACATGGCTCCCAATAAACCCCGTACCTCCAAAGACAATTGCCTTCAAACTTTTCATCCTCCATTATTTACTAAAGGTCTATTT
>CAZESH010000338.1:0-4426 GCA_964514665.1 uncultured Caryophanales bacterium
TCCCAAACGGGAAGGTTGGCTCCGATGGCCGCGTCGAACGGATCTTCAATCGTAAAGGCTTCACGTGCTCCCGCTTGCCGGGTAGCGTCCTCAACCGCACGCTGCTCCACTGCCGTGATGCCGGAAGGAACGCAAACCATGACATTCGGATGGCGGGTAAAAAACGTTTTGGGCTGCGCCTGACGAATAAAATATTTCATCATCGTGGCTGTCGTTTCAAAATCAGCGATCACGCCATCTTTCATCGGACGAACCGCCTGAATGTTGCCCGGTGTGCGGCCGATCATCTTTTTGGCCGATTCGCCTACGGCTTCAATCGTTTTCGTATCCGTGCGAATGGCGACAACGGAAGGTTCCCTGACCACAATCCCTTTTCCTTGAACATAAACGAGTGTATTTGCCGTTCCCAAATCTATTCCTAAATCTTTCGTAAATCGGCCCATGAAAATCTTTTTCTCCCTTCCTGCTCACAATCTTTCTTATTATATTACATCAAGCCTTGCTCCTTCAAACTGATAAAACGCCCGTCACCGATCACGATATGATCGAGAATTTCAATTCCGATCAGCTCGCCGGCTTCAAATAGACGGCGTGTAATCTGAATATCCTCCGGACTGGGCGCCGGGTCTCCGCTGGGATGGTTATGCACACATATGATCGAAGCGCTGCTTCGTTGGATCGCAGCCCTGAACACCTCTCGGGGATGAACGATGGAAGCATTCAGGCTTCCGATGGAAAGCGTTTCCTGTGCAATCACATGATTCTTGGTATTCAAGAACAAGCAAACAAAATGCTCCTTTTGCAGATAGCGCATATCCTCCATAAGCACGTTAGCCGCATCGCGGGGAGATTTGACCGTCACCGTTTGATCCGGAGCGATGCGTGCCAATCTTCTTCCCAGTTCAATGCCGGCCTTAATCTGCAGCGCCTTGGCGTTGCCGATTCCTTTGATGGCGACAAGCTCGTTCTGGGAGAAGTTAACCAAATTGCGCAATCCCCCGGCTTCGCTTAAAAGCCGAGTCGCCAACGTTACGGCCGATTCGGCGACGGTTCCCGTGCGCAGTAATATTGCCAATAATTCAGCATTGCTCAATGCTTGCGGCCCGTACTGAAGCATGCGTTCTCTAGGTCTGTCCTGGACGGGAAAATCGCGCAAGGTCAGTCCGTGCGATTCCACCGTTAATTCCCTTCTTTCCTTTTGAATGGTGCTCCCTATAATACCGGCATTCCCAATTCCGCCAGCATATCGCTGAGAAGGGAAAGCGGAAGTCCGACAACATTGAAATAGCAGCCCTCGATCGACTCCACAAAAGTGGCTCCGATTCCTTGAATGGCATAAGCGCCCGCCTTGTCCATCGGCTCTCCGCTGGCCACATACCTGTCGATTTGTTCCATGGAAAGCGATTTTATCGATACTATGCTGGAGCGATGGGCAATTTTCCTGTGATTGCTTTCCACCTCGATACAAGCCACTCCACTGTACACGATATGTGATCTGCCCTGAAGCGCTGCAAGCATTTTGCGGGCTTCCTGCTGATTGGACGGTTTCCCCAAAACGGCTTCATCCAAGACGACAACCGTATCGGCACCGATGATGACGCCTTCGCGGAAAGCCTCCCGCTTCAAACGGTAAACAGAATCCGCTTTGCGAAGGGCAAGCTCTTCCACAAGCTTGGAAGGATGCATCGGCCGGTCCACGGTTTCATCCGCATCGCTGACGAAAATTTCATGCGGGAAAGGCAAAATACGGATCAATTCCTGCCTTCTCGGCGATCCGGAAGCCAATATCAACGTTCGGCGCTGTGTTTCATTCAAACCATTCCACCGCCTTGAAATGTCAGATTTTCCGGTAAAGCCAAATTGCGGCAACTACCCCGAGCAAGCTTAACAGGGTTAGTTTAACCTGAAAATTAAAATCATACTTCAAAAAATCCAAATCCGCTTTGGGATGCCAGGAAATGCCGGTAGATTTGGTGAGGAATGAGACGGCGGCATAAGGAGTTAACAAATTGGATAGGAGCGAACCTGCCAATAAACCGATGAGGAGAAAAATAATCAGCAGAAACGGTTGTTTTTTCATTCGCTTTCCTCCATGTCGTGGACGCTCTTTCAAAAATCGTCGTTTTTTGCAAGCCTATCAATTATTATACGGTTTAATAGTAGACAAAACAATGCAGGAATTGTTCGATTTTTGGCGTCTGGAATGAATTACCTGCATACTTTCTGTCACGTTCCTTAGTAGAATGATAGACAGGAGGGCTGTACGATGAAGAGGATTGCAGGCACCGTTTTTTTTGCATTATTCATTTTTTGCTTTACCTCCTACCAGGCATTAGCGGCAAGCGTGGTCATCGACCCCGGCCATGGCGGATTTGATAACGGGGCCACCGGCATAAACGGACTCTATGAAAAAAATGTAAATCTGGATACGGCGCTTAGATTAAGAAATGAGTTGAACCGCCGAGGCTATCAGGTGTATTTGACCCGAGACAGCGACACCTATCTCGGCCTGCAGCAGAGAGTGGATATCGCAAACGCGAAAAATGCGGATATATTCATCTCCGTTCACGCTAACGCTCATCCTTCCTCAAGCGTGCAGGGAAGCCTCGTGCTTTATTTTAATCAAAGCTACGAAAAATCCAGTTATCCGGCCAGCGCTGCGATGCGCCGCTTGACGCCGCAAAGCAAGGCGCTTGCCGAAAGCATCGAAAAGCACATGAGCACTGTCGCAGGCACGATTGACCGCGGCATCGTCCCTAGCTCCGTTTATGTGGCCAGAAGAGGCTCGATACCCAGTGTCTTGGTAGAAACCGCATTTTTGTCCAACCGAAGCGATGCAGAAAAACTGGCTAACGGCGTTTTCCGCCAAAAGCTGGCCGTTGGGATTGCCGACGGAATAGAGGCGCTTTATCCCGCCTTCAGCAGTGACATCGACAACCACTGGGCCAAGGATTCCATTCTGCGGTTGGAACAAAAAGGAATTATTTCCGAGAGCGCAAGCTTTCATCCAAATCGAGATTTGACGCGTGCCGAATATACGGTTTTCCTGGACAGAATTTTTCATTTTTCAGCACTTGGAAACCGGCTTGAGGTCAAATCGGAACCCTTGCCTTCATCCCAACAAGGGGAGGTTTCCATCTCATCCAGCAATACCCCTCAGCAGATCGCCCAACCGGAAAGTTTCAGCGACCTGTCAAGCTCCTTCTGGGCTTATGACTCCCTGCAAAACGCTGTCAAATTGGGCATACTTAAAGGTTATAACGATGGCACAGTGAAACCTGACGGATCGATTACAAGAGCAGAAATGGTCGTGATTCTGGATCGGCTGCTGAATTTGATTCAGCCTGTGGAGGATTTTGATAGGCTGCCGCAAATCCCTGTCGGTTTTTATTTCCGCGATGTCCCCGTCGATCTGTGGTCGGCTCCTTCCATCTACAGAGTCGAGTTGACGGGGTTGATAAGCGGTGTTTCCGAAGGCATGTTTGCTCCCGGACAACAAATTACGCGAGCCGAAGGCGCCGTCATTTTGGACCGTTACTTAAGCAGAAGCGAAACACCCGGCTCTTGAAGAACCGGGTGTTTCGTTTATTGCAGATCAGGACTGGGCCTGCAGCTTGCCCCACAGCTCATTTTCCGTCACAATGTACTGCATCAAAACCGCCTGGACTTGCCAAAGATGGAATCTCGACGGATTTTTGTCGTATTCCTCCATCGCCATGACTGCAGAATTCATCGTACGATTCATGTTTTGAATGTCCTGGGCGATGCTTTTCGGCGCCGTCGCCTCCAGTTTCACGGCCGCCGAGGCCCAAATCTGATGCTCCTGCTGCAGCGTCTTCGCGGTTTGCTCGTCAAGCTGCTGCGGATTATCTTCCTGTAAATGCAAAAGTGTCAAGCTGCTCATGATTTTTGACAGCTTTCTTCCTTCCGCAAAGTAACTTGTGATGGTCTCCGCATCGCTTCCATCCCACGATATTTTCTCTACCTGAGGCAGATCAAATGCCTTGATATAGCTATCCAGATGCTTATCCGCAAGCATTTGCCGAAGGTATTCGGCATCGTTCTGACTGGAGGTGATGCCCGCAAACACAGCGTATTGCTGGGTTTGGTCCGTATAGGCAGCCATTCCGTTGTCCTTCAATTGCTGCTGTGCCTGATCGGCTCCCTGGCGGCTGCTGAAAACACCGTTTTGCAGCAGATAATACGTTTGCGCCGGAATATGTACAGCGAGCATGCCGCTTGTATCCGAAGACGAAGAAACGTTTCCTTGCGGCAGTGCGCCTGCACTCGACTGCTGCGTTCCAACGGGTGGAGCTCCGCCTGCCGACGGGCTGTCAGTTCCGCCAGGCAGGGCGGAATTTCTCGATAGCGTATCCACCGTTTTGTTCCCGCCCAATAAAGATAAAGCGAACATGCCGATAAACAA
>CAZESH010000339.1:0-4413 GCA_964514665.1 uncultured Caryophanales bacterium
TAGAAACAAGGCGCTCTCGGCTACGGAACGTTTATGCAGCTTTGGCCGCATCAGCTGAATATAGGTATGAAGGCACTCCGCCGCAATCCGTCCGAGCGGAATGATGCGCTCCTTGGAGCCTTTCCCGATGCAGCGGACAAAGCCCATGCCGAGATTGACATCGCCGACGTTCAGCGAGATCAGCTCCGAGACGCGAATGCCGGTTGCGTATAAAAGCTCCAGCATAGCTTTGTCCCTCGTGCCGTATGGAACGGACGTTTCCGGTGCGTCCAGCAGGTTCTCCACCTCGCCGACCGACAGCACCTTCGGCAGCCGTTTTTCCAGCTTCGGGGTTTCCATGTGCAGGGACGGGTCCTTGTCCAACAGACGTTCCCTTACCATAAACTGATAAAAAGCCCGGATTGAAACCATCGTGCGGGACATTGTTGCCGGTGATCTGCCCGCTTGCTTCAAACGCAGCAAATAAGCCATGATATCAGCCTTCCCGTTTGCGCCCAACGCCTGCGTGCCGCGTTCCTTCAAATAACCGAGATATTGCGTTAAATCGCGCTCATACGATTCCAGCGTATTTTTGGCCAAGCCTCTCTCCACAGACAGGTAGTGCATGAACATTTGGAGCTCGTTGAACATGTATCGTTTCAAAACCTTTCCTCGTAACTTGTTAGGTATCAATTCCACATCAAATCGTCATATTCCTGCCTCATTTTTGCAGCTTATTCTCCAAACCAGTAATAAAAAAACAGCCGATCCTTCATTGAAGCGCTTTCAGCCCCCAATTCAGGCGCCATTACCTCGGCCGCTTTTCCTGAAGGTGCCTGGTAACGGTACGTAGGCGCCATCCATTCCTCCATAAACTGCAGGAAATGATAAAGCACAAAGGTAAAAAACAAAAACAGCGCAACGAATTTTCCCCGTTCAATCCACTTTCTCACGGAAATGATCATAGCCCGTACCTCCCTTACCGTAAGCATATGACGGATATTCAAACGGTATGAGCCGAGATTTTATGGGCCTTGACTCAATTCAAAACTGCATGCGAGAGCAATGCGGCTGATACGGCAAATTGAGCGATGCTGCCACCGTTTGATGCGTGATGCTGCCGTGATAGGTGTTTACCCCAAGCCGCAGGGCGGAATTTTCCTGAATTGAGCGAAGCAAGCCCTTGTCTGCGATTTCCAAAGCATATCCAGTCGTTGCATTGGTCAGCGCCAAGGTCGACGTACGCGGCACCGCTCCAGGGATGTTGGCCACCGCATAATGCACAACACCGTGCTTTTCATAAGTCGGATCGCTGTGCGTCGTTGCTCTGTCGATCGTTTCGATAGATCCTCCTTGATCGACGGCCACATCGACAATGACGGAGCCCTTTTTCATCGTTCTGACCATCTCCTCGCCGACCAATCTCGGGGCGCGCGCCCCCGGTATGAGCACCGCACCGATCAGCAGGTCGGCCCTCCGGACAGCTTCCGCAATGTTGTACGGATTCGACATCAGGGTATGAAGCCGTCCGTTGAACAGGTCGTCAAGATAGCGCATCCGTTCGGCGCTTCTTTCCACAATGGTCACATTGGCTCCCAGTCCAAGCGCCATCTTCGCTGCATTGGTTCCGACAATGCCGCCGCCCAAGATGATCACCTCGGCGGGAGGAACGCCCGGTACGCCGCCGAGCAGCACGCCCCGGCCGCCATAGAAGCTCTCCAAATACTGCGCTCCGACCTGCACCGCCATTCTGCCTGCCACTTCGCTCATCGGCGTAAGCAGCGGCAGACCGCCGCCCGGCAATTGAATGGTTTCATAAGCGATTGCGGTCACTTTGTGCCGGATCAGCGCATCCGCCAAATCTCCCGCAGCAGCCAAATGCAAATAGGTAAACAGGATCAAGTCCTCGCGAAAGAAAGCATATTCCGCAGGCAGGGGTTCCTTGACCTTGACAATCATCTCGGCCCCGCTCCATACTTCCCCGGCGCTGTGAACAATAGTCGCGCCTTCGCGGAGGAAATCGCTGTCGCTGAAACCGCTGCCTTCACCGGCACGCGTTTCCACCAAAATCGCATGCCCCGACAAACGCAGCATGTGAACGCCCGCCGGGGTCAAAGCCACCCTGTTTTCATTGTTCTTGATTTCCTTCGGTACGCCGATCCGCATGTATCATTCGCTCCCTCAAGTCGATTTCTATCCTAATCTTGGCTTAACGGCAGCAAAAATATGTAAAGGCCGCGGTGCCACTTTTTGCATGGCTAAAATGAAAGCCAAACTTTCTGATACAGCAAAAAAACCGCCCGATGCCGGGTGGCCGCTTGATGGAATTATATAGTTCAGTTCAGGACTCGCATCTGGTTTTTTTGTTTTTCTCCTGACAAGCGCTGCAGATGCCTTGAAAGTCAAGACGATGATCCACAACCTTAAAGTTGTGATCCTCGGCGAGACGCTCCTCCAGAGAAACAAGCCAATCTTC
The DNA here is from genome assembly GCA_964514665.1 of uncultured Caryophanales bacterium. Lineage (GTDB taxonomy): Bacteria > Bacillota > Bacilli > Paenibacillales > KCTC-25726 > CAZESH01. The sequence goes on from CAZESH010000339.1 coordinate 2,456, forward strand.
CTTGATTTCTTCAACCGAGCCGCATTGTACGCAGATCAAGTGATGGTGGTGGTGGTGAGTGTTGTCGTATCGCAAATCGTAGCGGGCTACCCCGTCGCCGAAATTCATCTTCTCCACGACATGCATTTCGCTCAACAATTCCAGCGTACGGTATACGGTCGCCAAACCGATTTCCGGTGATTTATCCTTGACAAGCATGAACACGTCTTCCGCACTAAGGTGATCCTGTTCGTTTTCTAGCAGCACTCTGACGGTTGCTTCCCGCTGTGGAGTCAATTTGTAGGACTGCGCCTGCATCTGCTGTTTAATTTTCTCGATCCGTGCTTCCATGCTCCTCCCCCTCAAAAAAGGCAGCAAACTTTCTACATCCTGTAGGCAAAGTTTACACAGCAGCTTCCAAGAAGCATCAACTGGCGAACATTTGTCACTTATTTTTATTATAGGGGGATTTCCGCTTATAAGTCAAACGCTTTCGCTTCACCGGGCCAGCATCGTCCCACGCTTCAGGCGGAAACGAAATAAGGTGTTACCCAATGAATCAGCACAGGCGAAACATATACCTCGAAGAAGGATACGCCGAGCATAAAAACAAGCAGGAATACAGTCGTAGACACATAGGAAACAAAAGGCTGGCGGATCGATCCCTTGCGCTGCAAAAAGCGGTTTTTAATCAGAAACATGGAAAAGGATACCGCCGTCACACTGCAAATCAGAATGGCCGGAATGAGCAGCAAATTTTGCGGCGCCACGGAGGCCAAAGCAAGCAGCATGCCCTTCCAGGAAAATTGTCCCACCATAAAGCCGACGGAAAAACCCACAAGCACGCCTTTAATAAAATCGAGAATCAGGATCAGCGGCAGTCCGACAACGGACAAGCCAAGAACAAAAATCAACACAATCCACTTGAAGTGGACGCCGAAAGCCTGAGTCAAGTCAATTGCATTTCCGCTGCCGCCCTGATTCACCGAATTGATGAAGCTCCCCAGGTAGCTCCCCAGATCCTGCTTTTGCTCCAAGGACATGCCGTTGACCATCAGCGCACCGAATATCACGCCCATGACAAACAAAACGGCAACGAAAATATAGAGTGATAGATTGTCCTTCATGTATATGCGCATATTGGATTGCCAAGCCGTCATCATTCTTCCTCCCTTGTCCAGTTACTATTAGTCTATGAAAGGGGGGAAAAACTATGACAGTTTCGAACCTCAAAAAGGAGAAACTTTTCCATACCTGCCTCCGCCTCCGGTTTCCAGCTGAAGCTGTCCGGCTCTGGCTTGGGCAATCCAGCCGGCAATCTTCCCGCCGGCGATTTCGGCAATCGCTTCGATTTTGGCATGATGTAGAATATGCATCTCCGTACCAAAGCGGACAAGCAGTTTATCGAGCATTTTCGCTCCCAGACCGGGGAAAAATTCAAGCGGAATTTGATAATAATAGGGGGGTTTGTATGCCGGCCAGGCGGGATCCGATCTGTCGGCAATCGCGCTGATCCGGTCGCGGACGCCGCGGACAATTTTGCGGCTGCCGCAGTATAAGCAGCGATCCGGCGCGTGCTCTGCTTCGTCCAGAACAGAGCTGCAGCTTGCACAGAATGTGCGATGATACTTGCCAAGCCGCGGATTCAGCCCGTAATTTGCCGTTACGCCGCGGCCTCCTTGGCGCAGAAGGGCCATCTTCAATTCCGTAAAGGATGCTTCTTGCAATTCCAAGCGGTTGTACTCCCTGGCGATCTTCGGTATGGAGTGGGCATCGGAATTAGTTAAGAATGTAAGCGGCTCAAGCTCCGAGAAAAGTCCAGCCATCGCTGAATCGGCACTTAATCCAAGCTCGGCTGCATGCACCTGCCGCATATCGAGAAGGTCGGCCATCCGCTCGCAGCAGCTGCCGTACACACTGCGGTGAGGCGTGAAGATATGCGCCGGGATGAACAGCCCGCCACGTCCGACCGCCTCTTC
>CAZESH010000340.1:0-4405 GCA_964514665.1 uncultured Caryophanales bacterium
AATCAATCTCGTTATTGCCGATCATGCCGTCGTCGCCGATATGCTGGCTGAGCCGCTTGGTCTGTTTGCTTTCATCAATGACGCGATAAGCGCCATGATTCAACCATTCAAAAATCACAAGCCGGATCGAATTGGAGCCGATATCGATAATTCCGATGCGGCGTTCGTTCATGTTGGCACCCTCCCGAGGAAGCAATTAATCTCCATTGTAGCATCATAAGGCTTCGGAATGAAGCGCACCCATCTGCAAATCGTAATTTGTTGGCGATAATCAGCCATGCACCCTTTCATTTTTGCATTTTTTAAAATAATCCCAATTTAAAAAAAGCATACTATAGGGGGATTTCTGTTTGGGTTGAGTTTGCATTCCGTCACCCAAGAGAGGACTAAGTGAATGAAATGCCCGGCACCATTGATTTTCGATTTTGACTGAACCATGTTCGAGTTCATATCAAAATAGTACTGAGGAGGATTTCTGCTTGGGGTGAGTTTGCTTTCCGTTGCTGAAGGGAGGACCGTAAGAGACCTAGAACCATGAAAGTCGGAGAACTCCCCTTTATGCAAATGCTGCGATGGTTCTTGGTCTGTCAGGTTCGGACTGGACATTCCTGCATCCATGCCGGAAAGCAGTCGAATCCCAGATAGAAATCCCCCAAAGAATAAAGTAAAAAAATCTTTATACTCCCGATAATGAAGTTTTATTCACTTTGCATGCATTTTTGTTCACTTCTTGTTTGAAATCCAGTATGATTAACATGAGTTGAACAGATGTGCAACGTATTTGCAGCCATATTCTTTTTGAATATATATCGATCTGTCTGACAGTACTGAATAAACGGTGAAAAGGAGAGAGAAAAAAATGACGGCTACCAAAGGACTAGAAGGAATCGTCGCCACGACTTCTTCGATCAGTTCGATCATTGACGGTGTGCTAACTTACAGGGGAATCAATATCGACGACCTTGCAGAACACGCTTCCTTCGAAGAAGTGGTATACTTGTTGTGGTACGGCAAGCTGCCAAACCGCAGCGAGCTTGAAAAACTGCAGCGCGAGTTAAATGAAAATTCCGAGATCCCGCAAGAGGTTCTTACGCTGCTTCACTCCATTCCCAAGGAAGCCAATTCCATGGCTGTTCTTCGTACGGCAGTATCAAGCCTAGCCCTCTATGATGGGGAAGCAAACGATATGAGCGAGCAAGCCAACCTGCGCAAAGCTATTCGTTTGCAAGCCAAGATACCGACGATCATTGCGGCCTTTGCCCGCATTCGTGAAGGTAATCAGCCGCTGTCACCCAAAATGGATGTTTCGCTTTCCCATAATTTTTTGTACATGCTGACCGGACAAGAACCGGAAAGCATTGCCGTGGAAGCTCTGAACAAGGCGCTTGTGCTGCATGCCGACCATGAGCTGAATGCTTCCACCTTTGCCGCCCGCGTTACGGTCGCAACGCTGTCCGACATGTATTCGGGAATCACTTCGGCAATCGGCGCTTTAAAGGGACCGCTGCACGGCGGAGCCAACGAAGCGGTGATGGAAATGCTCGAAGAGATCGGATCTTTGGACAATGTCGAAGCTTATATCACCGACAAGTTGAACAATAAGGAAAAAATCATGGGCTTCGGTCACCGCGTATACAAAAACGGTGATCCAAGAGCCAAGCACCTGCAGAAAATGTCCGAGGAGCTCGGCAAAATCACGGGGAATCTCGATTGGTACAAAATGTCCATCCAAATTGAGGAACTGGTAACCGGATCCAAAGGATTAAAACCGAACGTCGATTTTTATTCCGCATCCGTGTATACCTCCTTGCAAATTCCGCGTGATTTGTTTACGCCTATCTTCTCTTTCAGCCGAGTATCGGGCTGGACCGCTCATATTTTGGAGCAGTATCAGAACAACCGCTTGATTCGGCCGCGTGCGGAATATGTCGGACCAAGCAATCAGGCTTATATTCCGATCGACGAAAGATAATCAGCCAACATATCCGATTTCTTTGACGGGTGAGCAGATCCTTGGATTTGCATCTCCCGTTCATCTTGTATACAGATTTTAAAACTTAGGAGGAAAGAGTGCATGGTACAATTTAAAAACTACGCAAAACCGACTGAAGGCGAAAAAATCACGATCCAAAACGGGGAGCTGCAGGTTCCCAATAACCCGATTATTCCTTTTATTGAAGGAGACGGTACAGGCCCGGATATTTGGGCAGCATCCCAAAAAGTGCTGGATGCAGCTGTGGAAAAAGCCTATAAGGGTGAAAAGAAGATTGCATGGTACGAAGTATTTGCAGGAGAAAAAGCATACAACAAGTTCAACGAATGGCTTCCCGAGGATACACTCACGGCTATTAGAGAGTACATAGTCGCGATCAAAGGACCTTTGACCACGCCGATCGGCGGCGGTATCCGTTCGCTGAACGTGGCTTTGCGTCAGGAGCTCGATTTGTACGTTTGTCTTCGTCCAGTCCGTTATTTTAATGGCGTGCCTTCTCCCGTTAAACGCCCTGAGCTTGTGAATATGGTCATTTTCCGTGAAAATACGGAAGACATTTATGCAGGAATCGAGTGGCAGGCCGGATCGCCGGAAGTGAAAAAGGTGCTCGACTTTATTCAAAATGAAATGGGCGTGAGCAAAATCCGCTTCCCGGAAACATCGGGTATCGGTATCAAGGCGGTTTCCTCCGAAGGCACGAAACGTCTCGTCCGTTCCGCAATCGAATATGCGATTCAACACGAACGCAAGAGCCTGACGATTGTGCACAAAGGCAACATCATGAAATTTACCGAAGGCGCCTTTAAAAATTGGGGATATGAAGTAGCCGAGCAGGAGTATGCGGATAAAACCTTTACTTGGAGTGAGTACGACCGGATCAAAGAGGAAAAAGGCGTTGAAGCGGCCAATCAGGCACAAAAGGAAGCGGAAGCAGCCGGCAAAATCATTGTCAAGGATGCCATCGCCGACATTGCGCTGCAGCAAGTGTTGACACGCCCTGTCGAATTCGACGTGATCGCGACCATGAACCTCAATGGTGACTACTTGTCGGATGCACTGGCCGCACAAGTCGGCGGCATCGGTATTGCCCCGGGCGCCAACATCAACTATATCAGCGGTCATGCGATTTTCGAAGCCACACACGGAACGGCTCCCAAATATGCCGGCAAGGACGTAGTTAATCCGGGTTCGGTCATTCTTTCAGGCGTTCTCATGCTGGAGCATCTGGGCTGGCAGGAAGCGGCGGACCTGATCTACAAAGGTATGGAGAAATCCATTCACGATAAAACCGTAACTTATGATTTCGCCCGTCTGATGGAAGGGGCAACCGAAGTAAAATGCTCGGAGTTCGGCAATCTGATTATTAAGAACATGGACTAAAACAACCTAATTAAAGTGGAGGAGGAATTTCAGAATGGCTATCAAACGCAATAAAATTACCGTCGTGGGCGCCGGTTTTACCGGGGCGACGACCGCTTTAATGCTGGCGCAGAAGGAACTTGGCGATGTCGTGCTGCTCGATATCCCGCAGCTTGAAAATCCGACCAAAGGAAAAGCGCTGGATATGCTTGAAGCAAGTCCTGTGCAGGGCTTTGACAGCAAAATTACCGGTACTTCCAATTATGCGGAGTCAACCGATTCCGACGTGGTCATCATTACCGCAGGGATTGCCCGCAAGCCGGGGATGAGCCGTGATGACCTCGTGAACACGAATGCCGGAATCGTCAAATCGGTTTGCGAGAACGTCAAGCAAACTTCCCCGAACGCTTATGTCATTATTTTGAGCAACCCGGTCGATGCCATGACCTATGTGGCTTATCAGACGCTGGGCTTCCCGAAAAACCGCGTCATCGGCCAATCCGGCGTATTGGATACCGCGCGTTACTGCACATTTATCGCCCAGGAATTGAACGTATCTGTGGAAGACATCCGCGGCTTTGTGCTCGGCGGACACGGTGACGACATGGTTCCGTTGGTGCGCTACTCCAATGTCGGCGGAATTCCGATCGAAAAATTGATTCCGCAGGAACGGATCGAGGCGATTGTACAGCGCACCCGTACGGGCGGCGGAGAAATCGTCAACCTGCTTGGCAACGGCAGCGCTTATTACGCTCCGGCTGCATCGCTCGTACAAATGGCGGAGGCAATCCTCAAGGACAAAAAGCGGATCATCCCGGCAATCGCGCTGCTCGAAGGAGAATACGGTTACGACAACCTGTTTATGGGCGTTCCGACACTGCTTGGAGGCGACGGAATCGAGAAAGTGTTCGAGCTTGAGCTGACAGCCGAGGAGAAGGCGGCTTTGGACAAATCCGCTCAATCCGTACGCAACGTGATCAAGGTTGTAACAGGATAATCGAGCTGCCAAATAACCACTGAAGAAATGAATGCTTGAGAGAAGGGTTCTGGCTC
>CAZESH010000341.1:0-4402 GCA_964514665.1 uncultured Caryophanales bacterium
GGTTTCGGGTATCGCTTCCGCCACCATCGACAATATTCCCTTTGTGGCCACGATGATCCCGCTGATCCAAGATATGGGCATTCAGTTGAATCTTGCTCCGCACGAGCTTGATCCCGTCTGGTGGTCATTGTCGCTGGGCGCGTGTTTGGGAGGGAACGGAACGCTGATCGGAGCCTCGGCCAACGTAATCGTTGCCGGCATGGCGGCGAGAGAAGGAAAAGGATTCAGTTATCTGGATTTCCTCAAAATCGGCGCACCGATTACGCTCGTTTCATTGATCATCTCTACGGGATATATCCTGCTTTTCATTTTATAATCCGTAAAAACTGAAGGAATAGAAACAATTCCCACAGAGCTTGGCGGGTTTACCCTGCATGAGCTTGGTTCGGCAAGGTCAGAATACGTGTGTGTCACGTTTGCAACACCGCAAGCATCGAGGCTTGAAGGAGGACGTTCACATGGAGCTTCTGACCCTTTTTTTACGTACTGTGCTGATTTATTTTTCAGTCTTTCTGATGCTGCGAATCATGGGGAAACGAGAGATCGGCAAGCTTTCCACCTTTGATCTGGTCATCTCGATCATGATCGCGGAAATTGCGGTCTTCGTCATTGAAGACATAGACAAATCTTTGCTCGCGGGAATGATTCCGATGGCGACGCTTGTCGGCATCCAGCTCCTGTTTGCCTTCATTTCCTTGAAAAACAACAAATTGCGGAAATGGATCGACGGCCAGCCGAGCCTGATTATCTTCAAAGGCAAAATAAACCGCGAGGAAATGAAAAGACAACGCTACAATTTGGACGATCTGATGGCCCAGCTGCGGCAGTGCAATGTTTCCAATGTTGCCGACGTCGAATTTGCTGTGTTGGAAACGACGGGCAAGCTGAATGTGATCAAGAAGGAGAAGGACGAGCCGCCGCTCAAGGATCCGGCCAATCGCTTCCGCTATGAAGGTTTGCCGCTGCCCTTGATTTTAGACGGAAAAGTGCAGGACGATAATTTGCAAAGCATCGGACAAACAAGATTCTGGTTAAAAAAGGTGATCTCCGAAAAAGGCGCAGCTGATTTTAAAGAAGTGTTTTTTTGTACCATCGACCATAAAGGAAACATTTTTCTGGACAAACAGCGATGATTAAAACCAGCGCGAAATCCAGCGTCCCATCCAGGGAATGCGCACAAGATCGTATTTGTCTACAAGCTTGAATTTTACGATCAACCAAAGATAAACGGTAATTCCTGCGATCAAGGCGGTAATGAATTTGGCGAATTGTCCATCCGGCCAACTTTGATTCATCACAAGCGCGATGCATAGCCCCATCGCCGCCATCACAGACAGCACCTTTACATAGTCGAAGGAATGGAGGCTGAACTGAAGCAGGCGGGTTATGCTGCGCCAATGCAGCACAGTGGATAAAACGATATTCACGTTGATTGCAATCACCGCTCCGATGATTCCGAGGGAAGGCCTGGAAGCGAGAAAGACAATCAGGATCAGTTTTACCGAGGCGCTGATAAAAGTGTTGAGCAAAGCGGTTCCAGGACGGTCCAAAGCTTGCAGTGCCGCCAGCAGCGGGCCTTGAAAATAGATGAAGAGGGCAACGGGAGCCATCATTTTCAGCAGGTTGCCCACTTCTATTTGATTATAAAGATACAAACATAAAGGATCGGCCAGCATGTACATGATCACTGGGAACGGAGCTCCGGCCACTAATGCGAGACGAAGCGACTGGCGCAGTCTTTTTTTGATCGTGACATAATCGTTTTTCGCGGCGGCTTCAGACAATGAGGGGACAAGCGACACGGCCAGCGAATAGGTCAAGGCGTTGGGCAGCAGCAGAATCGGTATGACCATCCCCTGAAGCGCACCGTATTGTGCGGTTGCCAAAGCGGTAGTAACGCCTGCGGCGGCCAGACTTTGCACAATCAGGATCGATTCCAGAAAGTAAGAGCCGGAGCCGACAAGCTTGCTGCCTGTTACCGGAACGCTGATCCCGAGCAACTCCTTAAGAATGCCCTTTTTTCGCAGCGGTCCTTGGACGGACTCCACAGTAGAATCGGCATATTTATTTTTCCGGTAATGAAACAACAGCACAAGCATGCCGGCCAATTCTCCGGTCAGCACTCCGATCATTGCGCCTGCGGCGGCGTATTCAATTCCATACGGCACAAGCATATAAGCAAGCACGAGTACGGCGACGATGCGCACAAGAGTTTCCGAAATCTGCGAGGATGCGGTGGGAATCATGTTTTGCCTGCCTTGAAAATAGCCCCGCAGTACGGAAGACACTCCGACCAGCGGGATGATCGGGCTCATTGCCACGAAGGTGTAATAAACCCGCCTGTCTGTAAACAAGTGTACGGTAATCCACTGAGCGCCGAATAAACAGATCAGGGTAAAAATCGCGCTGAGGATACCGGTAATCGTCATTGCCGAAGACAATATTCTGCGAACCTTGTGTTCGTCTCCGATCGATTCCGCTTCCGCCACCATTTTTGATACGGCAAGCGGAATGCCGCCGGTAATCAGGGTCAGCACAACGATGAGAAACGGGTAGCCCATCTGGTACAGCCCGATGCCGACAGGTCCGATCAAGCGGGGGAGCACAATCCGCGGAATAAAGCCAAGCATGCGGTTGATGATGCCTGCGGCAAGAAGGATCATCGTTCCCTGAATGAAGCTTTGTTTGTTCACTGATTATCCTCTTCTTTCAATCTGATGGAATATGGGAGTCTGTCTGACGAAGCGAAAACGTGAATATGGATTCAATTGCATGATCCGCAGGTATGCTCCCAAGGATATAGGAATTAAGCGTGCAGAACGATCGGATTGCCATAAAAAGAGAGGTGAGGGTTCCGATTCGGGTGACTTTGCTTTCCGTACCAGAAGGGAGAGCCTGAGAGACCTAGAACCATGAAAGTCGGAGATCTTCGATTTAAGCATATGCTTCGATGGTTCTTGGTCTGTCAGGCTCGTACTGGACATTTTACACATCCTCGCCGGAAAGCAACGGAACCTGAATCGGAACCCTCACCTCCCTTTTCCGCTAAATCCGGAAGCACGCAGCCCTATATTCTCACTCAAATCCATCCGTCGGACAGACTCTTGGAAAATGTTTGCAGCCTGTCTTATTAATATATGAATATGCTCGAACCTTCGGTGGTCATGCAAGCAATTTGGACGAACAAAAAGAATGTCGTTTTTTGCAGCAGGATTTCCGCGAATCGGCTCGAATTGTTATGTATCTGACCTATTTAATCGAGGAGGAGACAATGAGGTGTCGGAGCAGCCAACATCCGCGGCAGAGAATATGAATGAAGCCGACCTGACCAAGGTCATCGAAGAATTGTGCACGAGCAAAGCAGAGGAATTCTCGATGCTCGGCTATGAGAACATCAGCGGCAAAGAAATTTGGGAATGTGTGCATGCAAAATACAAAGACGGCATTCCGCCGCTGCACCGGATGGTCAATGATATCCTGTCGCTGAAGGTAACGCAGTACATGAACATGATGACATTAAATGCTTATAAGGGCTTGCCGTTCTAAAAGCTTTGGATCCAATCCGGATACGACCCGCCGCCAGATCACGCATTGGCGGTTTTTTGCTGAAATTGACTCGTTTTTACTGCGTGGTTATAATAGGAATATTGAGATTTGAAGGGAGTAAAGGCAGGATGGATGTAAAAAGAATCGTAGCATTTTTGCTTGTTGTGGTCATTTCCTTTGCCGTCATCGGATGGTCCACCCCGCAATTTATTACAAAATTGAAGCTCGGTCTTGATTTAAAAGGCGGTTTTGAAATCCTCTACTTGGCTGAGCCGCTCGACGCCGGACAGACATTGACCAAAGACGTGCTGCGCAAAGCGGCACAGAGCATCGAGCATCGCGTGAATGCCAGCGGTGTGGAAGAGCCGGAAATTACACCCGAGGGCACAAACCGCATCCGCGTCCGCATCGCCGGAGTGACGGATCCGGAAATGATTCGTTCAATTCTGAAAAAACCGGCGGTTCTGACCATCAGGGATCCGCAGGGTAAGGTAGTCATGGACGGTTCCGACTTTGTCGAAGGCGGAGCGAAGGTGCAGTATGACAGCGCCAATCAACCGTATATATCCGTGAAGATCAAAGATTCGGGCAAATTCTACGCGATTACCAAAACAGCCTATGAGAACAAAACCGATCAGCGGCTGGGCATTTATTTGGATGACAATTTGGTTTCCAATCCTGCGGTCCAAAACGGTCCGATCAACAGTAAAGACTTTACCATTACCGGACATTTCACCTTTGAGGAAGCCAAAAATCTGGCGGATACGATTAATTTGGGTGCGCTTCCCGTCAAGCTCACGGAAAAATATGTGCAAAGCGTCGGAGCCACTTTGGGCCAAATGTCATTGGACAAGAC
>CAZESH010000342.1:0-4398 GCA_964514665.1 uncultured Caryophanales bacterium
CCCAAAAACTGGCGCGCATAAGCAGACAAAGATTCCACATAGCGGCGCTGTCCCTCGGCATAAATCGTATCGAACGCAAGCGAGGATTTGCCTGAACCGCTCAAGCCCGTCAGGACGACAAATTTGTCCCGTGGAATGGTCACGTCTATATTTTTTAAATTGTGCGCCCTCGCCCCTTTTATGACGATTTGCTCACGCGCCATGAATCATTCATCCTTTCTCTTCCAGCGTATATTAATTGTCCGCTTTAAGCTCCAGAACGGCATCGCGCAGTTCGGCGGCGCGTTCAAACTGCAGCTGCTTGGCGGCTTCCTTCATCTCTTTTTCCAGTCGTTCGATCAAGCTTGCACGGTCCTTTTTCGATAGCTTCTCAACCGGCTTGTCGATCATATAATCGGATTTTTGTTCTGCCGCCTTGGTTGCTTCGATGATTTCACGGATCTTTTTGCGCACCGTCTGCGGTGTGATGCCATGCTCGAGGTTGTGTGCCAGCTGGATTTCCCGCCGCCGTTCCGTCTCCTCCATCGCCCGCTTCATCGAATCGGTAATTTTATCGGCGTACATGATCACCCGTCCGTTCTCGTTGCGCGCCGCCCGCCCGATGGTCTGGATCAAGGAGCGGTCGGAGCGAAGGAAGCCCTCCTTATCCGCATCCAAGATCGCAACCAAGGATACCTCGGGCAAGTCCAAGCCTTCCCTAAGCAGATTAATCCCGACCACAACATGATAAGTGCCCAGTCTCAGCCCGCGTAAAATCTGTATCCGCTCCAGCGTTTTGATGTCGGAATGCAGATAGTGCACCTTTATCCCGACTTCCTTGAAATAATCGGTTAAATCCTCGGCCATTTTCTTCGTCAGCGTAGTGACCAATACGCGCTCGTCGCGCTCGATCCGCTCGCGGATTTCATGAATCAGGTCATCGATTTGTCCCTTGGTCTTGCGCACATCGATCACCGGATCGATCAGTCCCGTAGGCCGGATGATCTGTTCGACCATCTCGGGGCAGTTCTCGAGCTCATAAGGCCCCGGCGTCGCCGATATATATAAAATTTGATTGGTTTTTTGTTCGAACTCCGCGAATTGCAGCGGACGGTTATCCAGTGCGGACGGCAGGCGAAAACCATGCCCCACCAGCACTTCCTTGCGTGCCCGGTCCCCGTTGTACATGCCCCTGATTTGCGGCAGCGTAACATGGGATTCATCCACCACCGTCAAGTAATCTTCGGGAAAATAATCAAGCAGCGTATACGGTGTCGAGCCGCGTTCGCGAAACGTAAGCGGTCCGGAATAGTTCTCGATCCCGGAGCAAAACCCCATTTCCGCCATCATTTCCAGATCATACCGCGTTCTCTGCTCCAGACGCTGCGCTTCCAGGAGCTTGCCGTTCTCGCGGAATTCGGCAAGCCGTCCTTCCAGCTCCCGTTCGATATTCTTCAAAGCGATTCTCATTTTCTCTTCGCGGGTGACGAAGTGAGAGGCGGGATAAATCGCGATATGTTCTCTTTCACCCAGAATTTCTCCGGTCAGCACATCGATTTCCGTAATGCGTTCGATTTCGTCGCCGAACATTTCCACCCGCACTGCCTGTTCGCCGCGCGATGCCGGAAAAATTTCCACTACATCCCCGCGTACGCGGAACGTTCCACGCACAAAATTCATGTCGTTTCGGGCATATTGAATGTCCACCAGCTTGTGGAGAATCTCGTTGCGCGAGCGTTCCATGCCGACCCGCAGCGAAAGCACCAAATCGCTGTATTCCTCCGGCGATCCCAAGCCGTAGATACAGGAGACGCTGGCGACAATGATCACATCCCGGCGCTCGAACAAGGAACTGGTCGCGGAGTGGCGCAGCTTGTCGATCTCATCATTGATGCTCGAATCCTTCTCAATGAAAGTATCCGTGGAAGGAATGTAAGCTTCCGGCTGATAATAGTCGTAATAACTCACAAAATATTCCACGGCGTTATGCGGGAAAAATTCTTTGAATTCGCTGTAGAGCTGAGCAGCCAATGTCTTATTGTGGGCAATGATCAGCGTGGGCCGGTTCAGCTTGGCAATCGCCTGGGCCACGGTGTACGTTTTTCCCGTTCCGGTTGCGCCAAGCAGGGTTTGGTGCTGCTTCCCGGCCTGAATGCTGCCCACCAGCTCAGCAATCGCCTTGGGCTGATCGCCCTGCGGCTCATAATCCGATACCAGCTGAAAAACGGCTGATTTTCCTCTTGATTCGTTCATTTTCATCACCTGACGGTTTTGACTTCATGATAAAACAGGAATAAATGTTCCCATTTTTTTGATTATAATACTTTTTATTCACAGGCGCAAACGCAGTTATCCATAATCATAACATAAAATTCACGCAAAAAAAGAGCCCCGCGTAATACCGCTTGGCTCTGTGATAAGGGAGACGAGTGTTCCGATTCGGGTGATTTTGCTTTCCGCTGCAGAAGGGAGAGCCTGAGAGGCCTAGAACCATGAAAGTCGGAGAACTTCGCTTTAAGCATAGGCTTCGATGGTTCTTGGTCTCTCAGGATCGGACTGGTCATGAACACATCCATGTCGGAAAACAACGGAACCCGAATCGGAACACTCGTCTCCTTTCCCACGCGATTTTTGTTCACCAGACCAGACTCTCATGCGCCTTTGGATATATCATCCTTATGGAAATAACGGCGCAAATTCAAATAACGGAAAAAGGAGGTTCCGCGAACACCCGCGACGTACCGGACATCGTCATCCGGCGCAAGCAGAAGCCCCAGCTGGTGGTGATCGCCTTCGTACAGTGCCCGGCTGACAAACTTGCTGTGTCCCTGCAGGTTGATTACTTCCAGCTTGCAACATGCTGAATTGATTTGCAGCGCCATGTGAAGCTCTTCCTTGCTTAGAACCGATTTCCCGTTCACCTTGTGGATGATCTCCCCGGCTTCGATCTCCATTTGATCTGCCGGGCTGCCCGGCAGCACGGCAAGGATGCGCAAGCCCCTGGAATCGTGAACAAACAGCGGGCTGCTCTGCGCCTCCTCCCATTTCCCGTACCAGATCAGCCATTCATGAAGCAGCACGGAGGCAAGCGCCGCCAGAAGCAGCAATCCCGGAATTTGATCGGCCGCCAAGGCAAGGGCTATCAGCGCCACCCCGTAAAATAACAGCCATTTCGATATGCGCTCCGCCTTTTCTTTGGGCAGCCGCGTTACCGCGATATCCATGAAACCGATCACCACGGGCAGCAGAAAAAACGTCCAGGGCCGCTGCCGGAAAAAGCTCCCGCTTGTCCAAACCGACCAGATCGATTCGCCATTGGACGTGAAGCTGATCAAAAACAGCGGCACCGGCCAAAATCCCGACATATGAAAAGCGCCCACCGGCTTGCCCCTTTTCCCCTGCAAAAACAGCGGCACCGCAAACTTCGTGCCGGTCAAACGAATCAAAAGCGCTTCAATCAAATGCAGCACGCCGACCAAAATAAAGATCGAGACCATGCTCGTATCGCGCAGCCCGTCCGCAACGGCAGAAAGAACGGGAACGTTTTGCCAGGCTGGCGTCAAGTCCACAACAAACTTCAATATCCCAATAATCCCAGCCGCATAGGCCAAACATAAAAACCGGATGCGAACCAGCAGCAGCGCAAAGGAAATCAACCACAGCAAAACAGCAACCTGCCAGGAGATGCGCACTCCGACAAAGGCCATCAGCAGCGAAGCCGTCAAGCCCGCTCCCCATCCCCAAGCCGTACTGAAGACCATCTGCTTCAGCAAGGAATGAATCCGTGTATGAAAAAGCTTTCGTTCCATGACAATTTGTTTGCGGTATTGCCAAGCCACGATCGCAATCGTTATCACATAAGCGGGCAGCGCCCAAAGCAGTTCCCAAAAACCGCCGTCTGCACCAAGCCAATTGTCCAATTTCATGAGGGAATACCCTTTCGCCAAAAAAAATGAGCAGGTTGACGGAGCAACCTACCCATTTATAATTCGCCAAATCTATTCCGGAATCCTGCCTTATTCTCCAGGTTTTAACCGTGATATCGAGGAAATCCAGTGATTATTTAGCAATTTTATTTTCGAGAAACTGGGTCGCCCTTTGCAGCTGAAGATCATTCCGGGGATCCCGGATCGCTTTGATAATCTGCTGCTCAAGCGTGCCCGCCGTCTTCGCATCGACAATTCCGGTTTCCGCAAGCTGGTTCTTGTGCTGGAACGCCTTCACCGCTTGCTCCGTCTTGACGTCAAAATATCCGTCGGTTCTACCGGGAGACAGCCCGACTCCTTTGAGCATCAGCTGCAAATTCTCAATTTGATCGCCTGTCGTATCAAGCATCATCGGCTTTTCCTTATTTAACGGTGCAACTTTGAAATAATCGGGCTGGCTCACTGTAAAATCCGGTTCGATCCCTTTTTGATG
>CAZESH010000343.1:0-4388 GCA_964514665.1 uncultured Caryophanales bacterium
CGTAAATTCATGCGTTTCAGCGTGTCATAGCGGCCTTCCCAGATTAAAAATAAAATCCACGCCGTAACCGATTGGACCTCCACTTCCGCCCCTTCGCTCTCAAGAAAGCGTTGGAGTTGATAGTTTCCGTCGCCTTCTGTCGTCATGGCCCAGAATTCACCGATGATGCTTACTTTCGGTTTGACCCGGGTCCGATCCACTTTGACCGCTTGCAGTTCTTTGCGGCAGCGGTATAATACCGGAAGCAGCCACTTGCGACTCAGCATCGCATTATATAAATAAGTTTTACAGCGTTCCAGAGCGGCATCCGTCGAGCCGGGCACAACTTCGTATGGCCGGATTCGGTAACCCAGAGCATTTAAAATATCGCCCAACAGAACAGTCTTCAAAAAGGTAATGAAGAAAGCACTGTCCAACTTCAATGCGGATTCCTCACCGGTCACCTGCTTTAATCCGCTCTGCTGCTGGAACAACAGCACCCGAAAACCGTCAAATCCGGCGTCTCTGAGTGCTTTCCGGTATTCGGTCACGTACGTGCCGAACCGGCACGGTCCGCAGGATCCGCTTGTAATGAAAAGGTAGTTGCGGACGATTTCCTCCTTGGATTTCCCTTCCTTATCCCTGAGATGATACAGGTATTTCACCAAATTCCCCACGGTGAAATAGGTCGGATTGCATTGTCCCCTGTTGCCGAACTCTTTGCCGAAACGAAGGGAATCCGTATCCGGGCAGTCGAGATGTTTGACGTTGTATCCCAATCCTTTGAGGGATCCTTCCACCAGGTAATCATGCGCCATTGTAAGGCCGCCGAACAGAATAGTCGTAGAAGCTTTATCTCTGGCAAAAAATTGCCGGGGAACGGGGTCGAACCACTGTTCTTTTTTCCCGGTATTTAACCCCAATTCCGCTTCTTTTTCTTTTTTAAACCGCAGAAATTCTTCCTCGAACACTCGCTGAACACGATCCGATTGTTCTTGTTCAGAAATGATGGGAAGTTCTTTTATAACTGACATCGTTGAAACACTCCTTTTAAAGGTTTTTAATTGCCTGTCCGAACCTCGTCTAACGATTCGGGATACGCGTGAAGCGATTCAATCTTCTGCCGGCGCAACAGTTCGCTTCTTTTTTGATCCAAAAGACGCTGCAGTTCCTCTTTTTTCCCCGCCGTATCCTGCAATCGCTCTTCATGCAAGCCCAAACTATGGGCATATGTCTTGACCCGAATCTTGATCGAACCGCCCGGTTTGTTGGCATCGATATCATGAAGCGCGGAATACGGAGTGCCGGCCGTAGAAATGATCGAGTCGATCATGCCATAGGTAGGGGCATCATGGCCGCACTTGAAGCTGGACAAATCCAGCACGGCGATATGGGGATGACGGGCTGCAAATTTGGCGGCCCACACTTTTTGCACACTGTTGGAGCTGAAGTTTTCCGGCCATACATCGGTGACCTCCATTGCATATTGCACTCGCTCTTTTTCCAAATCGTCCTTGAAAAAGCGGTGCAGCCATGCTTCGTCCTTGGGGATGGAACGCATGGAAAGGACGGGATAACCCAGCACTTGAAATTCCTCAAGGACGCCGTGATTAAGCCCGGGATCGGAATGGTAAGGGCGGCCGATCATGAGAATGGCCATGCTGTTTTCCGCTTCCACCTGCTCAAGAATCATCCGGCCGCGCTCCTGCATTTCGGCATCAAAGAGATCCATCGCCTTCCATCCCTGTTCCACCGCAAAGTCGCTTTCGTCCTCTGTGATCTGCAGATGCTCCCTGAATGCTTCGAACAGTTGTTTTTTCATCATATGCCGCTCTGTAAACGTCACCGCCGGATCGAGATAGGTGATCCCCCTGGTTTGAAAGAAGTCGGTTTCCTTCGTAAAAGCGGCTTTGATCACTTCGGGCGCGCCTGCAACGATCGGACAGCTGGCGGAGTCCATTACATTGTGAAGATGGGTCGGAATATGGGTGATGCACGGAAAAAAGATATAGTGTATCGGTTTTTCTTCGCTGTGATGTTTAAACAACAAATTATGAACATGGGCTTGGGCTACCTTGGAGGGATAGCAGGGATCGATGGATCCGTACTTTCCGCCTGCCTGCCACATTTCCTCGCTCGTATAGTCGCTGAAAACGATGTTGCGCTGATCGATCCCAAGCGTCTCAAAGTAGGTGCGCCAGAAAGGGGCGGTCGTCCAGATATTTAAAACTCTCGGGATGCCGATACGCAGTTGTTTCCGCCTCTCTATCGCCTCCGTCCCGGTTTGTTCGAAATGGCGCTTGTAAGGAACATGACGTATGCCGCCCAACCCCATCCAGGTCCGCTTTACTTGAAGATCTTCCATAAATTCCCCTGTTTCGGGCAGCGGATCCGGATCATAGAAATGCTGGAACATGCGCTTTGATTCATATTCCACCAGGTTCGGATACTGTTTTTTGATTTGCTGGCGTTCCCTGGTCAGCTGAATGACGGCTTCCTTGTCTTCCACAGTTCCCTTTTCGCAGCTGAATCCGGAGATGTATCGGGCGGTTTGTCCATCCGGCGTCTGCGTGTCGATGAAGGTTCTGCTGCAATGATTCGGACAGAAACTGCAGCGGGTGGATTCATCGTTGCGGCTCATGTATTCGATGCCGACTGCCGAGTCCAAACCGAGAAACGTGGAATATCCCCTCCGTTTCACAACCCGCAGGGTTTCCATGGCCGCACCGATTGCCCCCGCCTCTCCCGTATGCGGATGGACATATACTTCGGCATCCGGAACCCGTTGTTTAATGTAGTCGACCTGCGCCTTGACGGCCGCCAGGTTGTGTTGGGTTCCTCCCTGCAGGACGAATTTGCGGCCCAATTCGGACATGCGTGGAATCTGTACGACATACTGCCAGACGTTCTTAGGGAGAACGAGGGCAAGCCCCGTCAATAATTCCTCTTTGGAATATCCCTCCTTCTGAAAATTCACCCGGTCGGTATCAAGGAAAACGGCACAACCATAAGAAAATTTGGGCGAAAGTTCCGCTTTAAAAGCGGTTTCCGCATATTCCTGAATCGGGATTCCAAATTGGTCCGCCATCGCCTGCAGCAACATGCCGTTTCCGGCGGAGCATTGGTTGGACAGCCGGAAATTTCGGATATCCCCATTCTTCAAAAAAAGCACTTTGATGTCCTGGCCGCCGATATCGCAAATCACATCGATGTCGCCGAAGTAATGAACGGCGCTCATCATATGGGCCACAGTCTCCACAATATTGACATCCGCTTTTAAGGTTTTTTCCAACACATCGGCGGCATATCCCGTGGCCCCGAACCCGATGATTTCCAATTCGGCTCCCGCTGACAGGACCTTGTCCCGAATTTTTCCGAGAAGTTCCTTCGTATCCTGAATCGGATTTCCTTTCGACAGCTGATATTCTTTCAGCAGAATTTCACCTTTTTCATCGACCAGAACGGCTTTGGAAGAAGTGGAACCTCCATC
The DNA here is from genome assembly GCA_964514665.1 of uncultured Caryophanales bacterium. GTDB lineage: Bacteria > Bacillota > Bacilli > Paenibacillales > KCTC-25726 > CAZESH01. Next base: position 3,470 of record CAZESH010000343.1, read on the forward strand.
CAGTCCGATCACCGCTTTCACTTTTTGTCCCGGTTGCAAAACAGCCGGCGAAAATTTCGGGATGCTGTAGAAGTTGCGGAATTCTTCCAATTCCTCGTGGTTGCGGACCAACGGTGCCCCCGCTTTCTCACCCAGCTTCGATTTTCTTCCGTGGGCGATGAATGTCTTCAGTTCTTCAATTCCTTTATAGATGCCGACATCGGCAGGTTCGTACCGGCCGTATATGACCGCGCCAAAGGCAGCATAATACTGGGAATTATCCGGAACAAAAATCAGCTCGTTAAGCGGGACATTCTTCGGGTAATCGTAGCCCCGGTCTTCCCAGGATTGGGGGATGCGTTTACGCCAGCATTCCTGCAGAAATGGAAGGTACGTATTGGGACCTCCCAATAAAAGAACTTTGTGCCTGAGGGTATTCCCTCGGGTCAGTACGGAAAGATTCTGCATGACAATCGCATCGGCTAAAGAGCACATGATCTCCGAAGAAGGAATCCCGCTTTTCACAAGGTTCACAATATCCGTTTCGGCAAATACACCGCATTTTGCCGCCACATGATGGAGCTTGGTATCGTCAAATCTCAACTTGACCACTTCTTCCGCCGGCATGCCCGCTTTAATCATGCATTTGTCAATGGTCGCACCGGTGCCGGAAGCGCATTTATCGTTCATCGACGTTAAAGCTTGTTTGTCTCCGGTCTCCTCGTTGACTTTATAGATGATGATCTTGGCATCCTGGCCCCCCAATTCGATAACGCTGCCGACGTCTGGATGAAGCTGTTCCACCGCCATCGTGACCGCATTCACTTCCTGCACGAATTTTGCACCGATATGCTCGGCAATCGGTCCTCCACCGGAACCGGTAACGAATACCCGAATGTTTTCCCTGTGAATATCGGGAAATTCATTGCCGATACGAATG
>CAZESH010000344.1:0-4385 GCA_964514665.1 uncultured Caryophanales bacterium
ATATAAAGGATGACAAAGGATACATCACTTATTTGACCGACGACCCCAAACTCAAGGAATTGGGGACATCAAAAAAGATTATACCAGATATTCATCAGCTCATGGCTATCCTGAATCAGCATCAAATTTATCCGATCGCCCGCATCGTGGTATTCAAGGACACGGTACTAGCCAAAAAACGCCCGGATCTTTCTTTCAAAAATCCCGATGGCAGTGTGTGGCACAACGGCAAAAAAGATCCCGATAGCTTCGTTAATCCATATATGAAGGAAGTATGGGACTATAATATCGAAGTCGCCAAAGATGCGGCCAAGTTGGGATTCAAGGAAATTCAATTCGATTATGTCCGCTTTCCCGAAGGCTTTGAGAATAAATCGGCCAAACTGACATTCACGAAGGATGACCGCAAACGGATTCAGGTGGTCGCCGATTTCGTCAAGTACGCCAGGGAACAGTTGAATCCGCTTGGCATCCGCGTCTCCGTGGATATTTTCGGCTATGCCGCTTCCGTTCCGGCCGCCGAAGGGATCGGCCAGGATTTTAATGCGATTTCCAAATATGTCGACGTGATTTCGCCGATGATCTACCCCAGCCACTACAGCACGGGATGGTTCGGCTCCAAGGCGCCGGATACCGAGCCGTACAAAACGATCAATGGGGCAATCGTCGACACGCACAAAAAATTGGACCAGCTGGGCGATTTGAAGCCGATTATCCGTCCATGGATTCAAGATTTTACGGCAAGCTGGCTGCCGGTTCATATCCCCTATGGCAAAGCGCAAGTCGAAGCCCAAATCAAGGCGCTCTCCGATCAGCATGTCGATCAGTTTTTGCTATGGGATGCGAATAATACTTATACTCCGGGCGTCGATTATACGATCGGCGAGAAGAACAGCCCAAAAGTCAAGCCCTGAGTTGACATGCACGGTCATGCATGCTACATTAATATGAAAACTTTTGCCATCCTGCGATGCCAAGCTCGCAATAAATGCAAATTGGAGGAACCTGCAATGGTCGGAAAAGATCATCATAAAATTTTGGATTGCACGATCCGCGACGGCGGTTTGGTCAACAATTGGGATTTCAGCGTCGAATTTGTTCAGGATCTGTATAAGAACTTGAGCGAGGCAGGCGTCGACTATATGGAACTCGGCTACAAGAACTCTCCCAAGCTGTTAAAGGGCAGCGATGCGGGTCCTTGGCGTTTTCTTGATGAAGCCTTCATGAAGGAGGTGATCCCGCGCAAAACCGATACGAAGCTTTCCGCTTTGGTCGATATCGGCCGGGTGGATGAAAACGACATTCTTCCTCGGGAAGACAGCTCGCTTGATTTGATCCGCGTCGCTACTTATATCAAGGATATCGACAAGGCGATCGAATTGATCGATACGTTCCATAACCGCGGTTATGAAACTACATTAAACATCATGGCGCTTTCCCATGTGAAGGAAAACGAGCTGTCCGAGGCTTTCGAATTGATTGCCCAAAGCCCTGTGGACGTCGTATACGTGGTTGATTCCTATGGCAGCCTGAATCACCGCGATGTGGAATATCTGGTATCCAAGTTTCAGCGCGGTCTTCCAGGCATTCAATTGGGCGTGCACATGCACAACAACATGCAGCTTGCTTTTTCCAATACGCTGGTCGGCGTGGAAAAGGGCGTTTCTTTTCTCGACTCATCCGTATTCGGAATGGGACGGGCCGCGGGCAATTGCACGACGGAGCTGCTGCTCGGCAACCTGAAAAATGCGAAATACAACCTTCGCCCTGTAGTCGAGTTTATCGAGAAACACATGATTCCGATGCGGGAAAAAGTGGAATGGGGATATATTATACCTTACTTCATTACCGGCATGCTGAACGAGCACCCGAGAGTGGCCATGGCGCTTCGCGGCAGCGAGAACAAAGATAAATACGCGGATTTTTACGACCAGCTGACCTCCGCTGAAGTTACTTACAAATAATCCTTCCGCTCCAATTGCTAAATAGTATAAAAAGACCGTTTCGCCGGGCATTCATTTCTTGCCGCGAACGGTCTTTTCTAATTGTATAATCACTATTGCGAGAGCCTTAAAGCCAACTCATAAAGTTCCATGTTGAAAGATTTTTTACTATTCACCACTTTATCAATATCGGTGGCAACCAACTCTCCCTTTATAACGCCCAACGCTTTGCCGGAGTCTCCTTCGATCAGCTTTCTTACGGCGAAATCTCCCAATCTGCTGGCCAATATCCGGTCGTTGTGGGTCGGTGTTCCACCTCGCTGGATATGACCAAGCACGGTTACGCGAGGATCTTCGATATCGATCCGCTCGCTAATGCCCGCGGCAATTTCTTCGCCTTTCCCCGCTCCTTCGGCAACCACAATGATACTGTGTCGCTTCCCGTGCTGGAAATTCTCTTTCATCCGCGAAGAAATCTCATCGATATCATACGGCACCTCCGGTACCAGAATCGCTTCCGCGCCGCTGGCTACCCCCGCGTACAACGCAATATCGCCGCAATGTCTGCCCATTACTTCAACCACGGAAGAACGTTCATGCGAGGTCATCGTATCCCGCAGCTTATTGATGGCGTCAACGACAATGCTTACAGCCGTATCGAATCCAATCGTAAAATCGGTAAAAGGAATATCGTTGTCAATCGTTCCGGGAAGCCCCATTGTACGAATGCCCAGCTTGCTAAGCTTGTTGGCGCCTTTATAAGAGCCGTCGCCGCCGATTACGACAAGTCCTTCGATCCCCTGTTTGCGCAAATTTTCCGCGCCAAGCTTCTGCCCTTCCTCCGTAAGGAATTCCTGGCATCTCGCCGTCTGCAAAATCGTTCCACCGCGCTGGATGATATCGCCTACGCTGCGCAGGTCCATTTCCCGAATATCGTTATTAATGAGCCCCGCATAGCCTCTTTGAACGCCGTAAACTTTCAAACCGTGGAAAAGACCGCTGCGCACAACGGCACGAACCGCAGCGTTCATTCCCTGCGAATCGCCGCCGCTGGTCAATACTGCAATGGATTTTATTGGCATGATAATTCCTCCTTGATAAAAATCAATAAAAAGCTTTTCGGATCCAGACGCTGTTCAGCCAGAAAAACAATCGCGTCATCGGACTTTTTTTCATTAATTTTCTTGCTACAGAACGAACCTTTTTTTGCTTCTGCACCTTGGGATCGGATAAATACAGGGCAAGCAAGCCTTCAATAATCATTCGGTGAAAGGAAGGCTGACGCAGTGATTTTATACTCTGTCTTGCCTGCTTGACGATGTATCCGATACGTTCAGCGGCTTCATCCACATCGGCATAATAATGGCAAAAATTCAAATCCCCGCCGCGGCTGTCCTCTTCCTGATCAATTAAATAATCGAGAAGGATATGCAGGCCGCACACATAAGGAAAATAAGCAGACACGATTTTCCCGGGAGCAGCGGCATTGATGAACTTGTCCGACGCAGACAGAAACAGCAGGAACACCCCCAGAGTCGAGCCGGTTGCCGAAGCAAATTCATTCCATCTTAGATCCGGAAAACGCTGCCGATACGGCTTCCACCAATCCAGGAGCGCCTTTTCCCGGACATCGGGATGAATATGCTTATAAACCTGGAGGTCGCAGTAAAGGGATACCAATTCATGTATTTCATTCTTTACCGAATCGTAGGAAGGCAGCATGCAAATGCATGACTGGCAGGTTTTTACAAGCTGATCCAAGTAGCCGTCATCGTTTTTTTCCTGATGATAAAAATAATAATCATGCAGCGGTGCGGCCGGATCGACCGCATCCAGCATAGCCTGATGCAGTCTGCGAAAGTCCGTCCCATCCATGGAGGTGCTGCGATCGCATAAATTATCCAAATAATCGCTGATCGTCTGGAAAGCGACAATCAGCGGGATAAGAACATGCCTTTGCGGCAAATTTGCCGCTGCATATACCGCTCCTCCCTCACAGTGAAACTGCTTGGAGGACATGCTCATGATAGCCTGACGCTTCAACTCCTCGTCCGGAATCCGGTTCGCAATCTCACGCCATAGCGCCAATTGGCTTCTGACCTCCGGAAGCACATGACGGTAAACCCTCAGCATCAAGCCGAATGGATTTGCCGGTACGCTTCCTTCGCTTCGAACATTGTTTAACAAGCAAGTTCCTCCTGAACTACACGCACATAATTCTCTATTATAGTATATTTTTCGCTTGATGCCCAATCACTGCAGATGTCTTTTTGACGTCATTTGCTGATTCACTCTAAACCACAAGTTCAGATCGTTGACAATGCTGGCCAACTCGGCAATTTCCGTATTGATCCGGCAGCTTCGGGCAAAATCCTCCTCGTCGTTTAATTCATTTTGCCTGCATATAATTTCAAATTCCACCCGTTTGATTTTATCCAGAAT
>CAZESH010000345.1:0-4373 GCA_964514665.1 uncultured Caryophanales bacterium
AAAGGGGTGACGGTATTCACCAGCAACTACGCGATAGCAGTATCTGTGGGCGAGGCAGTGCTAGCCTTTATTTTGGCCCTGGGACATAGGATGGTAACGGGAGATCAAGCCATGAAGAATGGAATGAACTGGAAGTCCCCCGAACTTGACCTGGAAGCCTATGAGCTTCGGGGATCTACAGTTGGCTTGGTCGGCTTTGGCCTAGTTGCGCGAGAGGTAATGAAATTGCTTCGTCCTTTTGATGTTAAATTGCTGGTTTACGATCCTTACATCTCCGTCGAGAAGGCCGAGCAGTCTGGTGTGGAACTGATGAGCCTGCAGAAATTGTTGGGTAATTCGGACATCGTCTCTCTACATGCGCCCGAAGTTCCTTCGACCTATCACATGATCGGCGAGGCGGAGCTCGCTCTGCTCAAGGATGGCGCACTGCTAATCAACACGGCTCGCGGAAGTTTGATCGATGAGCAGGCAATGATTCGCGAGCTGCGGAAGAAACGCTTCTACGCCGGGTTGGATGTATTCGAGATAGAACCGCTGCCTCTTGATAGCGAACTGCGGCGAATGGATAATGTTATCCTTCTTCCCCACCTGGCCGGCGTCAACCCGAGCTCGAAATTCAGAATCGGCAAATATATGGTTGAGGAAATGCGCCGTTTCTTTAACGATGAGCCGCTATCATTCGAAGTGAAGAAAGAGCAGTTGGCCAATATGACATAAAGCCTCCTACAGTTAACCCGAAGAATATATCAATTCTTTGGAAAATAGTTAATGCAACTGACAATTGTATATTGCGAAATCCAGAAGGAAGCATGTAACTTGATGTTGGAAACTTATCAATTGGAGGGACATAACAATTATGGAATACGGGTATCTGGGCAAGTCTAATCTGACTGTTAGCAAAATCTGTTTGGGAACGATGCATTTCGGCAGCAAGACGGAGGAGAAGGAATCTTTCGCTATTATGGACAAAGCTCTTGAGCTGGGGATCAATTTTTTTGATACAGCCAATGTGTACGGCGAAGTAACGGGAAGAACCGAAGAAATCGTAGGAAAATGGTTCAATCAAGGCGGAGGCAGACGAGACAGCGTCGTACTGGCTACAAAAGTCTACAATAGCATGGTACGAGGAAAGTATGTACCTAATGATGAAAAAGGGATATCCGCCTACAAAGTAAGAAAACAGCTTGCCGATTCGTTGCGCAGACTGCAAACCGATCATATCGACTTATATCAGGTGCATCATATTGATCGAAGAGTTACCGGGGAAGAATTTTGGGGTGCATTTGAATATGCCATGAACAGCGGGGATATTACTTACGTGGGTACCAGCAACTTTCCGGGATGGGGAATTGCCAAATTTCAAATGATTGCGGAGCAGCGCGGATTGCTTGGATTTGTTTCCGAGCAAACGCAGTATAATCTATTAAACCGGATGCCGGAGCTTGAAGTCATTCCATCCTGCCGCGAATTCGGCCTGGGCCTTCTCGCTTACATGCCGGTCGGCGGTGGTTTGCTTACCGGTAAGAAAGCTCCGGTTGCAGGATCGCGAACGGAATCTGTTGAGAAGGAATACGGCATTGGATCACGGCTTCATGATCAACTGACGGAGTTTGAACAACTCTGCAAAGACCTGGGTGAAAAGGAGCACATTGTAGCGATTGCATGGACTTTGGCGAATCCGGCTGTATCTTCGGCAATCCTGGGTGTACGAACATTAGAGCATCTGAATCAAATTGAAAGAGCGGCGGAACTGAAGCTGGGAGAAGATGCTATGAAGAAGCTGGAACAGATATTTAATATTAACCATGGACGCCCGTTGGTGTCCAATGAAGCTCCGGAAGCCTATTCTTGGTAATGCGGAATCCACAGAAAAAAATTGAGTCTGCAGACAGAAATATTTCAATATAGTTGGGGGCATGAAGAACAATGAGTATTCCGAGACCTGAATATCCAAGGCCGCAAATGATCAGAACCGAGTGGATGAATTTGAACGGCGAATGGCAGTTTGAGATCGATCAAGGGAAAAGCGGCAGGGATCGAGAGCTGCATTTGGATTCCAGGCCTTTGACGCATACGATCATCGTTCCTTTTTGTCCAGAGAGCAAGCTGTCCGGCATCGGACATACCGACTTTATTTATGCGGTATGGTATAAAAGGACTTTTACCATTCCTGATTCGTGGAGTGGCAAGAGAACGCTGCTTCATTTTGGCGCGGTGGATTATTCCGCTGAGGTTTGGGTGAATGGCCAAAGTGTCAGAACCCATCGAGGCGGATATACATCCTTTCATTTTGACGTTACGGACTATCTCATCCCGGGTGAAAATGTGATTACCGTATGCGCGGAAGACGATGTGCGATCAGGGAAACAACCAAGGGGCAAACAGAGCGAGAAATATCATTCCCACCGCTGCGACTATACTAGAACAACGGGGATTTGGCAGACAGTTTGGCTGGAATGCGTTCCGCAGACGTACATAGAGTCATTCAAGCTTGTTCCTGATCCGGAAAATGCTTGTGTGCATATGGATGTTGAAGTCAAGGGGGATTCCACTCCAACAGGAGTAATACACTGTGAAGCCAAATATCTCAATCGTTCGGTCGGGGAGGCTTCCGCAAACCTGGGCGGCATGACGGCAAGATTGACACTGCCTGTATCGGAGGTTCATTTATGGCAACCAGGGAAGCCTGAGCTATACGATTTACAGTTGCGCTATGTGAGTGAAGGAGCGGTACTGGATCAGATCGACTCTTACTTTGGGCTGCGCTCTGTAAAGCTCGACGGCATGGCATTCCGGATTAACGGCAAAGCCGTATTCCAGAGGCTTGTGTTGGATCAAGGGTTTTATGAAGACGGCATTTATACAGCTCCATCGGATGAGGACTTGAAAAGGGATATCGAGATTTCAATGGGATTGGGTTTTAATGGGGCGAGACTTCATGAAAAAGTCTTTGAACCGCGGTTTTTATACTGGGCCGATCGTCTTGGATACATCGTATGGGGCGAGCATGCCAACTGGGGCCTTGATATTACGGGAGCGGAGGGGTTGCAGCAATTTTTGCCTGAGTGGATGGAAGCTCTTGAAAGAGATTATAATCACCCGAGCATTATCGGCTGGTGTCCTTTTAATGAAACGTGGGACCGAAACGGCACGAAGCAGAATGATGAAGTATTGCGAATCGTTTATCAGGCAACAAAAGCGTTGGATCCATCACGTCCCGTTATTGATACCAGCGGTAATTTCCATGTCATAACGGATATATTCGATATCCACGATTATGAACAAAATGTCGAGAAGTTCTCAGCCAAATATGAACCCATGAAATCGGGCGGGGAACCTTATAATAATTTCCCTCTGCGTCAAACTTACGGAGGCCAACCTTATTTTATTAGTGAATATGGGGGCATTTGGTGGAATCCGGATCAGCTTGACGATAAATCCTGGGGTTATGGCGAAAGACCTAAATCGGAAGAGGAATTCTTAGCCAGATATAAAGGACTCACAACAACATTGCTTGACAACCCTATGATGTTCGGCTTCTGTTACACACAATTGTACGACATTGAACAGGAAGTAAACGGCTTGTACACCTATAACCGTAAAGCAAAATTTGATCCGGAGGTTATCCGCGAGATCAATACAAAAAAGGCTGCCATTGAGGATTGAATTTCATTCCAACAACATTTGCCATACCCGTCTGAAATGAAGCCTTTTGTCAAAGGAGGCAAATTTATATGGGCGAAATACATGCGAAATATATGGAAATGATCGATGATCTGATCGAAAAAGGTTCTTACAAGGATACGTGGGAATCTTTAAGTGAATATCCGGAGCCTTCCTGGTACAGGAAAGCAAAATTCGGGATATTTATTCATTGGGGTGTTTACAGTGTGCCTGCTTTTGGAAATGAATGGTATCCGAGAAAAATGTATATCCAAGGGACGAAGGAATATGATCATCATATTAAAACCTACGGCAACCATCAAAATTTTGGATATGCTGATTTCATACCACTGTTTAAAGCAGAGAAATTCAATGCTGCAGAGTGGGTGGAATTGTTCAAAGCATCCGGCGCAAAGTATATTATGCCTGTAGCGGAACATCATGACGGATTTCAGTTGTATAACAGTGGTTTTTCCGATTGGAATGCTGCAAAAATGGGGCCTAAGCGGGATGTTTTGGGAGAATTAAAGACAGCTGCCGAGAAGGAAGGCCTTGTATTTGCCGCTTCAAGTCATCGGGCCGAGAATTTCTGGTTCTTCGGAGGAGGCAGGACGTTTCAGTCGGGTATTCAAGATATTGATTTTCAAGAGCCTTACGGATATGCGGCCCCAATTTATACAACCGACGATGTTTCCGGCACACAAAATATC
>CAZESH010000346.1:0-4349 GCA_964514665.1 uncultured Caryophanales bacterium
GCTGACAGGACAGGCCGAGCTTCCGGAGCAATCGAGCGGAGTGGTGATGATCCTCTCCAATATTGCAGGAATAGGCGGGATCCTGCTTGGCTGGTTGATGTATGCCAGACAGACGGTATCCAAAAACATCATTCCGGAAAAGCTGCCGTGGTTGTATCGCTTGGTATACCACAAATACTATATCGATGAAATTTATCAGATCATCATTGTCATCCCATTAAAAGGCATTGGTTTTCTCTTGAAATTGTTTGATTACTATGTGATTGACGGGCTTGTCCGTTTGTCCGCCGAAACGGCACTTGCTGTCGGGAGATTGGGAACGCGCATGCAGAACGGTCAAACCCAAACTTATGGTTTGATCACCGTACTTGGTTTTGTCATCCTGCTGATTGTGCTTGTGGGAAGGAGGCTCATCAATGTTGGATAATTTTCCGATTTTATCACTGATCACTTTTTCCCCGCTTATCGGCGTAATCGTTTTGCTTTTTATTTCCAAAGAGAACGGTCGTCTTATAAAAGCAATCGGTATCGCGGCGACGCTCATTCCTTTGGCCCTGTCGATCCTGTTGTTTTCCCAGTTTGATCCGCATTCGGATAAGCTGCAGTTTATGGAGAACCTGCAATGGATTCACATTCCGCTTAATCAGGAAGGTCCGTTTGTTCATCAACTGACATCTTTCTTTTTTGAATTGAAATATAAGTTGGCTGTCGACGGCCTATCGCTTGCCCTGGTGTTCCTCACAGCGCTGGTTACGGCCATGGCGGCACTTGCAGCGGTTAATATCAAGAAACGCTGGAAAAGCTTCTTCATTTTGTTTTTAATTCTTGAAGTCGGCATGTTCGGCGTGTTTATGGCCAGAGATTTGTTTTTGTTCTTCATCTTCTTCGAGGTTACGCTCGTTCCGACCTTTTTCCTGATCGGCATCTGGGGCTATAAAGAAAGGGAAAGAGCCGCGAACAAGTTTTTGGTCTATAACGGAATCGGATCTGCGCTGATGCTCATCGCTTTTCTGGTAGTCGTCAATACTTTCGGCTTTACGCTTGAGCAGCCCACGAATACGACTGCGCATGCTTATTATACGAGCGATCTGGATCAGATCTCGACCAACATTGCGGACAGCAAGTCTTTAAGCAATTATGGCGAAACTTTGCCTCAGGGAATCGCTAATCCGATGCATGTCAGCAACACCCTGAAATGGACCTTGTTTATCATGCTGCTGGTTGCTTTCGGCATCAAGCTTCCGATTTTTCCGTTTCATACATGGATGCTCAAGGTACACACGGAGGCGCCGCCTGCGATTGTCATGATCCACTCCGGCATCCTTCTGAAAATGGGGGCTTACGGCTTGCTGCGCTTCGGCATTTTGCTGTTTCCCCAGCAGGCCAGGGACTGGGCCATGGTACTGGCGGTTCTCGGCGCAATCAACGTGATTTACGGCGCAGTGCTTGCCTATAGACAAAAAGAATTTAAGCTGGTGTTGGCTTATTCCAGTATCAGTCATATGGGAATTGTACTTCTGGGCATTGCCGCGTTCAATCAGATCGGGTTTCAGGGCGCGATTTTTCAACTGATTTCCCATGGTTTGATATCCGCTTTGATGTTCCTGATTGTAGGCAGCTTGTATGAGCGCACGGGAACAACTGAATTGGATCAGCTCGGCGGACTGGCCAAGAGCGTACCGTTTATGAGCGGGATACTGCTCGTGTCCGGCATGGCTTCACTGGGACTTCCGGGGTTATCCGGTTTTGTCAGCGAACTGATGGCGTTTATCGGCCTGTTCGATACACATCCGATTGTCACCGCAGTCGCTGCGCTCGGCATCATATTAACCGCGGTATATGTGCTGCGGGCGGTTCTTAACATCACCTTCGGACCGATGCAGGATCGCTTTAATCAGATGAAAGACGCCAGATTGATTGAGGCCGTGCCGATGGTTACGCTGGTTGCCTTCATCCTATTAATCGGGGTCTATCCGATCGTGCTGAATCAGCCGATTCAGCATACGGTTGACCTGATGATACAAAACATTGCCATGAAGATGGGGGGTTAGACCAATGGATCAACTACGACTCAGTGTAAGCGATTTGGCATATCTGGCCCCAGAGTTGACCTTGGTGATCTCTGCCGTTGTTTTGTCGCTGCTCGATTTAATCATGCCGAAGCAGCTCAACCGCAGCCTTCTGGGCTGGCTGGCATTGATCGGCATCGTGATTTCGGCGATATTCGTCGCTTCCAGGCTGGGTATCCAAGAAGCGGTAGTGCTTCTCGATCAAAGCTACCGGGTGGACGATTTTGCCAACTGGATGAAGCTGTTCTTCTTAGTCGGTACGGGCTTGATTCTGTTCATGAGCATCGGATCCGTCAAGGAAAAGGATGTTCCGCATACCGGCGAGTTTTACTATCTTTTTCTTCCCGCTGTATTGGGAGCCATGGTAATGGCTTCCTCCGGAGACCTGATCACCTTGTATGTCGGACTGGAGCTGCTCAGCATTACTTCCTATATCTTGGTCGGCATGCGCAAGCATCATCTTCGCTCCAATGAGGCGGCCATGAAGTATATTGTATTGGGCAGCATTTCCTCGGCTTTCATTCTGTACGGAATGTCGTTTTTGTACGGGATAACCGGCTCGACCAACATTGCCACGATCAATGCTGGATTGAACGCAGTGCTTTCCAATTACCAGGCGCTGGTTTACGTGAGCTTCTTCCTGATGTTTGTCGGCTTTGCCTTTAAAATTGCCGCCGCCCCGTTTCATATGTGGGCCCCGGACGTTTATCAAGGGGCGCCGACTCCGGTAACGGCATTTTTGGCCACAGTTTCCAAGGCAGCAGGCTTTGCGATCTTGTTCCGGATGTTTTACAGCATTTATTACGGAATCGGCAGTCCCGATGTGCCGCATATGGGCGATGATGTCTATTTCGCGCTGGCTGTATTGGCGGCCATCACGATGATTGTCGGTAACTTCATGGCCTTGAAGCAGCGAAACATGAAACGACTGCTTGCATTGTCCGGAGCAGCCAATTCCGGATATTTGCTTGTTCCGATCGCTACACAGTTCTCCATGTTTCACTATTCCAACTTTGCAGAGCTGTATTACTACATGATCGCCTACCTGTTTATGAATATCGGCGCTTTGGCTGTATTCATGGCGGTAAGCGAGGCTTCGGGAAATGAAGAAACGAGAAGCTTTGCCGGTTTGTACTATCGCGCTCCCTATACGGCGGTAGCGATGGTGATCCTGATCTTGTCGCTCAGCGGCATACCGGTAACCGGCGGCTTCTTCGGTAAACTGTATATCCTGCTCGGGACGCTGCAGCTCCGCAATTATTGGCTGGGTCTGATCATGATTATCACCAGTGTGGCTTCCTTCTACTATTACTTTGGGATCATCCGTCAGATGTTCATGCGTACGTCGGAGGTGGCCAAACAGATTACCATCCCCATTCCGCTGGGTCTGACGATCTGGATTTCAGCAGCGGCCACGGTATTGATGGGATTGTTCCCGTCACCGATCCTGCGCTGGATCGAAGGAACCTTCAGTCTTGTAAGCGACTTTTTTATCCGCTAAAATCGGACATTCATCTTGAAAAGATTCAAAAGAAGGGGCTGTCTAAAAGTCATAAATGACTTAGGGCAGCCCCTTCGTATGAGAACATAGGCAGCTCTAACGGGCGGGGGTATGGGTTCCGGTCAAAGGTAGAACAAGCCAGATAAAGGCGAACGTATTCACTCCTCCACCCATACCCCACGCCCTCGTGTTTTTGTTCTCAAGGAGAAACAGCCCCCAGTCAAAATCATTTGCGCAACAGCCCCTTGCAGAAAAGAAAAAGAAACCGACGAAGAGAAGCGGTTTCTTTTTGAGCCAGGCATCAGTCAAATCGACAATTAGGAATATAACGAGGAAGAAGATACCAGGAAGCTGACCATAAGAAAAAGCACAGCGCAATGTCGAAAACAAGAATTACAGCAAGCTTGGGGAACAGATCGGGCGGTCCAATGCCGAAAAACGGAATTGCAGTAGTTCCGTTGCTGCTGAATGACCTCTCCAATGCGGAAAATCGAAATTGGAGTAGGCGCAAGCAGGCACGGCCGGCTCTCCAATGCGGAAAAATGGAATTGCGGATCGCTTGAGCACACTTTAGGCGCAGGAAAAATATAATGCTGAAGCCAACCTTTTTCATGAAATCTTTATTGCTGCGAATATAGCATAAATTACATGCAGGGATTCCTTCAGACATATCGAAAGTATATATGTTTAACTAGCAGCTTACTTATTGTCCCGGAACTTAGCCGAATCTAATTACCAGGCATATACAATAGAAGATTAATCAAAGGAATGGATAAACC
>CAZESH010000347.1:0-4276 GCA_964514665.1 uncultured Caryophanales bacterium
GGAAGATCATCATCGAGATCAAAGGATACGGCCCCCACGTGCGGGACATGGATCGCAAAAAATATTGCCAGGAGCTGAATCGGGAAACGTTCCTGCAGGCGCTTGGCTATCGCGTTGTTTCCTTCGCCTATGACGATGTGGAACGCCGCCCGGAATTATGCGCCAACCTGTTGCGCATGCTGCAAAGCCGCTGCCAATCCGCCCAATCGGCTGCAGGCACGGTGCCCCACCATGAAAAAGAGGTGATCCTGCAGGCGCTGCGCTTGGCCCGTCCGATTCGCCCGATCGATGTGGAGCGGCATATGTCGGTCAGTCACCGCACGGCGGTCGGCTATTTGCAGGCGCTGTGCGGGAAGGGCTGGCTGCGTCGGCTTCCCGGCCGCAAGCAGCAGAAGGTAAACCGTTACGAGCTCGCGCAAACCCGTTGGGACGAGTTCGAATGGTAGCCGCATATCTGCGGCGAGACGGCGAAATCGGCCTTTGCGGTCGATTTACCTGCAAAAAAAGCAGGAACAGCCACGGCCTCCTAGCGCCAACGGCCTGCCTAGGCCTGTCCGCGCCTGCCATTTCTGCAAAGATGCAGGTAAATAAGGCAAATCGGCGGGAAGGGCGGAGCGTTAATGCAAAAAAGCAGGTAATCAAGCCAGCAAGTTGCCGTTTGGGGTGGTTGGGGCTGATTTACCTGCAAAATTGCATTAACGACCGGCGAAAACCGCCTTTGCGGGCGATTTACCTGCAAAAAAGCAGGAACAGCCGCGGCCATCCGCCAGCGCCCGTCTCGGCGCCTCCACGCAAGCCCGCCCTCGCGGCTCCCGCCTGCGGCCTCCTGCCTGCGCCCGCTATTTTCTTCACCGCTTGTCAGGCTAGTCTGCATAAAAGGTCAAGTCCCCTCATAGGTATGTATCAGAGGTTGTTCAAAAAGCCCTCGCGGCTTGGTTGAACACATATTCTGACAATTATCAGTGCAGAGGGGATGATGGAATGCGTCGGCTCGCGCCAATATTGGTGTTATTGCTGAGCGTATCGCTGCTGCTGGCAGGATGCGGGAAAAAGGACGAGGGTTCAGTCGTGAAGGAGCTCGATCAAAAGATCGGGAAACTGGACAGTTACAAGGGAGCGGCGACGATGACGCTGCATACGGGACAGCAGCCGCTGACCTATCAGCTGGAGATGTGGTATCAGAACCCGCATTACTACCGGATCGCGCTTACCAACGAGAAGAAGGACATCACGCAAATTGTGCTGCGCAACGACGAAGGCGTATTCGTGCTGACGCCGCACTTGAACAAGAGCTTTCGCTTCCAAAGCGATTGGCCCGACAAGCAGGGACAGGTTTATCTGTACAAAACCCTGGTGCAGAGCATCGTGGACGATCAAGAGCGGCACTTCACCACAGACGGCAAGAACTACGTTTTTGACGTGAAGGCCAACTACCAGAATGCATCGCTCGTCAGACAGAAAATTTGGCTGCAGAAAAAAACTTATGCGCCCGAGCGGGTAGAGGTATCCGATGAGAACGGAAATCCGGTCGTGGAACTCAATTTCAGCGAATTCAAGTTCGATGCGAAGTTTGAAAAAGACGATTTTGACATGAATCGCAACATGACCGCTTGGAATATGCAGTACCTGCCGGCGTTTTCCGGCAATGACCAGAACACGGCAAACGACCAGAACCCGGCAGCGGACCAAAATTCCGGAAAAACCGCCAAGCCGGACAAAGAGCAGGGCTTCGGCGTGTTCGAACCGGCGTATATTCCGCAGAACGTCGATTTGAAAGGCATGAAGGACATTAAATTGGGCACCAAACCGGGTGTGCTGCTGCGCTACTCCGGCAAGTACAACTACAGCATCATGGAGGCGCGGCCGGAAGAACAGACCGTGACGGCGATGCAAGGAACGATTGTCGATTTGGGCTACACGCTGGGCGTCGTCATGGGAGATCAGCTGAAGACCTTGGCCTGGATGTATGACGGCGTGGAATTCCGCCTTTCCTCGGGAGATCTGCCTGTGGCGGAAATGGTCAAGGTCGCTCAATCGCTGGATGGAGAAGGCGGCAAATAACTGGTAAAACATACATGGATAAAGCTTGATTTTATCGCGAAAAGTGCATTGACAGCGGCAAGTTCACCCAGTAACATTAAGTTTATGGTAATTTGAACGTTCGAAAACCGGGCCAGGAGTCTGTCCGACGATAGGATTTAAGAGAATATTTATTCAAGTTCATGCAGACAGTGCATAAGTCCTGAGGGGGATTTCGGTTTGGGGTGAGTTTGTTTTCCGTCGCAGAAGGGAGGGCCTTAAGAGACTTAGAACCATGAAAGTCGGAGGTCTTCGCTTATATAGCATATGCTTCGATGGTTCTTGGTCTCTTAAGGCCCGGACTGGTCATCTGCACATCCACGCCGGAAAGCAATCGTAGCCCCAAAGCGAAATCCCCCTCAGGGCTGACTGAATAACCTTAATGCAATTTGAATACATATTCTCGGTTAAAATTTCGTCAGACAGACTCCTCGAAATGAAGAGGGTGGACTTCCCGTGAATGCTTTTTATCGCCCGACCTGGGTTGAGATTTCCTTGGATGCGCTGAAGCACAACATCAATGAATTCCGCCGCATTCTGCCGCAGGAAATGAAGCTGATGGCGGTGGTCAAGGCGAATGCCTACGGACACGGGGCCAAGGAAATTGCGGCCGAAGCGCTGCAGTGCGGAGCGGATTATTTGAGCGTCGCTTTTTTGGACGAAGCGCTGGAACTGCGTCAAGCGGGGATTACCGCCCCGATCCTTGTGTTGGGGTATACGCCTCCGCAGTATGTCGAGCGGGCCTATGAACTGGACATAACGATCGGTGTATTCAGCCAAGAGCTGCTGGAGGAACTGATCCGCGCCGACCGAACCTATATCCGCCCCGGCCGTCCACTTAAGGTGCATGTCAAGATCGATACAGGCATGGGCAGAATCGGACTTCACGAAATAAGTCAGGCAATCGTATATATCGAGGCGCTGCTCGGGCTGCCGGGCATCGAGGTGGAAGGCTTGTTCACCCATTACGCGAAGGCGGACGAGCGCGATAAAACCTATACGTACCGGCAGGCCGAACGGTTTCGCGAATTCGTCTCGCATTTTCAAGCTCGGGAAATCCGCTTTCCTTTGCTGCATGCCGGCAACAGCGCTACCGGGATCGAGCTTGCCGGGCATTCCTTTAACATGCTTCGCTTGGGTATCAGCCTCTATGGACTTTATCCTTCCGACGAAGTCGACCGTCAAAAGGTGGATCTGCATCCCGTGATGAGCTTCATCACGCGTCCGGTCATGATCAAGACGCTGCCGCCGGGCTCCGGCGTCAGCTACGGCGCCACCTATATAACCGAGGGAGAGGAACGGATTGCCACGCTCCCGGTCGGTTACGGGGACGGTTACACGCGGATGCTGACCTCGCGCGCCGAGGTGCTGATCCATGGCTGCCGGGTTCCGGTCGTGGGACGGATCTGCATGGATCAGTGCATGATCAACGTGACCGATGTACCGGGAGCAACGCTAGCCGACGAGGTTGTTTTGTTCGGCCGGCAAGGCGGCGAAGCGATCTCCGCCGATGATCTGGCCAAAGCGCTTGGAACGATCAATTACGAGATCACCTGCATGGTTTCCAACCGCGTGCCGAGAGTGTATCGGAGAAACGGGGAAATCGTCAAGGTGGTCAATCCTCTGCACAATCCGGTTTCATAAATTTACCAGCCGGAAAAAATCAGCCGCCCGAAAGGATTTTTCCGATTTGAGGCGAATGTATTTAAGTGCAGGATTTTCAGGCAAATCCGATGCGGTGTTTTATGCCGATCACGAGCAGCAAATCATGGAAGATTGTTCATAGTTGACAAGCATGGAGCATATACTTATTTTTGTATAAATTCGCTTCATGATCGACATAATGGTATTAACGGACTGGAAACGTTGTGGGGGTGCGAGATTGGTGGCCAATGCGCAGAACACGAAAAGGATCATGATCAGCCTGCCTGACTATTTGCTGCAGGAAGTGGACGGTGTCGTGGAAGTGGAAAATTCTAATCGGAGCGAATTGATCCGCAAGGCCATGCGCCTGTATTTGATGGAGCGCAAGAAACGTTATCTCAGGGAATCCATGCAGCGTGGATACATGGAGATGGCCAAAATCAATCTTCATATTGCTGCAGAATCATTTCAAGCGGAGGAAGACGCGGAAAGTACTCTTGACCGCTTAGTAAGCGGGGTGTAGTCATTGATTGTCAAGCGTGGTGATGTTTAC
>CAZESH010000348.1:0-4265 GCA_964514665.1 uncultured Caryophanales bacterium
GACTGTGGCCTTCTCTGTCGGGGATGGCGTGCTGCCTTCCAATGAAGGCAGAGGCTACGTGATCCGCCGTCTGCTGCGCAGAGCGGTGCGCTACGGCAAGACGATCGGCATCAACGAGCCGTTTCTTTACGGCTTGGTTGCAGTCGTCGGGGAAGTCATGGGCATGTATTACAGTGAAGTTGTAGAGAAGCAGGCGTTTATTCAGAAGGTGATCCGCACGGAGGAAGAACGGTTCCATGAAACGCTCTCCGAAGGCTTGAACATCCTTGAAATGCTGGCCAAGCAAGCGGAGGAAGCGGGTTTACGGGAAATATCCGGTGCAGATGCGTTTAAACTGTACGATACGTACGGTTTTCCCTTCGATTTGACCGAGGATTATGCAGCGGAGAAAGGGATGACCGTCGATCGCGGCGGCTTTGATGCGGCGATGGAGGCACAGCGGGAGAGAGCCAGAGCGGCGCGTCAAGAGTCCGGCAGTATGGCAGTGCAGGGCGGACCGCTCTCCGATTTTACGGATAAAAGCGAATTTGTTGGTTATACTGAATTGGTAACTAGTACCAAAATCATCGCGCTCATCGTCGATCAGCAAAGGGTCGGAGAAGTGCCGACGGGAACCCGCTGTCAGATGATTCTCGAGCGGACGCCTTTCTACGCCGAAAGCGGCGGACAAGTAAGCGACCATGGACGGATCTCCTCCGAGTCCGCCCAGGCTGCGGTGGAGGAAGTAAGCAAGGCTCCTCATGGACAGCACGTGCAGACGGTATATGTGGAGACAGGAAGTTTTAAGGTCGGGGATTCGGTTGAAGCGAGCGTCGGCAGAAATGAGCGGGAGGATACGATCAAGAATCATACGGCGACGCATCTTCTCCATAAAGCGCTCAAAGAAGTGCTTGGCGGGCATGTCAACCAGGCGGGCTCGCTTGTTGAACCGGAACGGCTGCGCTTCGATTTCTCCCATTTCGGCAGTATTTCCAGCGAGGAATTGCATGAAATCGAATGGAAAGTCAACCGGCAAATTTGGAATAATACTGCACTTGACATCCGCAATATGCCGATCGCCGATGCAAAAGCGCTGGGCGCAATGGCTTTGTTCGGGGAAAAGTATGGGGATATTGTGCGTGTGGTAACGGTAGGAGATTACAGCATCGAGCTTTGCGGCGGCTGCCATGTAACGCATACGGGGCAAATCGGCTTGTTTAAAATCGTCAGCGAAAGCGGAATCGGCTCCGGAGTCAGACGGATCGAGGCCGTGAGCGGACGTTCCGCCTTTATTTACATGGAAAAACACATGGAGCTGCTGGCGGAATCCGCCGCACTGTTGAAACAAATGCGGAGGAAGTGCCCAGGCGGATAGATGCGCTGCAGCAGCAAATGCGGGAGCTTTCCAGGGAAACCGAATCGCTGCGGGACAAAGTGGGCGCAATCGAAGCCGGATCGCTAACTGACAAAGTCAAGCAGATCAACGGCATCTCAGTTGTCGCCGCCCAGGTCGGCGCGTCCGGCATGGAAAGCTTGAGATCGATGGTTGACCAGTTGAAGGAAAAGATCAAGACTGGCATTACCGTGCTTGCCTCGGAAAGTGAAGGAAAAGCGCAAATTGTCGCTTCCGTTTCGCCGGATTTGGTTGCCAAGGGATTTCATGCCGGGAAAATAGTCAAGGAAGCGGCTGCAATTTGCGAAGGCGGAGGCGGAGGGCGCCCGGACATGGCGCAGGCCGGGGGGAAGAATCCGCAGCGGATCGGTGAAGCGCTGCTCCGTGCGGAACAAATGATTGCCGATTGGAAATAAAGGATTAAGATAGACAAGGAATTTTTAAACAGACAGAGAATAATTTATTTATAGGAAATTTTTAGTGAGTAATGTTGATCTAGATGAGGGGGGTACCGGCATGAATTCATTCGACAAAACGATGAAATTTGATGTGAAAGCGGAGGAAGATGAAACTTCGGCCAAAGAAGTGATCCTCACCGTTTTCGAAGCGTTGCAGGAGAAAGGTTACAATCCGATCAACCAGATTGTCGGATATCTCCTATCCGGAGATCCGGCTTATATTCCTCGCCACAACAATGCGAGAAGCCTGATTCGCAAGCGTGAGCGGGACGAACTCATTGAAGAACTGGTGAAAACTTATTTGAATACGTATTTGAAATAATTTTCGGGACCATTGGCGAATTCATCGCTCTGTCCTTTTATTCAAACGGGATTTTTCAAGGAGATTGTCAATCATGAGGATCATGGGATTGGACGTCGGAGACCGTACGATCGGTGTAGCGGTTAGCGATGAGCTTGGCTGGACGGCACAGGGGCTTGAAGTGATTCGGCGCAAGGGCATGGAGCGGGATATGGAGCGAATCCATCAATTAATAAATGAAAACGATGTCGCCGAAATCGTCGTCGGATTACCCAAGAACATGAATAATACGATTGGTCCACGTGGAGAAATTTGCATGGAATTTGCAAAAACCTTGCATGAAATACTAAATATGCCTGTTCATTTACGGGATGAACGATTAACGACAGTCTCCGCCGAGCGTACGCTGCTGGAAGCGGATGTAAGCCGAAAGAAACGAAAGCAGGTTATCGATAAATTGGCGGCCTCTTTTATTTTGCAAGGGTTTTTGGATGCAAGAAATTCGAGTACAAAAGGAGCTGGAGACAGTGGCGAATGAAGATATGCAGCAGGAGGAACCGGAAATTATTTTAATCCCGGACGATGACGGCAATGAAGAGGAATTTGAAGTGATCATGAAATTCGAGGTTGACGGCAAAGACGCCAAATATATGATGGTCGTGCCGACGGACGGCGATGGGGATGAGGCCGAGGTGTACGCTTTCCGTTACGAAGAGGAAGACGACGATCTCAAGCTCTTTACGATCGAAAGTGAAGAGGAATGGGATATGGTGGAGGAAACCTTCAATACGCTGTTGGCAGAATCGGAAGACGAGGATTAAAATAAGGGATGATACGAATGGATGGAGCGGATTTAACCGCAGGACCTGAGGAATCACATCTGCTTGAGGAAGTCTTTGGCATGGAAGTGGTGCTTCTTGACGGTGAGCGGGAAACGGTTTTCACGATCCTTAAGGAATTTTCCATTAAAGGCCTTCTCTACGCCGTGCTGCAGTCGGAAACGCTGCGAAAAGAAGGGGAATACGCCATTTTTCGTGTAGGCTTTGACGATCGGAACACACCGCAGCTTGAAAGCATCGAGGATGATGACGAGTGGGATGAGGTGTCGGAAATTTATGATGAAATGCTGTATTCCGGGCAGACGAACAAGAGCAAGCAATGAAGGATGAGCGGCGTGCCGCTCATTTTTTGTTTTTTCATGATTGTTGGACGGGAGCCGTGCAGAAACTTTTCATTTTTTCGCGATCGTTGTATGATGAGTAAGGATTAATCGGCAATGATCGTTTTCGTGAAGCTGCTTCACAGCCAGTTTGGAGGAGAAATGTGGGGAAAAAGAATAAACATGGGCTTGTACAAGAGGATATGCCGCAAGCAAGCCAGAGCGGAAAAGGCTGTTTGCGCGGATGTTTATGGAGCCTGTTGATTTTTATCCTGATCATCGCGGCTTTGGGTGGAGGAAGCGTATACTATGTGAAAAAGGCGCTCGAACCGGTTCCAAGCAGCAGTACGCCCGTACAGGTGGAGATAGCAAAAGGCATGGGCTCGCGGCAAATCGCTGCGCTTCTGGAGCGCGAGGGACTGATCAAGAACAGATTGGTTTTTACTTATTATTTAAAATACAAGCATGAGGGCACACACTTTCAGGCCGGCAAGTACATGATGACGCCGGGCATCAGCCTGGACGGCATTATCCAGAAGCTCAACAGCGGGGACACGATCAAGCAAGCGACGATCCGTTTTACCATTCCCGAAGGCTTCACAGTACGGCAAATGGCTGAAAAATTAAGCTCGGAAGGCTTGATCGACAAGCATAAGTTTTTGCAGCTGGCCAATCAGCCCGAGCTATTCAAGAATCCGCTGCTGGCCGATATTCCACAGGATCAGTCGCTGAAATACAAGCTTGAAGGATACTTGTTTGCGGAAACCTACGAAATGAAAAAAGGCAGCGATGAAAAAGCGATCATGGCCACAATGCTGAATGAACTGGAGCATAAACTCGCCACACTGCCTGCAGGCTGGCATGACCAATTGAAACGGCAGGGCATCAACTTCCATCAGATGCTTACCATCGCCTCGCTTGTCGAGCGCGAAGCCATCCTTGCGGAAGAGCGGCCGGTTATTGCCGGGGTCATTT
>CAZESH010000349.1:0-4243 GCA_964514665.1 uncultured Caryophanales bacterium
TAATGGACACGCTTGCTTGGAATACCGATGAAAAGGGGAAATTTGCGATCATGACCGGGGCCCTTTCCGCCTCCAATCTGAACGAATGGATCAAGTGGATGAAAATCCAGCGAAAAACTTATTACCCGCGCATGGAACTGGTTGAAATCGCGCCGACAGACGACAATTCCAGCAAGGCTTATGAAGTGGCCAAACAGCTTTTTGTACGCCATCCGGACTTGGCCGGCATCATCGGCAATTCTTCCGTAGCTCCGCCGGCTGCGGCTCAGGTTGTAAAGGAAAAGGGGAAAATCGGCAAGGTGAAGGTGGTCGGTTTGTCATCTCCTAATTTAATGCGGTCCTACCTTCATACCGGGGCAGCGCAGATGGTGACGCTATGGAGTCCCAAACGGTTGGGGTATTTGACGGTTGTGGCGGCCAAAAACTTATTGGACGGAATTTCACCCTATGACGGACAGGAAATCTTCAACGTCGGCAATATCAGAGTGGAAGGCGATACGGTGATCATGGGAGAGCCGCTCGATTTCACGAAGGAAAATGTGGACCAATATGATTTTTAAAATACCGGAGAGAATACGATTCCGCAACTACCGCCTGAGCTCCAAGCTGATTGTCACTTACTTTCTGCTAACGGTTATTCCCATGGCCATGATGGGTTATATTTTCTATCTACAGTACACAAAGTCGATCCAAGAGCAGTTTGGGGAATACATGCCGCGGTTTCTGGATCAAGCCGACGCCAACATCGAGAAGCAGATGAACGAATTGATCAATCTTCCGAAATTGCTGTATAACTCCAACGATATCATCGGCGTCTTGAGACGGGATTTCTATGAAAATCAGTCGGAGCTCCACAAGGATCAGTTTGTCGTCAACAATTATTTGGCCAGCACGTATATCAACGGCAATTACCCGAATGTAATCGGCGTTTTCATTCTCTCCAAAGACCGCTTTTTTCACAGCTCGAGAATGGGCTTTAACGGTTTTGATCCAGTCAAGCATCCGCTCCCGAGCGGCAGCGATCTGGATTTGCGGGGGAACGCCAAAATCATTCTTCAGAGTGAGATTCCTTTGAGGTTTGACGGCAATCCGCCTTATTTCCTGATCATGAAGCAGATCACCGATTATGATAACCGCAAAAATCTCGGAACGATGTATATCGCCATTCAGCTTTCTTTCATTGATGAGATTCTGCATAGTTTTGAGGAAAAAGATAAAGCCGATTTATGGATCATGAATACCACGGGTAAAATCATCTATCATACGGATAAGGAAAAGATCGGCAGCATCGACCCCGAAATCGGAAATTACCCGATTCTGAACGGAAGCTTTCGCGCCAATTTGGGCAAGGATTCGAGGCTGATCAGCGTAAAGGAATCGTCTCAATTCAAATGGGTGCTTGTTCACAGTATTCCGTTGAAATTCTTGACTGAACGCACCGACCTTGTCCGCAACATCACGGTTTTCGTGTTCCTGTTGTTTATTACCGTTACCTCGATGATTTCGGTGTTTTTCGCCTGGAATGTCACCCGACCGATCAAAAAGCTCAGCGGCTTGATGAAATATGTGGAAATGGGCAATTTTCATGTTGATCTAAAGAGCAACAGCAGGGATGAAGTAGGGACGCTTGCGCGAAGCTTCAATTCGATGATCGCCACAACCCGGGAATTGATAGAGAAAAATTATTATATCGAAATCAAACAAAGGGAGGCCGAGCTCTACGCGCTGCAGTCTCAGATCAATCCACACTTCATGTACAATACGCTTGAAACAATAAGCATGGCCGTCGAAGAAGGGCAAACCGATGTTGTCGTGGATATGGTCACGCTGCTTGGCCGCATGCTCCGTTTCTCGCTGAGCAATAAATCCGAGCTGGTTTCCATTGAAGAAGAAGTTCAGCATGTAAAGGACTATCTGACGATCCAGAAGATTCGTTTCGAGGAGCGTGTGGATTTCGCCATTGATAACAAAATCGATATCCGCCCGCTTTACACCCCGAAGTTTATTCTTCAGCCGGTTGTCGAAAACTCGATAAAATACGGTCTTGAATCCCGCAAAGGAGTTCAAATTCAAATTAGGGTCGACGAGGAATTCGGGGCGCGCTCCGGCGAACAGGAAATCGTGTTCCGGATTCGCGACGATGGACCCGGTATTGCCCCCGATAGATTGGCGGAGCTCAATCATATCCTGCATTCGGACAATCTGTTGAGGACCGATTCCGGATTTGGTCTGAAAAATGTCAATGCAAGAGTCGTAATGCTGTTCGGTCCCGAGTACGGCATTCAAGTGCACAGCATATACGGGAAGGGGACGGAATTGATCATCCGCATCCCGGTAATGACATCGCTTGAGCAGGCGGGATTAGCGGAAAGAGCGGAGGTGAAGCGTTTTGGAACCCATTAAGGCGATAATCGTGGATGATGAACCGATGATCCGCAGAGGCATCGAGCGATTGGTTCGCGCATGCGGAGATGACTGGGAAGTGGTGGCGACATTTGGAGACGGCAAAGCTGCATTGGATTATCTGCACGGAATTCAAGGAGCTGTGGATTTGATCATCACGGACGTGAAAATGCCCGAAATGGACGGTTTGCAATTTATCCAAGAAGCGAAAAAATATTATACTTTCTTTCCGCTGCTGGTAAGCGGTTATGACGATTTTCAATATTTGCGCGCCGCTATCCTCGAAGGAGCGCTGGATTACATGCTGAAGCCGCTTAACAGGGAGCAATTCCATACTCGTTTGGCGGAGATAGGTAACCGGATAATGGCAGAGCGGATGCAGCGCCATAAATGGTCGGAAATCGAACGGCAGGCCGGGAAACTGAACCATTCCAGACAAACCCAGGTGTTTAGCTCGATCACCTCTTCGGGAATCGATGTATCGCGTTTGGGCTATTGGGTGGACGAATTTCCCGAAGGCTTATATCTGCTGGCAAATATCAGCATGGACGAGCTGCCAGTAAAAGCAAGGAGCTTTCAGGATAAAGATTGGAAAGCGTATACGTATGCGTTGGAGAATATCATTGCGGAGCTGGTTTCGCAGCGTCTTCCAAATTCGATTGCCCAAGGCTGGTTTTGGAGAGGGGGCGACATGAATTTTTGGGTGATGCTTCACAGCGGCTTGGAAAATAAGCAAACTTTCCAAGACGATGGCTATCAATTGTGCAAACTTATTCGTTCATCCATTCAACAATATACGCCTTTTACCTTTTCGATCGCAGTGGCGGACGTTATCGAAGACCTTTACATGCTGCCGAACGCCAGTCGGCAGGTACTCTCCCTGCTTTATAACCGCTTGGTTTTCGGCGGCAATCAAGTATTCCGGACAGAGAGCGTTGCATCGGGGGAAGGGACAGGCCGGCAAATCGATGCAGACAGCTTCCGGCTTTCCCGAAAGCTGCGTCAGGCGGTCGAGCAGGCAGACAAGGATGAAGCGGAAAGCATCGTCAAACAAATTTTCAATGCAATCGAAGGACTTGAATCGCCTCAAGCCATTCAACGTGCGATTCAATACGCGATCATCCAGATTTACTCCGTGGGTATGGAGCATCCGCAAACCGCCCATCGCCTGAATTCTCTGGAAGATACGCTGCGGAAGACGAAAAATGCAGCGAATTTGAGTCAAATAAAGGACAATGTAAGAATATTGCTTGAGCTTGTAGTCCATAACATTCATCGGGCACGCCAAACCCATAACGTAAAACCGGTGGAACAAGCCCGGTCGTGGATCAGGGGAAATTTGGAAAACGATATCAGCATCAAGAAAATAGCCGACCAGGTACACATGAATCCAACTTATTTTTGCCAGTATTTTAAAATGCAGACCGGTGAAACCATTCTTGATTTTGTCACTAAAATGAGGATGGAAAAGGCCAAGGAACTGCTGCAGCAGCCGAATCTGAAGCTGCAGGAAATATGCCGGCGAATCGGATATCAAGACGCCAAGTATTTCAGCCGTCTCTTCAAGCAGCGATATGGAAAAACCCCTTCGAAATATCGCGAAACCCTTTAGATCGAATCGAGATTTGCCTTGCACAAAAAGAGTCCGTCCGCAGGACGGTTCAAATTGAAGACAAAGCCAAAGTGAAGGTGTTTATATTCATTCCCAACAGTCGAAAGAGGGATTTCTGTTGCATAGTGAGTCTGTTTTTCGTTGCTAAAGGGAGGACCTGAGAGACCTAGAATCATGAAAGTCGGAGATCTTCGCTTTAAGCATTTGCTGCGATGAATCTTGGTCTGT
>CAZESH010000350.1:0-4207 GCA_964514665.1 uncultured Caryophanales bacterium
CTATACGTTCGTTCCCGCTGAGGATACCGGATCGGCTTCCGGCTTGTTCATGACCTCGCGATATTTGGGGACCATTTTGTCCTCCGGCCTGCTTGGCGTATTCTTTGCCCAAACGGTGACCACCGCGCACTTTCACGCGATAGCTTTGGCATGCGCCGCCATCGGGCTGCCGATTCTCCTGCTGTCGCTAAGGATGCCGAGGGTGAAACCGGACTCCGCGCAGGCGTCCGCGGAAACCCGATAGCATGGGCATACACCGCCATGACTTGTGATCAAAGGCCATTCATTATAAAATAAGGCAATATTCCGGCTTGAATTGATAATGCTGTGTACGGTTGTATATGATAAGATGATACATATTTTTATTTCAAGATACAGGAAGGGTGGTTCGAAGTGGAAGACAATCATTCCTCTTCTAATTTTATTAAAATCGCCATGACGGAGGATCTGAAATCGGGCAAAGTCCGCGAAGTGGTGACGAGATTTCCTCCTGAGCCGAACGGCTATCTGCATATCGGCCACGTCAAAGCCATCTTTCTTGATTTTGAATTGGCCGATGAATTCAAAGGGCGCACCAATCTTCGCTTTGACGATACGAATCCGGTCAAGGAAGAAACGGAATATGTGGAAGGCATCAAGGAAGACATCCGCTGGCTCGGCTTCGATTGGGAGAGTTTACGTTTTGCCTCCGATTATTTTGAGGAGCTGTATGAACGCGCCTGTTTGCTGATCCGCAAAGGAAAAGCCTACGTCTGCGATTTGTCGCAGGATGAGATCCGTGAAATGCGGGGGACATTGACCGAGCCGGGGAAAGAAAGCCCTGGCCGCAGCCGCTCTGTAGAAGAAAATCTTGATTTGTTCGAACGCATGAGGAACGGAGAGTTCCCCAACGGCGCCAAGGTGCTGCGGGCCAAGATTGACATGAGCTCGCCGAATTTGAATATGCGCGATCCGGTGCTTTACCGGATCCTGCACGCTGTGCACCACAGAACCGGCAATGCGTGGTGCATTTATCCGATGTACGATTTCGCCCATCCGCTCGGCGATGCGATTGAAGGCGTCACGCATTCGCTTTGCTCGCTTGAGTATGAGGATCATCGGCCGCTGTATGATTGGGTAGTCCGGGAATGCGAAATGGAGCAAACCCCGAAGCAAATCGAATTTGCCCGCCTGAACCTGTCGAACACGGTAATGAGCAAGCGCAAGCTGAAGCAGCTGGTCGACATGAAGCTTGTCGACGGCTGGGACGACCCGCGGATGCCGACGATTCGCGGCTTGCGCAGACGCGGCTATACGCCGGAAGCGATCCGCGCATTTATCAGGGAAATCGGGGTGCAAAGCAAAAGCAACAGCACAGTCGATGGCCGCATGCTCGAGCATTTTGTACGCGAGGATCTCAAGCTGAAGGCGCCGCGAACGATGGCGGTGCTGCGCCCGTTGAAGGTGGTCATTACTAACTACCCCGAGGGCGAAACGGAGCTGCTCGAGGCGGAGAACAACCCGGAGAATGCGGAAATGGGCACGAGGCAAATTCCGTTTTCCAGAGAAATTTACATCGAGCAGGATGATTTTATGGAAAACCCTCCGAACAAGTACTTCCGGCTCTTTCCCGGCAACGAGGTGCGTTTGAAGAACGCCTACTTCATCAAATGCGAGGAAGTCGTCAAGGACGGGCAAGGCCAAGTCGTCGAGCTGCGCTGCACGTACGATCCGGAGACCAAAAGCGGTACGGGCTTTACCGGAAGAAAGGTCAAGGGGACGATCCATTGGGTGGAAGCCAAGCAGGGGTTGGCAGCGGAATTCCGTCTGTACGAACCGCTGATTCTTGACGAAGAGGATCAGGAGGAGCTGGAGGACGCTACATTTCTTGATCATATCAATCCCGAGTCGCTGCAGGTGACGCACGGGTTTGTAGAGCCGAATATGAAAACGGCCGCGCCGCAGGACAAGTTCCAATTTTTCCGTCATGGCTACTTTAGCGTGGATGCGCAATCGGCGGAAAACGATGGACTGATTTTTAACCGTACAGTTTCCTTGAAGAGCTCTTTTACCATTTAACGAAAGGTATACTTCCAGCAGACTTCGGGCAATGTAAGCAGGCAACCCCGGGAAAAAAAGAGGGAATGCAGCGAAAAAATGCAGGAGGAGGCCATCATGGTGAAGAGAGATTCCAGCTTGCAGTCGCAAAACCCCATTTCGCAAGCGCAGCAATCCGTCGATCGGGCGGACCGGGCCGTAGCCCATGCGCAGTCGCATCCATCGCAACAAACGCTTGCCGAAGCGGAGAACGCCATCGAAAAAGCGGAGCGTGCGTTGGAACAAAACACGACCAGCCTCAATCAGGAGCCGCTGGCGCGGTCCAAGGAGCAGTTGGATCGGGAACAATCGCAGTTGGATGAGCTGCAGTAAAAAATCCGCATGAAAGCGAAAAAGCACCGAACACCGGTGCTTGAGGCTGTCGACGGCTGTCGGCAGCCGTTCTTTTTTTATTAGGGTTAATTTTTTCTGATAAGCAGATACACAATCAAACCCAAAAGCGGAAAGAAGAAAATGCCGATCAGCACGAGTATGGCAAATTCCTGGCTGTAGCCTCTATTGAGGCTGTCACGATATGCCCATACACATTCCAGAATGTGAAGCACAAAGAACATTAGGGCAATGAGTAAAATAAAGATACCGCTGAAAAGAAATGTCATGAAATCACCTGCCTGAGCCATTTTATAATATATTACGGTTATCGGCTGCCGAAAGTTGCACCATATCGAATCGCTCCCGAGCCTTTTTCTTGTTGAGAAGGCTGTCTACGGCAGAGACAGCTCTTCGTTGATAAATTCAGGCAAATAAAAGCACCGTTCGAGAATGTCGCGATTGACATACCGGGTTTGCTTGTCGAAGTCCATAAAGCGGATCATCCCGCCTGCTTGCTTGGAGCCAAGCGTAAAGCTCCATAAGCCTCCGGGGTAAGTAGGCACCGTTGCCGTGTAAAGGAAGGTCTCGGCAAACAGGGATTGAACCCGCTTATAAGTCTGTTTCATCACGTCGGAATGAAAAATCGGCGATTGGCTTTGGCAGACCATGATGCCGTCTTGCTTCAAGCTTCGATGGAGGTTCTGGTAGAAGCCGAGCTCGAACAATTGCTTTGCGGGTCCGATCGGATCGGAAGAATCAACGATAATGACGTCGTAATGGTTGGGTTTATCCTTGACGAATGCCACCCCGTCCTCATAGATGAAACGGACGCGGGGGTCGGACAAGTTTCCGGAAACTTCCGGCAGATGCGTTTTGCACACCTTGACGACAAGCTCGTCGATTTCCACCAGATCGATGCGAGCGATACCGGCGTACTTCGCGGCTTCTCTGGCCGCACCGCAGTCTCCGCCGCCGATGATCAGCACGTTCTTCGGGTCGGGATGCAGATTTAGCGGGACGTGGGCAATCATTTCGTTATAAATATGCCCGTCGATCGATGTGGTCTGCACGACGCCGTCGAGCACGAGCATTCTGCCGAAATCATAGCTGTCCAAAATCATCACATGCTGCAGAGAGGATTGCTCGGATACGACGACTTTTTTAATCCGATAATTGATTTTCAAATTTTCTCTCTCGTGTTCAGTCAGCCAAAATTCTCCGTTTTCCTGCCTGATATATTTTGGTAGACTCTCCATGATCACAATCCTTTCATGTGTATTTTGCATGCCAAGCTTATTTGCTGGCATATACAATCGATTCATACAGATTCCTGCCGCTGTTGCGGTGGCGGAAGCGTTCGATCCGCTCGATCCTGTACCCGCGGTCAAGCTGCTCGAACAGCTCGGCCAGCAGCCGGTCGCTTTCCACGTACACGCCTTTGATTCGCGAGCAGCCGACGACATAAGCCAGCTTCGCGGAGTCGGAGAGCAGGGCATCCTGGGCAAGGATCTGGCGAGCAATCAAATTGAAGTATTTCATGACGTAATTGGCCATCAAGCCGTCGCGTACGCGAATCTCCTCGGCGACAGGTGAGACAACGCGTGCCACGGCATCGTTTTCCGGTTCGATCCGGTCTTTTGCCAACATCGAAGTGGCTGAACCCCAAGTGCCGCCGATCGTCCGTTGGTCCAGCTGGGCGGCGGCTTTGCTGGTGTCCATAAAGCCGAAAAAGTACAGATAAGGACGTGTGTTCCATACATAGCTGTAGCGGTTCGGATAAGGCGGCGAGGTGATTACG
>CAZESH010000351.1:0-4187 GCA_964514665.1 uncultured Caryophanales bacterium
ATCGCCTTGCCAAGGCGAGGGTCGCGAGTTCGAATCTCGTCGTCCGCTCCATTTTATTTTTCTCCGGCATGTGCCCTTAGCTCAGCTGGATAGAGCGTTTGACTACGAATCAAAAGGCCGGGAGTTCGAATCTCTCAGGGCACGCCATTACATTCTTAAAGTGTGTAAGGGCGGATAGTACGGGAAAGCGTGTCGTTAGAGGCTTGTGATCATGCGGGTGTAGTTCAATGGTAGAACTCCAGCCTTCCAAGCTGGTAGCGTGGGTCCGATTCCCATCACCCGCTTTTGGTATTACATATTATATGCAATCAAGCGACACGGACCTTAAGGTCCTTTTTTTTGCACCCGGACGGATTCGCATTGCCATCTTTGTAAGTAGCGGGCAGGCAGCTATGGGTAAGAGTGAAGCATTCATTAGGAATTTATAGTATGATGAAGGATAGAGACTAGAGGCAGCCCGAAACACCAAAGTGAAAAAGATGAGGTGAAGAGGATGAGTGAGGAAACTGCAATACTGACCAATCATAAAAATGTTTCCAATAATTTATTACGCAGGGATGTCCGCTTCTTGGGCAACATTCTGGGCGAGGTATTGGTCCACCAAAGCGGAAACGAACTGCTGGACATTGTGGAAAAAATCAGGGAAATGTCGAAATCCTTAAGGGCGAATTTCACCGCGGAGATGTACGAGGATTTTAAGAATACGATTCGCACGTTAAATCCCGATATCCGGCACCAGGTGATTCGCGCTTTTGCCGTTTATTTTCAGCTCGTCAATATTGCCGAACAGAACCACCGCATTCGCAGGAAGCGCGATTATGAACGTGCAACGGGTGAAACCGTGCAGTCCGGTTCGATTGAGGGGGCCGTCATCGCATTCAAGGAAAGGGAGATCCCGGCAAGCGACGTGCAGGACATGCTGGAAGGCATTTCGCTCGACCTGGTCATGACTGCCCATCCGACAGAAGCGATGCGCCGCGCCATTCTTGATATCCATAAACGTATCGCGCACGGCATGATGAAGCTGGACGATCCTACGCTGACCAACAAGGAGCGGGCTTTTTTGCGTGAAAGGCTGCTGAATGAAGTGCTTACGCTGTGGCAGACCGATGAGCTTAGAGACCGCAAGCCGACGGTGCTCGACGAGGTGCGCAACGGCCTTTATTATTTTGATGAAACTTTATTCGACGTGCTTCCCGACGTGTATCAGGAGCTCGAGCAAAGCCTGGAGAATCATTATCCCGGCAACCAATGGCACGTACCGCCTTATCTGCGCTTCGGATCGTGGATCGGCGGCGACCGCGACGGAAATCCTTCGGTAACCGCGGATGTAACCTGGAATACGCTGCAAATGCACCGTCAGATGGCGATCCGCAAATATGCCGATAGGCTCAAGGAGCTTGCTCGCATTATGTCCTTCAGCACGGGAATCATCGAGGTCACGGAAGAGCTGATGCAATCGATCGAGCACGACCGTGCCCATATCGAGCTGAAATCGGAGGATGTATGGCGCAATGAGAAGGAGCCGTACCGGATCAAGCTGTCTTACATGCTGGAGAAAATTCAAAATACGGGAAATGCCTCGAAAGCGGGCGCAAGCTATTTGTCCGCCAAAGCTTTCATTCAGGATTTGAAAATGATCGACCGCAGCTTAAGATTTCATTATGCCGATTATGTAGCCGACACTTATATCAAGAGATTGATCCGTCAGGTGGAGCTTTTCGGCTTTCACATGGCGACCTTGGATGTTCGACAGCACAGCAAGGAGCATGAGCTGGCGATGACGGAAATCCTCGGAAAAATGCGAATTGTTGAAGATTATTCGGCGCTTTCCGAGAACGAGAAGATCAAGCTGCTGGATCAGCTGCTTAACGACCCGCGTCCGCTCACATCGCCGTATTGGGATTACTCGGATGCAACCCAGGAATGCCTGAATCTGTTCCGCACGATCAAAACGGCGCACGAGCAATTCGGGCAGCAGTGCATCAAGAGCTACCTGATCAGCATGACCCAGGGCGCAAGCGATCTGCTTGAGGTGCTGCTGCTCAGCAAAGAAGCGGGCCTGTTCGCCAAAGATTTGAACGGTGTCGCATCCTGCTCTCTGCAGCCGGTTCCGCTGTTCGAAACGATTGAGGACTTGCACGCGGCGCCGAGCATCATGAAGGAGCTGTTCGGCTTATCAGCCTATCGTGAAGGCGTGAAGGCTTCGCAAAATTTACAGGAAATCATGCTCGGATATTCCGACAGCAACAAGGACGGCGGCGTGCTGACGGCGAACTGGGAGCTGCGCGTGGCGATGAACTCGATCACCGAAGTAGCCAATGAAGCGGGCATCAAGCTGAAGTTTTTCCATGGCCGGGGCGGTGCACTCGGCCGGGGCGGCATGCCGCTTAACCGCAGCATCATGGCACAGCCGCCGCATACGATCGGAGGCGGCATCAAAATCACCGAGCAGGGCGAGGTGCTCTCCTCCCGTTACTCGATGCAAGGGATCGCTTATCGAAGCCTTGAACAGGCCACTTCCGCATTGCTCATTGCAGCGATGTATGCGCGCAATCCGCAAACCTCGACTAACGAAAGCAATTGGGAAAAGGTAATGAAAGGCATATCCGAGAAAGCGCAAACGAAATATCAGGATTTGATATTCCGCGATCCCGGATTTCTCGAATTTTTCAAGGAATCAACGCCGCTGCCGGAAATCGGCGAGCTGAACATCGGCTCCCGCCCTTCCAAGCGCAAGAACAGCGATAAATTTGAAGACCTGCGGGCCATTCCTTGGGTATTCGCATGGACGCAAAGCCGCTATCTGCTGCCGGCATGGTATGCTGCAGGAAGCGGATTGCAGTCGTTCATTGCGGAGAATGCAAACAACCTCAAGCAGCTGCAGGAAATGTACGGGAAATGGCCGCTGTTCAGTTCCATGATCGACAACCTGCAGATGGCGCTCGCCAAGTCCGACCTGTTGATTGCCGGTGAATATGCGGCAATGATCAAAAACGATCCCGTTCGCGAGCGGATATTCGGATATATTAAAGAAGAGCATGCGCTAACTTCGCGGCTGCTGCTCGACATCACCAAACAAAATGAGATTCTCGACAACGTGCCGGTGATTCAGGAATCGATACGACTGCGCAATCCGTATGTCGATCCGCTCAGTTACTTGCAGGTACAGCTGCTGACGGAGTTAAGATCGCTGCGCGAGCGCGGGGGGGACGATCCGGAGCTGCTGCGTGAAGTGCTGCTGACCATTAACGGCATTGCCGCGGGTCTCAGAAACACCGGTTGATCCATCTTCATATAATCGAACTGGGCTATCGCGTTTGCCGCGGGCCCGGTTTTTATATCCATATCGCGACCCCGTGGAACGGACAAGGAGGTAAAAGCTGTTGAGTCCCTTGAGTAAACGGTGGCTTGCCGCCATGCTGGTGCTCATTGGCGCTTCTTGTTACGGCATGCTGTCTCCGATCATTAAGCTGGCTTACCTGGATGGATGGAATGAAAATCAAATCAGTGCCGGTCAGATGCTTTGGGGAGCCGTCTTCATGTGGGTGATCGTGCTGCTGCGTCCCAAGGCCTGGAGCAATCCGTTCCGCGGTCCTTGGGTGCAGCTTTCGCTGATCGGTATTTTCGGCTTGGCCTGCACGACGCTGCTGCTGAACTGGGCTTTGAAGCTGCTGGACGCCTCCTTTGCCATCGTTCTGCTGTTTCAATTTACATGGATTACCTTGCTGCTGGATTCACTTATTCGCAAAAAACGGCCAAAGCCGGTTCAACTGGCCGTCGTATTCGTGATTCTGACCGGCACATTTCTGACGGCGGACTTCTCCCTGTCTTCTCTTAAAGGAGCGGGACTGGCGGGAATCGGCCTTGCTTTATCAGGGGCGCTGACTTACAGCCTGTTTATCTTGCTCACCGGTTATGTGCGCACCACGATGGACCCGGCGCTGCGCTCTGCCGTGATGCTGACCGCCGCGCTGCCGATCGTGCTGCTCCTATATCCGCCGCAGCTGATGTTTGCCGCCCAATCCGGCTCCTTGCTCGCATGGGGGATCCTGGCCGGGCTGCTGGGGCAGTTTATCCCCACCGTATGCTTCAATATCGGCACTCCCGTGATCGGAGGTCCGCTGGCGGCCGTGCTCGGTTCGATCGAACTGCCGGTGGTGGTGATTGCCGCAAGCTATCTGCTG
>CAZESH010000352.1:0-4135 GCA_964514665.1 uncultured Caryophanales bacterium
TAAATATAAGGAGATCATCGAATCTACAAAGAATGGTCAGATATTTAATAAAAGGGGTACCCGTCTTCTTGTGGAACAGCGAACTCAAATAGTTGGGAGTGATGTTCAGATCCCCCGCGATTTGTCCGATCGAGATTTCTTTCATATAATGCCGCTCAATATATTCCAGCGTTTGTTCGACGATATCCCTTCCGTTTGCCGAGCCGTTTTGGACACTCTCAAGCAGTTGCTCCCCGCAATGCTTCAAAGCTCTTTGCCAATCATCGGCCGAGTCGCTCTGCGGAATGCAGACCGGTAACGAAACCTTTATAAACTCCGCCAACGCTTGCCTTCGTCCGGCAACTGAAAGAAGCTTGGAAAAGGCCGGGGCCGTGTATATCTTCTCCACTGCAGAAAGGTAATTTAACACCATTTTGTCTTTGTAAAGCTGAACCAGTTCTTCAAGTTGTTCTCCCAGCTTCCGTACATCCTCATCGGCCGCTGCATTAAGACGCTCCAATCGCCAACCTTTGTTCAACCCGAGGATGATACGCATACCTGATTTGGAGCGGATATCCTCCAACTGTACGGTCAGTTCCTGAAATCCGCGGCACCATTCAGTCTGAATTGCCGTGATGCTGATGCGGGAAGAGTGAAAACGCAGCATGACTGATCCGATTGCGGCAAAATAGCGGTTTACCGCATCCTTGGAACGACCGTCGGCAGAGGGACTATAAGTCCCCACCGTTGCCAGCTCGCCTCCAGGGAGCATGACCAGAGCGAAATGGGCACCGTAGGTCAAGTGGCCATTCATGGCCTCCCGGATCGCACAGCTGAACTCACACTGCGCTTTGGCCGATTCCTGAGCGGTCAGCGAACCGTCTGCATAAAATACCGCTGCCTGCAGCCGCCATTGATGAAACGGACTGTTTGCCGCTTCCGCCTGCAATGTACTTAACCCATGCAGCAGGGAAAACAGCGTGGTTTCAAATTGATTGTTCAACAAATCCAAATACTGTCTGTTATCCTTGCAAATTGCCGTGATGGCCTGCTCAAGATCATCCGGACTGACCGGCTTCAGCAGATATTCCGTTGTTCCGAGCTTCAACGCTTCACGGGCATATTCGAAATCGGAAAATCCGCTCAGGATAATCCATTTGGTATGCGGAGCTATTTCCCTGGCTTGGCGAATCGCTTGCAGGCCGTCAATTTTCGGCATGCGGATGTCAACGATGGCAATCTCCGGCATGAACTCCGAAACCAGCTGAACAAGTTCTTCACCGTTTGCCGCTTCTCCGGCGATATGCCAGGAATGGTCCATTTCCTCCAGCATGCTGATGATGCCGAGTCTGACCATTTTTTCATCATCGGCTATTACGATCCTCATCCCGTTCTCACCTCATTGCCGAGCGGAAGCATGACCAAGACTTCCGTTCCTCTTCCCGGCCGGCTTTTAATCTGGTATTCCGCCCGCTCATAAGCGATTTTCAACCGTTCAAACACATTGGAAAGGCCAACGCCCTCCTTATCTTCCATAAAGTCCCTGTCGAAGCCCGTTCCGTTGTCGCGAACCGCGATCGTCAGCCATTGCTCTCCACCGTTCTCTCCGACAGATAAATTCACGACCGATTTTACTTCTATATGCAGCGTCCCCGCTCGGTCCAACGGCTCAATCCCGTGGATGATGGCATTCTCCACAAGCGGCTGAAACAGCAATTTTGGAATACGCACATCATGAAACCGGGGGTCGATGTCCAACTGCACGTTCATTCTGTCCTCGAAGCGGATCTTTTGCAGTTCGCAGTATTTCTCCACAAAATCGATTTCCTCCTTAATCGTGGTCCAATCATTGTGCTCGAGAATGTAGCGCAGCATGCTGCTTAAGGACAGAATCGCCTTTTCCAGTACCTGCGTTTGTCCCGAACGGTTAAGGCCGATAAATCCGCTCAAGGTATTGTACAGAAAATGAGGCTGAATTTGCGACTGCAGCGCTTTGTATTCGGCATCCCGCTGGCGCAGCACGGCTTTATATTCCCGATCGATGAGCTCCTGAAGCTGGGCGATCATCCGATTCAGCGTGAAGCCAAGCTGGGCGATCTCATCCTGACCGCGTATGCGAAAACGCCGTTCAAGATCGCCGCGCTGCACGTTTTTCATTACATGCACCATCTCTTTAAAAGGTGATATGATCCAGCGGGACAAAACGAAGTACAGGAAGAAGGTGATAAATATGCCGCCGGCGGCAAAAAGAGAACCGAATAAGTAGATCCAGCGGAGTTTTGAACGAATGTCCGTATTAGAAAGCAGCACCGCGATGTTCCAATCCGGGCGGGACAGCCTTGTGGTGACGACTCGGTAGGTATCATCGCTCCCTTTGATCAGCGAAGGATTTGCGGAAATCTGCGCAATCATGTCTTGAGATACCACTCCGTTTGTATAAATGAGCCTGTTCCGGTCATCCAAAATGGACACAATCGAGCGCACATTGAAATGAATATTCTTGATGATTCTCTCCAGCACAATCGAATCGGCATCCGCCATAATCACGGCAAGCGGCTTTCCCGAATCCGGATCCTTGATCAGACGGGCGACGGAAAACACCTGCTTGGCCGAGGGAAGCTGCAAATAATCCTGAGGATGGACACTGATGAAGGTGGCGGCTCCGTCGGCCCACATAGCTTTTTTATACCAATCCTGATCGGTAAAGGGAAAGTCCGGCTTGGGGTCCGTTATCCCATAGGCGGAATTGGCATAGACCGAACCGTCATGAGCCAGCAGAATCGTGCCCAAGATATCCTTCCTCGTATTTTTCATAAACTTCGGCAGCGTTACGGTAAGGGCTTTTTCCGCTTCAAAACGGCTGTATTCACTGGCATACCCGCTCCTTTGACTAGCCTTCAGCTTCAATCCGACCATCACATCTTCATTTAAATACGGCGTGATCGAGAGCCGCTCCAGATCGTCCAAATACGTCTCCACATTAAATTCCAGAGCATTTAGAGTCCCTTGGGTCAATTCGGTTGTCTGTCTAAGGATCAGGTTGTGGTAATAAGATGGAAGCGCCAACAAAAAAATCGAAACCGGAACGACGATTGTCAGCAGGAAAAGCATGGAAAGCTTCACCCGCAGGGAATGAAATTTGTTCGGCATGCCCTTCAAGCAACCCCCAGTCCCCTCTTTCTCTACATGTCTTTTTAATTATAATATGAATACGCAAAAAGCGCCCACTATTTTCCATAAACAATGGGACACTCCATGCCAAGCGGACTTTTGAGCTTTTCAGCCTTTGACAGCGCCTGAAGACAGACCATGGATAAAATAGCGCTGCAGGAATAAATAAACGAACGTGATCGGAACAGCGCCCATTAACGAACCTGCGGCCACCCAGCCGATATTGTTGTTGTATTGCCCGAAAAAAGCGGACAAAGCTACGGTTATGGTTCGCAAATCCGGCTTTTGCAGGAAAAACACCGAGAACTGATAGTCATTCCAAATCTGTACGCCTCCCAGGATGATCGCAGTTGCCGTGATCGGTTTCAGCAGTGGCAGCAAAACTTTAAAGAACAGCCCGAACCGCCCCGCTCCGTCGATCATCGCGGCTTCATCCAATTCCTTCGGAATCGTGCTGATGAAACCGGTGTAGAGGAAAATCGCCAAAGGCAAGAAAAAGGTGACGTGCAAAAAAATGATCCCCCAATAATGATTCATCCCTCCGATATCCACCATAAACTTGTATAAAGGAACGAGGATGGTAAGCGGCGGCACAATCATTGCCGAAATGAACAGGGTATACATGAACCGGTTCAGACGGCTCCTGTGTCTCGCCAGCGGATAAGCGGCAATCGCTCCAAGGACAATCACGATCATGAGAGCAAAAAATGTAACGATGGTATTGTTTTTGAAAGCCATGCCAAGATTGGCTTCCCGCCAGGCATTGGCAAAATTGTCCAAATAGAGATATCCCGGCATGATCCATTTCGAGCTGGGATCATCCATTGCTTTGAAAGAGGTGGTGAGCAGCACGTAAAAGGGCAGGACGTGAATGACGGAAATCAATACGGACAGCAGCACCCACCCGCTTTTTCTGCTCTTCATGCCGCCACCTCCCTGCGGCGCAAATAGACAAGCGCGGATATGCTGATAACCGAGATGATGA
>CAZESH010000353.1:0-4129 GCA_964514665.1 uncultured Caryophanales bacterium
TCCCTTCACCCGCTTTGAGGCAAGCTTCTGTGCAAAAGGGAATTGAACCCGCGCGTTTGGCTTCGGGCCCCGCAAAAGTATCCGGAATCAGCTTCATGGTTTCGCCTTTAAGCTTATCATCATGTCCCAGTAGCTCAGTTGGATAGAGCACACGCCTTCTAAGCGTGTTGTCGGGGGTTCGAATCCCTCCTGGGACGCCATATTTCTTAAATTGAGACAAGACCTTTGGGTCTTTTTTTCAAAAATATCACTTACATATTTCGAGGCGGAGCAGATTTTCCGCTCTCGTTTTTGTTTTTGGCAAGGTTTTTGATATGGAATGATGCAAAAATATAAAGAAAAAGTGTCCCGGCACAGGGGACTGTGACATAATAATGGTCAGGGATTTTGTCCTTGACCATTATTGTCAACCGTCCCACAAGCCGGGTTCTTCTTATTGCCCGGGACATGCCGTTATTTTACAAATCGTTCAAAGCGTCCAAATCCAAATCAGAAGTGCCTTTGGCGTAATTGATTACCTTTTCTTCAAAGAAATCGGTCTTGGTTTGATTGAAGTTGGTGAACTGCCGGATAAAAGGCAGGGGATCCTGGGAAATCTCCGGATACAAGGGCTCAAGTCCGATTGCATCCATCCTGAAATTGGACAAATAGCGTACGTAATCGGCAAGCTGGTTCAGCGTCATGCCTTGAATGTTATCGCCCAACGCATAAGAGGCCCATTCGATTTCGTGCTCCACCGCCTGTTTCATCATCAAGGATAACTCAGTCTCGAAAGCCGCTGTGAAGATATGCGGGTTTTCTGTTCTCAGCTGTCTGAACATGTTCTGAAACAGCGCCAGGTGTGTTAATTCATCGCGATTGATGTATTTGATTTCCGTGCCCACCCCTGTCATTTTGCCGAATCGGGCCAAATTGTAGAAGAAACTGAATCCGGCATAGAAATAGATTCCTTCTAATATATAGTTGGCCATCATCACTTTTGCAAAACCGGTTACCGACTGGGCATCGATAAACTCCTGATAACAATCGGCTATGTATTTGTTTCGCTTCAACAAAAAAGCGTCTTTAATAGCAATTTCATAAATTTCCTGCTGCTTGTCCGCTCCGACGATGCTCTCCAGAATATAACCGTAGCTTTGAGAATGCAGCGCTTCCTGATACGTTTGGATATTGAGCAGCAGATTCACTTCCGGCAGTGTCACATAATCATTGATGTTGGGCAGGTTGACCGTTTGCAGGGAGTCCAGAAAAACCAAGAAGGAAATGATTTTGTTGAATGCATCCTGCTCGGTCGGCTCCAGTTTTTCGTAATGCATTTTATCCTGCCCCAATGAAATCTCCTCGGGAATCCAAAAATTTTGCA
Source organism: uncultured Caryophanales bacterium (assembly GCA_964514665.1). Taxonomy (GTDB): domain Bacteria; phylum Bacillota; class Bacilli; order Paenibacillales; family KCTC-25726; genus CAZESH01. Next base: position 1,364 of record CAZESH010000353.1, read on the forward strand.
TCATTGTTTTATATAACGGATAGCTCCATTTATATTTGTTCCGGCTCAGCATCATCAGGTTGGTCGTTTCTCCGCCAATCAGTCTGCGCCTTTCAAAGCGGGTATCTGCCTGAGGATTGAACAAGGCTTTTTTCTGCAATGTTGTCAAGTTTTCCACCTTCCTCTTCTTGTCTTAGGTCCTTTACGCGATTGCTCCATCAGGATGAGCAGGATGCGCAGTCTTCCACTTCCAAACTTCTGCTGCGGGTATAATACAGCGTTTTGATCCCCGCTTCCCATGCCGAGATGTACATTCGGGCGATTTCCGTCGCTTTGGTTTGCGGCGTGATGTATAAATTGAAGCTTTGCGATTGGTCGATATGGCGCTGTCTGGCGGCACAGGCCTCGATGCTCCAGGCTTGATCGATCAAATGCGCTTCTTTGTACAGCCAGAAAGTTTCGCTGCTAAGATCCGGTGCGATGACCGGAATCACGGCATTTTTCTTTTCGTCCAAATAAAACTTGGAATAGACAGGGTCGATTGATTGGGTCGAGCCCCCATATTGGGAACTGGAACCGTTCGGAGCAACAGCCATTAAATATCCGTTTCTTAATCCGTATCGGGAAACTTCGTCCTCCAATCGCTCCCACCGTTCACCGGTATAGCCGCGGCTGCGGAAATACGCGCCTGTCTGCCAATCCGAACCCGCAAACAAAGGATAAGCTCCTTTTTCTTTGGCCAATTCGCAGCTGGCTTTGATTGCGTAGTAGTTAATCCGTTCAAATAATTCATCTGCCTTCTTCAGATGGGCTTCGGATTCCCATGCGATGCCGTTCAAGGCCAGCATGTGATGATAGCCGAAGCTGCCCAATCCGATGGCGCGATATTTGCCGTTGGTGATTTCCGCCTCCTTGGCTGGCAGCTGATTGATCGTAATGACGTTGTCCAGCATGCGCACGATTACCGGCACGACCCGGGCAATGTCTTCATCGGCATGCGTTCTTCCCAGGTTGATCGATCCCAGATTGCAAACGACAAAGTCGCCGGATTGGCGTTGCTGCGTGATGTGTGCATTTCCGTTTTGATCCGTGACGGACTTCCTTGCCACCGCACCGTTCGGCGACATATTCTGGCTGATCTCCATGCACAGGTTGCTGGAATAGATCATGCCCGCATGTTTATTCGGATTCATCCGGTTGACGGTATCCCGGAAAAATTGAAAGGGGGTCCCGGTTTCCGTATCGGATTTGATGATCGCTTTCAACAGATCGACGGCGTTTACTTCTTCCTTGGGAATATCGGGGTGCTCGACACACTGCCAATAGCGCTGTGAAAATTCTCCGTTCTGTCCTTCCTCTTGATCGTAAAAGTCCTCCAGACTCCAACCCATCGTTTTACGAATTTGATGCGGACACATCAGATAAAATTTGCCGTCGCCGACCCGCGTTTCTTTTTTCAGCTGTCTCATGAATACATCCGGAATCGACACCGCGGGAAAAATGTCGTGCGCTTTGAGCCGCTCGTCGCCGTTGTTGGTTTTCAGATTGAGAAAGTCCCAAATGTCGCGATGCCAAATATCCAGCGTCACGCTTGCGGCTCCCCGGCGGACGCCCAATTGATTGCAGGCAACCGCCGTATCGTTGATGATCCGGATCCAAGGGATGACGCCGCCGCTCGTTGCCTGGAATCCTCTTATATCGGAGTTGGCGGCGCGTATTTTGCCGATATAAATTCCCATTCCCCCGCCGTGCTTGCTCACCTGGCTGAATAAATCGACCACATTGAAAATCGATTCCAGCGAATCATCCATGGTTCCGATAAAACAGCTTGAAAGCTGATTGAAAGGCTTTCGCGCATTGGACATGGTCGGAGTAGCCACTGTCATTTTCAATTGCGACATCGCATCATAGAATTGCTTCGCCCAGTAAACCCGATGCTCGGGACGTTCGGCCAAAGCGATCGTCATAGCCACGCCCATAAAAGCTTCCTGCGGCAGCTCGTAAACCTCCTTGCGATAGCCGCAAACACAATATCTTTCCGCCAACGTTTTGACCCCTACATAGGAAAGCAGCTCATCGCGCTGAGGTTTGATGTAACGTCCCAATTCCGCAATCTCTTTTTTCTTGTAGCCCTTTAAGACATAGTCTCCGTATAATCCCTTTTCCGTCAGCAGCTTCAGCAGCTGATAAAAATCCCCGTAGCCTAACTGCTTCTTGCCATTCCCTCTGTTGATCCCCGCTTCCTTGTACAAGTCGTATAAATACAGCTTGGCTGCAGCCTGATCCCAGCGCGGCTCGCGGATATTGGTTTTTTCCACCGCAGTCTGGATTAAAATCCGTTGGATTTCCTTGGTTTTCATGCCCTCTTTAAGCTGGGGCATCAAGGCTTGCTCCAGCTCAAGCGGATCCAATCCGCTTCCCGAAACGGCAAAAGCGATGACTTTGTTGAATTTGCCGAATTCCATTTCCTCTTGCTGTCCATTTCTTTTGATCACCCGCATCTGTTCATTCCTCCCACAGAATAAAAAACCGAAAGTCAAGCTGCGTGCTTATTCCGACTCCTTCACAGGATCAAAATCGCACAAAAAAAGCATTCCAACCATCCAAAGGAAAGTTGAAATGCCCGGATATACCGATTGACGAAAAATCATAGGCCTGTCATCCCAACACCCCCCCTATCCTCGTAGGTTAATGGCGTACAGCAAACAGTCAGGTCTCCTGACTTCAGCATCATGGCCGTAAGCTCCCCTTCCCAGTCAATGAAAGACCAGTGGCATGCCCGAGCTT
>CAZESH010000354.1:0-4128 GCA_964514665.1 uncultured Caryophanales bacterium
GCGTCCCAGCATCATTTCCAAATACCATTTCATGCCTCCCAAGGAATCCTCCAAGGACTCGGCGTTGCGATCCATATTGGCAAATATCATGCCTTGAAACATTGCAATCTTCGGAATCTCGCGAAGCCCCCATTCCTTTTTGTCCATCTCTTCGCCATATACTCTATTGCCTGCGACAATTCCAATCAGATTTCCTTCATTATTGAAGCTCCAACCGTGATACGGACATGTAAACGTTTTCTTTTTTCCGCGATCTTCAGTGCACAACATCACTCCCCGATGCGTACAGGAATTAAGATAGGCTTTAAACTCACCCTCAGAATTTTTCACCAGCAGCACCGGATCATCCACCATCCATCGGGTTACATAACTCCCGACTTCCTTAAGCTCGGACTCATGGGCAAGAAACTGCCAGGTATGTCCGAATACTTTTTCACGCTCCAGCCCGTAAATTTCCGGGTCCGTGATCACCCATTGCGGAAGTAAACCTTCCTCCATTTTTTCCCTTAACGATTGAACAACCTTTGCATCCAATGATTTTCTCAACATGCAATAGTCTGCCCCCTTAACTGAATTTTATTTCGACTTGCAATCGCTTTCAAAAAAGCAATTGAATTCACCTAGTGAATCGTTAGATCATTAAATGAATTATATTAATTAGAATATAATTTATATTCTCGGCAATGTCAATATATAATCGCCCCTCGGAATAATCTGCCTGAAGCCATATTCACGCGGCCGCACGGAATTTGTCATGCCGATTAAAATAGCCTAGTCCCCCCTGTAAAATGAAAGAAGACTTAGGCTAGAATAAGATGGATGATTGGATTGTATGTTTGGCACTTTTTAATTCAAATTTTGTTTGACCGTTCATGGATCATGAAGTTCGGAGGGGATTTCTGTTTCATAGAGATTTTGCTTTTCGTTTCTAAAGGGAGGACCTGAGAGACCTAGAACCATGAAAGTCGGAGAACTTCCCTTTATGCCCATGCTTCGATGGTTCTTGGTCTGTCAGGTTCGGACTGGACACTTCCGCTCCCTCGCCGGAAAGCAATCGGTCTAGGAAACAGAAATCCCCTCCGAACCCACGCCAAAGCCGGTCATATGAAATTGAAAATAACTAGTGTCGTGCATACAGACTTCGTTTTATTTTATGACATAACCCATGCGAATGGATATTTTTTTTACGGTCTCGGAAATCAAGTGGATTAACTGTTCCCTTTTTTTCCCTTCCATCAGGTAGCTTGCCCCGGATACGCCGATAGCTGCAATCGCTTTGTTTTGTTCACGAAAAACAGGTGCGGCTATGGCCGTGTAGCCAATGAACGTTTCATCTACATCGACATAATAATCCTTCTGACGAATCTCTTCAAGCCGACGGAAGAAACGTTCAGGATCGAGCAAAGTTTTGGGAGTCAGCGCTTCTAGCGGATGCTGCTCTAACAGCTGCTTCACAAAATCCGCAGACTCGTAGGCGAGCAAAACAATCCCTAGCGCTCCATTGTGGAGGATCCGTCTTCTGCCTATAAAGTTGTTGGGCTGCAAACCCTCATTGCTGTCATATCTTAATAAGTACTGGATCATTTCGCCTTGCGGTACAGCGAGGATTGCGGAATGCCCGGAGCGTTCATGCAATTCCATCAGGTAAGGCTCCGCTTCCCTGCGGATATCCAAGTTCTCCAGCACAATGCCGCCGTATTCCAAATGCTTGAATCCAAGTCGGTACTCATTGGTTTTCTGATCATAACGAATCAGGTCATTGCGTTCCATCGTCCAGAGAAGTCGATAGATCGTTGCTTTGGCCAATTTGGTTTTTTCCATTAATTCTTCAATAGACAGCACCGGTTTCTCGAAGCTGAAACAGTTCAAGATTTGAATCGACCGATCCACCGAACGGATGGCTTCTATTTTAATTTCTCTCATCTTCGTCCCCACTATCATGTCAACAATATGATTGGATAATAAGCTTCATTCGCTATTTTACATGATAATGCACCGACATTACAGCCCTATTTGGTCAAGTTCGGCAGGAATGTGGCGAGCTGCGGGAAAATAACCAGCAGTATGGTAAAAATCACCATTGTAACCACCATCGGCATGACGCCTTTAAAGATCTTCTCAATCGGCACATCGGTCACGACCCCGCTGATCACATATACGCTTAACCCAAGCGGCGGTGTGAGCACACCGATATTCAGCATCATCACAATGATAATTCCAAACCACATTCCGTCAAAGCCCAAATGGGTGATCAACGGATAAACGATCGGCAAGGTCAGGACCATGATGGCGATCCCTTCCATAAACATGCCGAGAATCAGGTAAACGATCAAAATCATTGTCAGAATCAGATAGGGCGAAACGGCCATGTTACCGACGGATTCGGTCAACACCATCGGGATCTGGCTGAGCGCCAAAAACTTGCCGAACAAAGATGCGCCCACCAAGATGATGAACAGCATGACGGATAATCTGATCGTTTCATCAAGCGAGGCAAACAGCTTCGAGAGATTCATCCGCTTTGTAACTACCGTCAGCAGGAAAGCGCCGATAGCACCGATTCCTCCGGCTTCGGTCGGTGTAAACACCCCGAAATAAATGCCGCCGATGCTGATGATAAAAATCAACAAGAAAGGCCATATGCTTTTCAAAGAATGAATTCTTTCGCCGAAAGTTGCAGGCTCCGATTTTCTGGGAGCAAGCGAAGGATTTAACCGCACTTGAATATTAATGGTAAGCATGAAGGCAAGCGCCAAGACAAGGCCAGGAATAATCCCTGCAATCAGCAGAGGACCGATCGGTTCGGAGGTTAACGCTCCATACAAAATCAGAATCACGCTCGGCGGAATCAAAATGCCTAACGTGCCGCCCGCAGCCACGGAAGCTGTCGAAAGCGAAGGCTTGTAATTGTATTGATTCATTTCGGGAATGGCAATCCGCGCCAGTGTGGCCGTGGTTGCATTCGTCGAACCGGATATGGCCGCGAAAATCGAACTGGCGCCGATGGTTGCGATCGCAAGCCCCCCGCGGAAATGTCCGATCCATTTGTCTACGGCGTTGAACAGGTCTTTGCCCAAGCCGGTGTTGGACATAAACATGCCCATTAGAATAAACAGCGGAATTACGCTTAATCCATAATTGTCCGCTGTCGCGAACGCCGAGGATCCGAGCTGCGCCAAACCGACATGCCAATTGGACAATACGGATACGCCGAGAAACCCGACGAGAAATAACGACAACCCTACGGAAACCTCAAGAAGAATCAGTACCAACAGCAGCACGATGCCTAAAGTGCCAATCAATTCAGGACTCATTTTTTTGCACCGCCTTCTGTATCGATTTCAAAATGTCGGCTAAAATGGCAAGTGAAAAAAACAAAATTCCGATCGCCGACAATCCGGCAAATATATACATCGGAAAACCGAGATCTCCGCTTACATCGTTTCCTGTCCACAAACGCTTGGCATATTCGAACATTTGCCAGGTTGTCAGCATCAGCAGGATAAACAGGATCGAAGATGTGAAAGCCTTTAAGCCTTCCCGCATTCTCGCAGGAAATTTATTGGTCAGAAAATCGATCACGATATGATCATTTTTGAATTGGGCCATGCCCAAGCTGAAGAAAATAATCATCGCAAGCATCAAACCGGTCATTTCATACGTGCCGGTAATCGGCTTGTTGAAAAAATATCTTCCCGCGACATCTCCGGTCGTCAGCAGCATCATCAGAAAAAGCAGCAGCTGCGAAATTTTATGTGTTGCATAATTAAGGCCATAAGCCAATTTGTCCAATCCTTTTATCATAAAAGAGACTTCGTTGGGGGCTTTACACCCCCAACGAAGCATTTTCACCTCAGCTTTACGTGAGTCTTTTCTTGCAAATCGTTGATTTACTTGGCTGCTTTTATTAATTCCACAGTACGATCGTAGATTTTTTGCGCCGGAATTCCTTTTGACGTCATGTCATAGATCCACTTATCCGTTACCACTTTGGATGCATCTTTAAATTTCTGCAATTCTCCATCCGACAAGGTAATGAATTCAGTTCCCTTTTTCTTGGCTTCATCCTCGGCTCTTTGCTTTTGGAAATCAAAAGCTGCTCCGGCTTTTTTGGCCATTGTCATACCC
>CAZESH010000355.1:0-4036 GCA_964514665.1 uncultured Caryophanales bacterium
GGATGAGACTCTTCATATATAACTGTCTCAAAACTTATCTATTGAGCGGGCTTTCAACCCTTCTATTTTTTGTTGTTCCAATCCTGGGGCTTCACCCCAGGCTGATATAGCACCGCGCCTTCGGCGCTTAAACCTAAGTAAGATCATTAATTTGAGCGCCAAAGGCGCGCTCCATATCAGCGCCTGAGGCGAAGCCTCAGGACGGTGAAGCCCCAGGAAGCAATTGCAGCAGGCAACAAAGGGCTGAAAGCCCGCTCCATATCCGGTTTGGGATAATCTCATATCGGATGTCCAAATCTGCAAACGTCATTTTATTGCGCTTGCGCGCTTGTTTCATAATTCTCGTCATTACCAAGGATGTAAAGCATATAATATGATGAGCTGATTTAAGAACTCTTTCTTTCAATTTGCCAGTTATTTGCATCGCCGGGCAATTTGGTTTCAACCCATTTTTGCGATTGCAGATTGCCCGACATCCCTAATTTTTTCATGCACAATCGGGAAGTCATACCGTTTTCTTCTCCCAATTGCCCGTTCGGTATAATTTGCCCTGTAATCACCCGCATAGAATTTTCAATCCTGGCTGCATTTTTTGCTGGACATCCTTTCCCCATTCGAGTAGGGTAAAAGGGACGATGGAGGTTCTGCCCATGATTCGACAAAATGTGGAGTCCTCTGGTCGATCCTTTTCCCCTGACGAAATCAATCTCATCTGCCAGACCATAAAAATCTTTTCGAGCTTAAGCCTCACCGAGCTATCCAAGACCTTGTGTGAACTACTGGAATGGAAACGCCCAAATGGGAAATTGAAACATGAAGAATGCCGTGCGCTGCTCGAACATCTTCAATCCTACGGATTGATTTCTCTTCCCAAGCTCCGTGCTACTGCCGCTCCGGGTCCGCGCAGGGTCATTCTTACTGCTCCAAGCGCTCCCCAGGCGCCTATTACGGGAAACGCGGGGCACTTCGAACCTTTGTTTTTGCATCTGGTGCAGGCCTGCAACCACGAGCATCATTCGACCTTCAAGCAGCTGATCGAGCGATACCATTATCTGGGCTATCGCATCCCGTTTGGTGCTCATTTGAATTACCTTGTGGAATCTCAGAGATTGCCCGGCCGATTCCTGGCCTGCCTGCAGTTTTCGAGCCCGGCGTGGAAGATGGCGTCACGTGATGCCTGGATCGGATGGACAACAGAACGACGCAAACGGAATCTTCAGTTTATTGTTTCCAATAGCAGATTTCTTATACCCCCTTATGTTTCCGTTCGCGGTCTGGCGAGTAAAATTCTTTCTCTCGCCGCTCATCGCCTGCCTGAGGACTGGGAACGGTTGTATGGGTATCGGCCTCTGCTTGTGGAAACCCTGGTCGAACGCGCTCGTTTTGCTGGAACCTGTTACAAAGCCGCCAATTGGGTTCATCTCGGCTGCACTCAGGGACGTGGGCGCATGGATCGGGAGCATGCGGCTCATGGGAAATCCGTCAAGGACATTTACGTTTATCCTTTGTGTCGTCATACGCAGGACAGACTCCGAAATGCCGTCCCTCCGGTATTTGTGGAAACTGAAGAGCCGGAAGCGTTTGTTTGAATAGGATGGGTTAGGGATGTTTGATGGCGCGCATTAACAAATAAAAAGGGGTTTCCGGGGAGGATCTTACTTGGCGGTAACTTCTCTCTGGAAACCCCTGGAGCTTTCAGGTGAGCGAACCCACCTGCTTCTCGATTGCTTATGTTATCAGAAAGCTCCGGGAAATCAATCCCTTCATCAATAGCCGTCACCGCAAACCATTTCCCAAAGAACGGACTCGCTGGCTTTCGCATTATGAGTTTCGAAAGGAATTCGTTCATGTTAATGACGAGGGTTCCGTTCGTGGCGGCATCTCTCAACTGGTAGCTTCCATTATCGATTTCTCCTTCGTCCGCTCCATTGCCGCCGAGGCCTATTCCATTTTCGGAGGGCCTTGCTATGATCCCGTTTCTCTGTTTTTGCTCGACCTGTTTCGTTATCTCGAAAGGATTCGATCGATCAAGGATTTCTGCCTTATCCTTCGGGATCCCGATCGTGGATGCAACTATAGGCGTCTGGCAGGACTTAGGGAAGGTTGGATCCCCTGCCAGGCTACTTTCTCCAACTTCCGCACTCGAATTGGAGAACCCCTGTACCAGAAGACCTTTCATTCCCTTGTTTCTATTGTCGAGCAACTGGGATTGTTGAGCTTCAATATCCTGGCCACGGACGGGACACTGTTCCCCTCCGCAGCCCGCTATCATGGCTGCTGTTGTTTTGAGGATTCCTGCGCTTCTATTGCCGTCGATAATATCGTGCAAAGGGTTCATGACCGCGTTCTTTACCGGATTGAAGATCCTGCCAGGATAGTTCCGGGGAAACAGTCGCGGGTGAAGGTGGAATGTCCCAATCCCAATTTTCCTGAGGATGTCAAACGCCCCAAAATCAGTATCCTTTCCTTCACCCTGGAGAACGCTTCCGACGAGCTTTCCTCGGTCGATGCCAACAACCTGAAGTTTTTCCGGGTTGAAGAACAACTCGGCAAACTTGACCTGGTTCTCAGATTCCCGCAATCGAACGTTCACGCAATTTCCCTGTCATCGCTGATAAGCGAGCCTTCCAATACCTTCCGCTTTCGTTGTCCCAAGCTTCCCTATGATAGGACTGCACGTATCGGCGTCCGGCGCAAACCGTCCAATCCGGACAAAACGGAAAAGATCTTCGGGTACAATGCCGTCATCACCACGGCTATCGAACCTCAATGGGGACTTGAACTTCCAGTCGCTTGTCTCACAATCGCCGGCAATGCCCAAGAAGGAAATCAATTCATCCCGCTTCAGAAGCAGATCTCCCGTTTTCATGATGTTCAACCCAGGATTCATCTGCTCGATGCCAAGTACGATGAGTTTCATAACTACGAATATGCCCGCCAACAAGGAGCGGTTCCTTTAATCGATTACAATCCCCGGAATGAAAAGCTGGTCCGTGAAGCTCTTCTTGAACGAGGTTACGATCGCAACGGCTGGCCGTATGTTCCTTACTGTCATCTTCCCACTCGACCGAATGGCTTTGATGCCGCTGCCCAACGCCTTTCTTTCTCCTGTTTCAAGCAATGCGTGAAATCCAATTCTTCTTCCAATCTTGATCTTTACCGCAAATGTCCGCATCGTGCGAATCGGCTTGGTTATTCCACGCATGTTTCGATTGCTCAGCATCCTCGTCTTATCCTGGAGATCCCCAGAGGTTCTGAGAGGTATCGGCAATTGCATGCCTTGCGCTCGGCAGCCGAAAGAACCAACAGCACGCTCAAGGAGGATAATGCCATCCTTCGCCAACCTCCGGTCCGATCGCTTCGGCGTGCGGCCGTGGCATCCCAGATGGGCGTCATTACCACATTGCTTGACCGTGTCACGCGCTTTGTTCTGGACATTACGATCAAAGAAAGGAAGTTCAAGACTACTGGCGACAAACACTGGTTTGATCAGCTCTCGCCTCCCGAGATTCCCGTTCATTTGCGACCTTTCGTGAAAGCCAGCTGAGGTATTTTGCTGAAGCCCCTGGCATAGCCCTGCCTTGGATAGTAATCTCCTTGCAATTTCTCCGGTTGATATCTTTATTTTCAGAGGCTGTGCATCGGGGAAATTTGAAATCGGGGCAGCGTACATCAAAATCGAGGGGGAGTTCTTAAATCAGCTCAAAAGAAGTATATTGATCGGGATCGGCTGAAAGCGGTTCTTCTTCTCCCTCCCGATTCACCCAGACCAGTGTCTGTCTAGGGTTGCGGCCGCCCGATGTTGCAGGTATATAAGCGAGGGTTCCCGACTCGGAAACAGCATATTGTAGAACGTCTTCGAGTACGGCGACAGGTCCTCTTGTAACGTCAAGCCTATCAAGGTTATATGGAAAGGCGAGAAGATCTCTATTATCTGCCGACCTGTATATTATGTGTCCGGTCGAAAGATATCGGGCGCTAACACCTCTGTATAATTCTTTAGTCTGTCCCGATTTTAGGGACTGCACCATAATCT
>CAZESH010000356.1:0-4028 GCA_964514665.1 uncultured Caryophanales bacterium
GGCCAGAACCTTGAGCCGTTCAGAGAAGGAGGCGAATTTTTCAAAATCGGCATCCATTGCTGATCATCTCCACCGTTTTTTGTATCGTTATATTCAAATAATACGATATAGTTGTGAAAAAAGTAACGTAGTTTGCGGATGAACGGTTGAACGTTTTGTTACATTTTGCAAAAATGGCGCAAAATAGTCTTGCGTTTATTTCAGTTTATTTGAGGTCGGGTAAACGTTTTACACAGCTTCATTTCTTGATATAATAAAGGCATGTGTAAATAAGGAGGTGTCCGCATGTATCATCTGAGGGATAAGGAAATGATTTTTGTATTCACCGGCCCGGATGGAGCGGGAAGAAGAACGGTAGCCGACATGGTGGGGAGCACGCTCGGATTGCCCAAGGTGCTGTCCTATACGACCCGCCCCCGGAGATCCTCGGAAGTCGATGGGCAGGATTACCATTTTATCTCAAGAGAGCAGTTTGATATCGCTGAGCAAAACGGTGAGTTCAACGAGAGCAAAGAAATAGACGGGAATAAATACGGCATCAAGAATGCCGATGTTGAGGAAATGTTCCGCAAAAACAATTTCATCTACTTGGTCCTCAATTCTGCAGGGGCGAGAACGTTAAAGCGGCTTTACGGGGAAAAAGTGACGCGCATCTTTATTTATGTCGACAAGGAAACGATTCTCCAAAGACAGAAAAAGCTCGGTGCGGACGAAGAAACGCTGCAGCGGCATGCGGCCCATTTTGAAGAAGATATTACTTATATGGAGGAGTGCAAGCACGCCTTCGAAAATTCCGACTTGGCCCATACGGTATTTGCCGTCACCAATATTTTGGAGCTGTACATGAATCGTGATTTGGTGGATAAGGATTAACCGGACGGGAAGTCCATAAACAGAAGTATACATCATCCGGCGTGGAAGCCGAAAAAGCCGCCTGTCTACGGGAATACCGCAGACAGGCGGCTTTTTCGCCGCGTCAGGCCCGGATCGCCCGATTGGAGACGGCGGTCTTCTGTGCTCCGACAATGGCTTGGACAGCGTCCAGCGCCGCGGATTTTGTGCCGATCAGACGTGCTTGGCGCTTCATGTTTTCCAGTTCCTGCGGCTGCGCCGTCAAACGCTTGATGACGGCAAACAAATCCGTTTCTTCTTCCACTTGCAAGGCAACTCCCGCCTGCAGCAGGAAGGCGGCGTTGTCCTGCTCTTGCCCGGGCAGCGGCTTATACAGAATCATCGGCAGCCCCATGGCGACGGCTTCCGATGTTGTAAGTCCGCCCGGCTTGGTAATGATCAGATCGGAAGCGGCCATCAGTTCGTGAATATGCTCGGAATAACCGGTCACAAGTACCCGCTGCCTGGTGTTGTACAAGTCTTCGGTCAGCTGCTGGTACAATTTTCGATTGTGCCCGCAGACGAGAATAAACTGGAGTGAGTCGGCAAAATGCGCCGAGTTCAAGATCCGCGTCCATTCCTTTCCGATCATGCCGAAACCGCCTCCCATCACCAGGACAGTGCGGTATGCGGGATCTAGCATATATTTTTGCCGCAGCAGGCTTCTATTGTAGCTCATGCAAAATTTATGCCTAACGGGTATGCCGGTGACGGAAATTGCGGAAGCGGGAACGCCGCCGGCGATCAATGCTGAACGAACCCCGTCGGAGCCGACAATATATCGGTCTGTATGGGGATGGAGCCAATAGCTGTGATCGGTATGGTCGGTAATCACGGTTACGGTCGGAATATCGATCAACCCTTCCAGTTTCAAGACAGACATGGCGGCCGCGGCAACAGGGAAGGTGCTGACAATGACAGTGGGATTCTCCCGCTCGATCAAATCCATTACGCGCTCCAGATCGAACAGCTTGATTTTTTTCAAGGCGTCGGAAAACGATCCGGGAGAACGGGTTTTTTGAAACAGATAGCCGTATACGGAAGGGAATTTTTTGATGCCTTGAATATAAAGATATCTGCTGAGAGAATTCAGCTTGGGGTGGGCCCACTCCATGAAATCGGTGACCACCGTTTGCAGGCCGGGATAATGGATTTCTGCCATTTCTCGAATGGCGATCGCCGCTTGCTTGTGACCGTCTCCGTAATTGCCTGTTAACAGGAGTATTTTGCCTTGCCGGTTTTGCATCAATGAACACCTCTTGCCAGGGACTGTTGGGGGATGCGGCCTGTTTCGTACAGGCCGATGCTTTTATCTTAGTCAATAAAACGGATTTTAAGAACTGACTCGCGGAGGTTTTTTCACTGGACCTAAGTCCAGCTTTTTGCAGTAAAAAAACTCCAAGCATGTTCGTGCATGCATGGAGCCGGGCTGTTCCCCTTCCGAACTTCGCAGTCGAATCGACCGATGGGTTCATGATTTTTCATAGTGAGGTAAATACCGTGGATACTACCGTAATCGGCACCGAGGCGAAGTCGCCCACGCCTTTGTTCATAAAAAGGAATTTTTCAGGCTGGGCGTTTTTTTGTTGAATTTCCATTTTGGCCTGCCCCGGAAAATAATTTTTAAAGATCAACTCTCCTTCCCGTACCGAGCTTAATGTTCCGTAAAAGCATGTTCCGTCGTAGAGGACAGCGCATACCTTTTGGCCGACATGGTTTTTGATTTTATCTTCGTTCAGCGGTAAAACAAGCTTCATCATGAACCTCCTAATTCGCTTCGCATCTAATAATCTTCATTATGCTATTCACTTGAATCACGCTTGGTTTGGACATTTCGGGAAGAGATCGGTACATTTGCTCTTTTTTTTTGCACATCCGCCTAAAAGTTTGGTTAGGGCATACCAACTCGGCTCGTTCCCCATATGATAACAGTAGTTTGCCAAGGGAGGACGATGCTGCAGTGAATTATCTGGATATGTTGACCCGGCTGGGCGTGGGCAGCGCTCATCCTGGCGGCTTTACCGCCACGCTTGAGCAATTGAAAAAGCATCCCATTCAGCCTGGAAGCCGTGTGTTGGAGGTTGGATGCGGAACAGGCAGAACTTCTTGTTATCTGGCCGCACAAGGGGTGCAGGTCACAGGGGTGGACATACGACCCGGGATGATCGAAAAGGCACGGCTCAGGGCGGAAAAGGAGCAGGTCAATGTGGACTTTTTGGTCGGTGATGTTTGCATGCTGCCATTTGCGGATAACAGCTTCAATGCGGTGCTGGGGGAATCGATTACGATCTTTGCCGGAATAGACGAGCCGCTGAAGGAATATTACCGTGTGCTGAGGCAGGGAGGAAAACTTTACGACAGGGAGATTATCGCTTGGAAGCCGCTTTCCGCTTCGGTATCCCGGGAGGTTGGGGAATATTACGGCGTAGCGAAGCTGTACAATGCCGAGGAGTGGACGGGGGTTTTGCGGAAGATCGGCTTTGATCGCATTGAATTCGGCGAGAAGTCGGTTTTTCCGCAGGATATGTGGCAGGATGAGGCGGCCCATCCCGATCTTGCCCAGGTAACGGATCCCGATGCCTATTTGGATCCCGATTTCTGGGAGGTGGCCAACCGCTATGCGGAAATCATGTTCGATTACGGGGATTATTTCGGTTATGCCTTGATGATCGCTGAAAAATAAAGCCGCAGACAAAGAAAAAGGGCTGTTCCGCGAGGAACAGCCTTTTCAATCATTAAAGCGGATTTGAACCGGTCGTTCATTTTCAGCGTGACTATCCTTGGGCATGCGGAGCTCCAAGACGCCATCCTGGAATCGGGCCCGGCAGCCCTGCGGATTAACGGCCGCCGGCAGCGGAATGAGGGTCGGTTCATATTGCGAAAGGCCTTCGAGCTTGATGCGGTTTCGACCGGCAGATACTTTCAGCGAATAGGGATCGACTTCCTTGGGAATGGCGATTCGCGCGATAACCGAACGGTGGGTTTCGAATACCTCCGGATCGCCTCCCAAGCCGCCAAGGGGAAATCCGGCCGTTTGCGGCATTGCTTTTTTAAGCATGCTTTGCACGTATTTTTCTACCCCTTGCGGGTCCTTCATCAATTGCTGAATCTGTTCGTTATCCATAAAAGGCATTTTT
>CAZESH010000357.1:0-3989 GCA_964514665.1 uncultured Caryophanales bacterium
CTTTTCCACATCGTAATCCGCGGCCTGAATCAGCTTCAGAAGAATATTTTCGACGTCTTCTCCGACATATCCGGCCTCCGTTAAAGATGTGGCGTCCGCAATCGCGAAAGGAACGTTTAAAATCTTGGCAAGCGTTTGAGCCAGCAGTGTTTTTCCGCTTCCTGTAGGTCCGATCAGGGCGATATTGCTTTTTTGCAGCTCGACATCTTCATTTTTATTCTGTGAATTAATTCTTTTGTAATGATTATATACAGCCACCGCAAGCGATTTCTTTGCCTGATCCTGACCGATTACGTATTGATCGAGAATGGAGCGGATTTCCTTTGGTTTGGGTACGTCCTTGAGATCAAGCTCTTCCTCGTGTCCGAGCTCTTCCTCCACGATTTCCGTGCAGAGCTCGATGCACTCGTCACAAATATAGACACCGGGGCCGGCAACCAGTTTGCGCACCTGGTCTTGGGACTTTCCGCAAAACGAGCATTTCAGCTGGCCCTTCTCATCATTAAATTTAAACATTCAATCACCCCTTATCCGTTAAGTCCTTGCGCGTGATCACATCATCAATCAAACCGTAAGCTTTGGCTTCCTCCGCGCTCATGAAAAAATCCCTGTCGGTATCACGGTCGATTTTCTCATAGGATTGCCCGGTATGCTTGACGTAAATATCGTTTAGTTTCTTTTTGGTCTTCAATATCCAATCGGCATGAATTTTGATGTCCGCAGCCTGACCGCGCACGCCTCCGAGAGGCTGATGAATCATCACTTCACTGTTGGGAAGCGCAAACCGCTTTCCGGCTGCTCCACCCGCCAGCAGCAAAGAACCCATGCTAGCCGCCATGCCGACGCAAATTGTGGACACTTCCGGCTTGATGAACTGCATGGTGTCGTAAATTCCCATTCCAGCAGTAACCGAACCGCCGGGAGAATTGATATATAAGGATATGTCTTTCTCGGAATCGTCAGCAGCCAAGAACAGAAGCTGGGCAATTACCGTGTTTGCCACATCGTCATCGATTGCCGTACCCAAAAAAATGATTCGGTCTTTAAGCAACCTCGAATATATGTCGTATGAGCGTTCTCCGCGATTCGTTTGCTCAACAACCATTGGAACAAGTGTCATTTGCGTCAACCACTAACCCTGAAAATGAATTGTAATCTTATCTTATCATGTTCTGATTGCTGTGTCATTTCAAGCTTCACTACAATTTTCCAATATTGTGAACCCTTTTTAGGGTATAAAGAAGGCACGCTTTTAAAACCTACGTGCCTTTTTTAATATTACGCTACGTTGGAGCTATTGTTGCTTTGTTCGACCAAATATTTGACGGCTTTTTTGGTAACCAGCTCTTGCGTCAAATCGTCCATGTTTCCGTTGGCTTCCAGAACGCTGCGCAATTCTTCCGCCGGTCTGCGGTATATTTTGGCCATGCTCTCAAGCTCTTCGTTGATCTCCTCATCGGATACCGTGATGTTCTCGGCTTTGGCGACGGCTTCCAAGACCAGACTGTTGCGGACGCGTTTATGCGCATCGTCCTTCATCTGCTCCCGCAATACGGCTTCGCTTTGTCCGGAGAATTGGAAGTACATCTCCATTGTCATGCCCTGAGATCTCAAACGATTGGAGAAATCCTGCAGCATGCGGTCAACTTCCGTATTAATCATGACCTCGGGGATTTCCACCTGGGCGTTTTCCGCAGCTTTATCCACCACTTCGGATTCCATGCGCTGCCGAGCTTCCTTTTCCTTGGATTCCTGCAGCTTGTTCTTCAAATCTTCCTTGAACTCTTCAAGGGTTTCGAATTCACTTACATCCTTGGCAAATTCGTCATCAAGCTCAGGAAGATTTTTGCGTTTGATGCTGTGCACCTTCACTTTAAAGACGGCTTCTTTGCCGGCCAGATCCTCGGAGTGGTAATTTTCGGGGAAGGTTACGGTGATATCCTTCTCGCCGTCTTTGACCATCCCGATCACCTGCTCTTCAAATCCGGGGATAAAGCTCCCTGATCCGATCTCGAGCGAATGATTCTCCGCCTTGCCTCCCTCAAACAGCACGCCGTCTACCGAACCCTCAAAATCAATAACCGCGATGTCGCCATTTGCAACCTCGCCTTCCTCTAAAACGACAAGCTCTGCGTGACGCTGCTGCAGACGCTTCAGTTCCTCTTCAAGCTCTTCATCTGAAACGGTGCTGTCCGCCGGAGTCACTTCAAGACCTTTGTATTCGCCAAGCTCCACATCAGGCTTAACAAGTACTTTCGCCTTGAATTTAAACGACTGGCCTTTGGCAAATTCATCGATTTCCACCTCAGGCTGATCAATCGGTTCAATCGCCGCTTCTTTCACAGCGTTCATATAGGCTTCAGGCAGCAAAATGTCAATTGCATCCTGATAAAGGCTTTCCACGCCAAAACGCGATTCAAAAATTTGTCTCGGTACTTTTCCTTTGCGGAATCCCGGAACATTCAATTTCGCAGAAACCTTTTTAAAGGCTTTATCCAGGGCCGCTGCTACTTGCTCGGCATCCACTTCAACTGCAAGAACCCCTTGGTTCTTCTCTATTTTTTCCCAGCTTGCTTTCATTTTATGCTTTCCCCTCCAACAATTTTACCGTTGTTCTTTTATTTGGCCATTTTTAAATTAATCCGAACAGATGGCCATGCCTGTCTTCATAACCACTCTATTATAAACATAAAACTTTTTCATTTCAAGGCGGTTTATCGCTTATCCGAACACGCTTTTCAAGCTACATGTAAAATTTGATTTTTCGCACTGCCTGATCCCAGTCGCTCCAATCGGAGTCGTTCAAGCCGTAGGCTTTCAGCGATTCCGAGTCGGAAGCATCTCCAAGCATGGTATCCGTGACCACATAGTGAAGGGCCGCTGCCCAAACCGCGATTTCAGTATTTTCCAGCCTGGAAAGTTCCAGATAATCATGGGTTCCGTATATAACGGCAAGAAATTCCTTCCAAGCGTGCTCTGCAAAATAGGCCAGCGCCGGATGGTTGATTTCGCTAACCTCCTTGACCTTTTCATACACCATCACGATCGCCTGTGGATAATCCTGCAGGCCGAGCGGCGTTTCCTGAACCGGAAGCTCCAAAGTTTCATTCAGCTTCTCGACTTTCACCCTGTCCTTCATGCCGCGAATTTTCAAGGTTTGCAGCACCTTGAACTGGACGATCGGATGGAGGTCGACACTTTCCAGCCAGCGCTTCAACGTCATGTTGATTTGCGGCTGCTCCACAAATGCAAGCTGCTCCAAAGCCAGAATTTTTTTGTCCATGGAAGGGTTTTCGAGCAGCATCTCCAGCAGTTTTTTCGTGTATTGCTGATCCTCCGACTTTTCCTTGATACTGATTCTTTGAATGTCGGTTTCCGTCAGCTCGTCTTGATTTTCGGCATCGGCATGCTCGGGAAACGACTCCATCAGCCAATCGAGAAGAGATTGCCATTCTTCCTGAACCTGCTGATCCCCCGATCTGCACTGCAGCAAAAATCTCAGCAGCTTGATCGCTTCTGCGTAGCGTTCACTCTCCAACAGCCTCGTCAATTGGAGATGATAATATTCAATCGTTTTCGGAAAAATGATGATGTTATCCTTCGATGAACCATCCATCGGACAACTCCTCCAATAATCTATCGTCGGTCTTCTAAATGCACGGCGCTAACAACTCTTGATCTGAGTCGTTCCATTTGGGCTGGTTCGGTAGTACCCTGCATATATTTAGGAGTTTAACATATTTTTTGAATTTCTCATATTTTTATAGAAGCCTTGCCTTTTGGCGGGGGAAAATTCCGCCATATTTTTTGCCATCAGTTGTTTATTGATTTTCTTAATTCCATGTGATAATATAATCCATGCTTCTGTTCATGAGGTGCGGGTGTAGTTCAATGGCAGAACTCCAGCTTCCCAAGCTGGTAGCGAGGGTTCGATTCCCTTCACCCGCTTTGAGGCAAGCTTCTGTGCAAAAGGGAATTGAACCCGCGCG
>CAZESH010000358.1:0-3972 GCA_964514665.1 uncultured Caryophanales bacterium
AGGTTCACTAGTCGATCCGAGGGGCCAGTACATTTTACATGATGATTTTGATGAAGATAATACCGGCAAGCATTCAACGGGTACGTTAGTTCATTAAAACAGTGGCAGTCTAGGACTTTATTTTTCTGTCCTTGGTTGCCGCTGTTTCGTTTATTTGATCAGTCTAAAACTTATTTAACGGAGTCTGCCGTGTTTTGTCATACAAAAATCCGATGGCTTCAATTCATCTGGTCTAATACTTTATTTTCTCGGAACAATTATAAAAGACTATCCATAAACCATCTCATAGGCACAGTTTTTTTATGTTAATTACTCGAAGATTGCAGAGCATCGATGATCGAAACGATCAAACCGGGGAAACGTTCTTCCCATTCATCTTTGCGCAAGCTTACAAATCGTTGCGTCCCCTCAATACGAGTGTGAATCACTCCAGATTCACGCAATACTTTAAAGTGATGTGAAAGTGTTGACTTGGCTATCTCCACACCAAATGCCCCGCAAGACGATTCGGATCCATCGGATAAGCTTTTTACAAGCTGTAACCGCACAGGATCACTGAGTGCATAGAACAGTGTTGATAATTCAATTTTATCAATGGAAGGGTGAAATAATGTTCTCATACTTGAATTGTAACATTTTCCATGATATTATTCAATTATTCGAATATCATAGAACAATAAAACAATTTAATTTATTAGGAGTTGATGAAGTGAACTTTCGTATTATATTGTTAGCATTGGGTACATTTGCAATCGGTACGGACGGATTTATGATTGCCGGAATTTTACCGCATATTGCTCATAGCCTAAGCGTTTCTCCTACCCAAGTTGGATTGCTCATTACAGTTTTTTCTCTTACTTATGCGCTAGGTTCTCCCATTCTTTCGACGTGGATTGGAAATACGAATCGAAAGCGGATGCTTACTTTAGCGTTATTTATTTTTTCACTGTCTAATTTTTTTGCTGCCCTATCACCAAATTTTACGGATTTAATGCTCGCCCGAATCACCGCAGCATTAAGCGCCGCTCTCTTTACACCCTCTGCCGGTGCTTTAGCTGTGCACCTCGTTTCCGAAAATCAAAGAGGGCGCGCACTCTCTGTTGTCACTGCAGGTTTAACGGTCGCAATCGTCCTCGGTGTACCCTTTGGAACCTGGATTTCCAACGTTCTCTTTTGGCGAAGTTCTTTTGCTGTTGTTGGCTTGATCAGCCTGATTGCTGCGATTGTCATACACTTTAACTTCCCGGTGGTAACGATTTCCCAAAAAACCTCTTTATCTCAAAGATTGCAAATGGCCAAAAATCCAAAAGTAATACACACCTTGCTTCTAACGATTCTTTGGACTGTCGGGGGTTTTACGGTATACACCTACATTACTGTTCTATTACAGCATACATTTCAACCGTTGGAAAATTGGATGGCACTTTTACTATTTATATTTGGTGTCTCCAGTTTTTTGGGTAACATGCTGGGAGGGTATGGAGCAGACCGTTGGGGGCCTGTTCCAACGATTGCGATCAGTCTTTTGTTAGTAAGTACTGCGCTGTTTGCACTGGGATGGTTGTCCACTTTTTCAGCCACTATCGTCATACAAATCATGGTAGTTTTTTCTCTTGTCATTTGGGGAATATTCGGTTGGACATTGACACCGCCCCAACAATATCGACTTGTACAAATCCATCCGGATGCGGCGGCAATCCTTTTATCATTAAATGGAGCGGCCATATATTTTGGGATGGCTTTGGGTTCAGGATTAGGCGGGCTGCTTATTCAGTACCTATTCTCCGATTGGTTGGGGTATATCGGTGGGGTGTTTGAAATCATCGCTTTCTTCACGCTAATGGTCCCGATCATCTCCCGGAGAAGAAAATATATGGCAAAAAAAGTAGCCTCAAAGGCTAATTGAGACCTGCTTATGGGGAGCGGTGTGCCTAGGCGTGATTGATATCGACCTCGAAAACAATCGACGGATATATTATGATCAAAAGTGCGGATATTTTCATCCCGGTTAAAGGAGATGGTCAATTCATGGAACACGAAACCAAACCTTATGAATTATTTCGGTCTGTCACCCGGATGTTTGCTTTCGGGGATGAGGAGTGGCGCTATTTTGTGGAGATGACCTCGGTCAAGCATGTGAAGCGGAGAACACAGCTGATCAAAGCCGGAGAGCGGGTCAATTACGCTTATTTTTGCATGGAGGGTTTGTTTCGATTGTACTATACGCTTGAGGATGGAAAGGAGTACAATAAAAGTTTTTCATTTGAAAACGATTTTGTGACATCGTATGGCGCCATGATTACCGGAGAACCATCGTATTTCTCCGTAGAAGCGTTGGAGGATTCCACCGTGATTGAGATCTCTTACCGGCTGCTGCAAGAGCTGATGGAACGAAGCCATACTTGGGAGAGTCTGGTCCGCAAAGCAGTGGAACAATTGTATCTCAAGAAAGAGGAGCGGGAACGTCACCTCCTTTACTTTGACGCCACGAAACGCTACCAAGCTTTTAAGGATCAATTTTACAGGCGGAGCCTCAGGTATCGGGCTTGCTCTGGTAAAAAGGTTTGTTGAACTAAACAATACTGTAGTTGTGGTCGGCAGAGACCTGAAAAAATTGGAGAAGGTTCGATTGGACATACCGCAGGCGGTTGTGTTCCAACACGACATCAGTTTGGAGGAAGATCGCCTGGCCTTGGCGAATCGGCTGAGGGAGCAAGAGGTGAAAGTCAATATTCTCATTAATAATGCGGGAGTTCAATATCACTGCACCTTTGATCATTCACAGCCTGCTGCGGAGCTGATTCGCAGTGAAATTGAAACCAACCTGATCGGCCCCATTCGCTTGATCTCGCTCTTGATGGACGATCTTCTGAAGCTGTCCAATTCAGCCATTGTGAATATTTCATCCGGTCTGGCCATCGCCCCAAAAGCGAGCGCTCCCATCTATTGCGCCTCCAAAGCCGCATTGTCAAGCTTTACCAGAACTTTACGCTATCAGTTGGAACATACCTCTATCAAGGTGGTCGATGTTATGGCACCCCTTGTGGACACCGACATGACCAGAGGCAGAGGAAGAGGGAAAATGAGTCCTGAAGCCTTTGCAGCAGAAGTGATAAAAGGATTAAAGGCGGGGAAGGAAGAACTGCGAATCGGCAAGGTCAAGCTTTTATATTGGATTCACCGTCTCTTTCCAGGAGTTGCTTATCGGATTATGAAGCATGGTTAGTAAGGAAATAATATCCAATGGACGCCTTTTCTGTACGCTTGGTATAATAGGAACTAACGTTCTTATGGGGGTATTGTTATGGAGTTTGTACATCTGCATGTATATACGGAATATAGTTTTCCGGAAGCGACGTGCCGATTGGAGGAGTTAATTCATCAGGTGAAGGAGTGGGGGATGACTTCGCTTGCTGTCACAAATAAAGGCGGGATTCACGGAGCCATCCGCTTTTATGATTTGGCCGGGAAATATGACATTCATCCGATCATTGGCTGCGAAATGAAAGTGAGTCAAACAGGGGAGTCTTTACTTTTGTTGGCAGCTACAAATAAAGGATATGAACAAATCGTTCAATGGTTGAACAGCGGCTTCAACCCGTGCGAAGCTGCGGGTGGGGATGTTATCGCGCTAAGCGGAGGAATCGGAGGGATCATCCATCGACTGCTCTCGAACGGTGAATTGGATCAGGCTGAAGAAAAAGCGTTGGAATATGCAAGATGGTTCGGAACGGAAAATTTTTACTTGGAACTTCAAAATCACGGTGTTGAAGAAGATTGCGCTTTGATCGCAAGAACGGTTCAACTTTCCAAAAAAACAGGGATTCCGTTCGTTGCTACACATGATGTTCGTTACCTTGCTCCTGAGGATGCATCTCTGCTTTCGATGCTGCAAAACCGCCATTCTCGTCAGCAATCGGGTGCGGGCGCCTTTTATCTTACCTCTCCGCAGGAAATGAAGGACAAGTTTCA
>CAZESH010000359.1:0-3853 GCA_964514665.1 uncultured Caryophanales bacterium
GTGTACAACTTGGCGGAAACGGAAGCGCAGCGAACCATTCCTTGCGAAGCTGCACAAGCATGTCACGATTTGCCGCGAAATGGACGCGTTTGCCTTGATCCCGCCAGTTCTGCAGGCGTTCCATCCGCGCCAATGTATGCGGACGATTCATTTTTGCAGGAAAAGGATCCGTTACGACCACAATCTCATCGGCAACCTCGATCATCTCAACTGCCGCAGGATGATCCATGAGATGCGAAACATCCACGATTTTTATCGGCGACTTCACGGAAAACAGCAGCTTCAGCAAATCCTTATTCCGCCACTGCTTTTGCAATCCGGCGGGATTAGCAGGAAACAAGGAAGTAAGTCCTTCCAGCCACACGTTGCGGTGCTCAAGCGATTCGCCCAAGATGATTTGATCGCTCAAAAACCGATAGTCCTGCGGAACGCGAGTGTTTCCGAACATTGTTAAGAATAGTTCCGGCTGCTGAAGCGGAGCTTCGATCAAAGCATGCTCCACCCCTCTGCGATGAAGCGCTCTGGCCAACGAAACGGAAAAAAAGGTGGAGCCCGCTCCCGGGTACAAACCGGCAATAACGATCAATTTCGGCTCTGCCGAATGTCGTTCAAAATGCTGGGAGATGTCCTCACGAACATTTACTTCGTTCAAGCAGCCCTTCAATAGCGTTCTGACCTCATTCACGCTTTGCGGTCTGTTGGCAGGATTGCGCTGCAGCAGCCGCTCGACCGTCATGACAAGCGCAGCGGGAAGCTCCGGTTTAAGCTCACTTAGCGGTGTTTCCGAAAGATAGTAATAACGCCCTTGCGACAAAAAATAATAAAGCATGGCACCCAAGGCATATATATCGGTTCTTTCGTCGGATAGGTTCTTCTCGAACTGCTCAGGCGCCGCGAAACCGATCGTGCCGATCTGCAGCGTATCGGCATCGCCCTTTTGCTTGTAGCGTCTGGCAATGCCGAAATCGATCAGCCGGACATTGCCCTGGTCGTCGATCATCACGTTGGCCGGCTTTAAATCCCTGTAGACGATCGCCTGCTCGGTGCCATGATGAAGATAGTCCAACAAATCGCACAGCTGCAGCGCATATTTTACGACTTCAGATACCTCTAATTTCTTTTGCCCGGCGACAAATTTCTCTTCCATCGTCACACCCTCGATATATTCCATAACGAGATATACTTTCCCGCCGGCTGCATCGCCGAAATAGTCGACAATATCCGGAAGGTAAGGGTGGCTTAGCTTCATCAGCAGCTCTGCTTCATTATGAAAGGAGGACGCCGCACGCTGATCCATCAAGGTTTCCTTGACTGCGCGTTTCTTTCCGTTAAGCTTGATATCCTCGGCCAGAAAAACCGCTCCCATTCCGCCGTGTCCGATCAAACTAACGATCCTGTAGCGCTCGCCGAGGACGGCTCCCGGCTTTAAACCGCCGAACAGCTCCGGCTTTTCCATACCGCTCTTTCCTTTCCATGGGCTGAAATATAAAAAAACCTGCAAGCAAGCTTGAAAGGTCGGTGTGTGAATATGCAGGTAACGTCACCCGATCGGGAAAACCCGACCTCTCAATCCCCAAAAAACAAATTTCCATAGGGGGCAGGTATACTTTACCATTTGTTATTCATTATACACAAAATCTGCAATTGCGCCAGCGTTTATTTGAACAGCTTGAACAAATACAGCACCAGCGAGAGCAGCACGCTGATCAGAATCGAGGTTGTGATCGGAAAATAGAAGCGGAAGTTTTCCTTTTCAATCACGATATCGCCGGGCAGCCGTCCCAGATGGAGGTGCCTGCCTCCGAACTGCCAGAATAATCCGACGGCGACGAGCACGATGCCGGCTGTGATCAACAGCTTGGATACGGGATTCATCAAGATCCCCCTCTTTATTTCTTTGTTGTTTGAAGTGTATGCTTACTGTTGATTATAATATAGTCGACGGTTTATACAAAACCCATTCAAGACTCATAGGAGGGATAAGCGGAGCAAGTCGTAGGAGAAGCGCTGAAAAAATTCGAGCGCTCCAGTTATGTGCTTGCCACCAAGGTTTATTTCCCGATGGGGGAAGGTCCGAACGATCAAGGCCTGTCGAGAAAATGACGATACTAACCTCTGGATCAAGAGCTATCTTCGTGATGACGTACTGGAACTGGTGCAAAGCTTGAATGAGTTGGCAGGCGATCTTCGTTTGACGTTGTCCCAATTAGCCATTGCTTGGGTTCTGAACGAACCGGGCGTCAGTTCAGCAATATTCGGGGCAAGCAGGGTTGCCCAAGTGGAAGAAAACGCAAAAGCCTCTGGAATAAGTGCTTAAAGAAAATGAACTTGCTGAAATCGAAGCGATTCTGATGCGAATCGACGGATTCGTGCCAGTTTGGTAAGAAAGAAGCGTTCTGCCGATGGCGGACTTGCAAAATGTTCCTAATCAAGGGATTCGGTCCGGTTTGAGCGGATAGGTCCGGGATTTTCCGTCTCCCCCGAGTATTCATCTCCCCTGCCGTTTGCGACGCATATATGCCGTTCATGCCGCTGCAGCGGCGTTTTCGCTTTTAATCGCCGGTTGTTATACTATTACTTGAAGTCAAACAAAGGAGTTGGATATCAAGTAATGTCAAATGGAAATGAAGTGTTGGAGAAGAAAAATGAGATTTTAAAGCGCAGTATTTCAAAAATGCTTCAAAAAAACAACTCGGGTGATTTGTCTGCACAGGAAATGATACTGATGAATAAATTTATAAGAGAACTTCATGCCAACAACCATTCGCTCAACACCGGCGATTGAAAAAATGTGAAAAAAGACCGCTTTTGACGGTATTCAGAGCATCGATAAAAAAGCGTGATTCCTTTATCCTGCCTGCCCTTTTGGCCAGATAGAGGGCGATTTTTTTAGCTTTTATCAATCCCATCCAAACACTTTCGCGCAAAATAGACGGCTCCATAAAGCCCTGCCCGATCGTCTAATTGAGCACGAACAACTTTAAGATTCCCCGATGTCATAGGTGGGTAATGCTCACGAAGGACGGAGCGAATCGGGTCAAGCAAGTAATCGCCTGCTCGTGCAGCACCTCCGCCAATGATCACAACCTCCGTATTTAACAAAAACAAATACGTGGCCAGCCTTCTTCCCAGAATCGTGCCTACCTTCTGGAACACACCCAGCGCCATTGAGTCTCCTTTCACGCATGCTTCAAACACATCTTGCGATGTCAGCTTTCGTTCGGCGGCCACCAGGTGGAGGGTGCTTGTTGAATCGGTAAGCAGGCTTTGCTCCGCCAAATAGGCGATTCCTGTTGCAGAAGCAACGGTTTCCAAGCAGCCCACGCGCCCGCAATTACACATTCGTTGCTCGCCTTCGACGCGATCGTGTCCGATCTCGCCAGCATACAAGGTCGAGCCTCTAATTAAATTCCCTTCCAGAATGATACCTGCCGCCAAACCGGTTCCGAGCGTAAGGCATAGGATATTGCTGTGGCCGGAGCCTGCGCCCGCGAACGCTTCGCCAAGTGTGTAAATCCGTACGTCATTATCGATATACACCGGTACTCCTAGCCTATGATTCATTTCTTCAACAAACGGC
The DNA here is from genome assembly GCA_964514665.1 of uncultured Caryophanales bacterium. Taxonomy (GTDB): domain Bacteria; phylum Bacillota; class Bacilli; order Paenibacillales; family KCTC-25726; genus CAZESH01. The sequence goes on from CAZESH010000359.1 coordinate 3,581, forward strand.
ACGTTCCGCCATCCTAAATTAACGGCGCTTACCACGACGCCGCTCTTGGAATCTACCGTCCCCGGAATTCCCGCACCGACAGCAATTACGGCATGAAAATCAGATGTATACTTCAAAACCAGAAGCCTTATTTCATGTTCAAGCAGCTCCAAGAAATCATTCGGCAACCTGACTATACTTGGCCAATGAGATTTAACGGTGCGAAAGGAGTTAGTTTCCAGCAGGTCAAACTTTTCATTATAAATTCCAAGTACGGTGTTAGTGCCCCCAATG
>CAZESH010000360.1:0-3800 GCA_964514665.1 uncultured Caryophanales bacterium
CGTCCAAATCCCAAAATATCCGGAAACCCGGGATGCGCCCCAACCTGCACACCCATTTTTTTAGCCAAATGAACGGTATTGTTCATGACTACCGGATCTCCTGCATGAAAGCCGCATGCAAGGTTTATTGATGTAATATAGGGAAGAATCTGTTCATCTTCCCCGTATCGATACAGTCCATAACTTTCACCCATATCAGAGTTGAGATCAATTCTTGTTTGCATTTAGGATCACCTTCTTCTATTCTAGCTACTTATTTTGTTTTCTGGCAGCTGCGACCGCATGCTCCAAAGCCCGTTTAACCAGCACCTTAACCATCGATATCCGGTATTCCGCTGAAGCTTCGGCATCATCCAGCGGTTCACAAGCATTAGCAGCTAATACTCCTGCTTCTGTAAACAATGACGTGTTCGGCTCCTTGCCGGTTAAAATAGCTTCGGCATCAACTGCCCGTATGGTGGTTAGAGAGGCACCGTTAATACCGATCCTCGCTTCTTGAATATACTCTTTTGACTCATCCATGGTTACCCTCACACCGATACCGACAATGGCGAGGTCTCCGTCGTCGCGAATGGTATGCTTGATATAAGCTGTCCCGCTATTCTCAGGCTGAACGGGAACGATAATTTGGGTCAGTATTTCTCCATGATTCAAATCGGTCGTCAAATAATCAACAAATAAATCTTCTATTTTAATGATTCGTGTTCCTTCTTGCCCAGCAATTTTCACCGCAGCATCAACAGCAATCAAAGCAGCAGGCGGATCAGCCCCAGGCTCTCCATGCGAAAGATTCCCTCCCCATGTTCCCATATTTCTGATTTGAACGGAAGCCACTCTTCTTGCTGTTTCGGTCAAAAGAGGCGCATGTTCGAGAACAAGCGGATCACGCATTACTTTATCATGAGTCGCCATCGCGCCAATAATTAGTGATCCATCCTCATCTTTTCTAATTTGTTTCATCTCATCGATAGCTGAAAGAGAAACCAGCGCATCTGGCTCTAAAATTCCCTGCTTCATTATTGCGAGAAGGGATTGGCCTCCGGCAACCAGCTTTGCCCCGTCCCCAAAATGGATCAAAGCTTCAATAGCTTCTTGAATTGTTGAGGGTTTTACATACTCCATGCCATTCACTCCTCATTCATCATCGAAATAACCTTGCAAGCAATCCCTTATATTACCTGTTCATCACGTTTTTCGGCTTCTTCTGATACAATTTCCTGTTCATTCTTCTCATTCATATATACTTTTAAATTTTCAGCAAAATCCTGCATGGTGCTTGTCACCTTGGGACGGATCAAGCCCCAACCCAGTTGGGCCAGCTTGCCTCTCATATTGACATCTGCTGTCACCGCAAATTCCGAGCCTTCGCTTGCTTGGACTACAGAAAGTGTTTGCAGCACTTTTACGTTTGAACCGATCCGGTTATCTGAAGCCTCAGCCTGCATCGTAATTTTATGCTCTTCTGTATTTACATCGATCACAGTAATTTTCCCTTTAAAATTTACCCCAATCGGACCGACCTTCATTTTTATGCTGCCTACATAAACATTATCGCCTTCCGGAATAAATTCTTCGACTCCCGGAATGCATTTAGCAATAACCGGTATTTCGTTTACGACTTTCCACAGCTCATCCGTATTCACGTCTAAGAATACTTTTTCTTCGATTATCATAAAGCACCGAGTACCTCCTTTGTGTCTTTTTCCTTTAAGGCTTTCAATATTTTCTCGGGTGTTATCGGCAGGCTTTGAATGCGAACGCCGATTGCATTTTCAATTGCATTTGCGATTGCGGGCGCTGTCGGAACCAAGCCCATTTCTGCCAATCCCTTCGATCCATAGATGCCCTGCGGATCATTGGTCTCAACCCACAGCGTTCGCATTGGCGGAACGGTCATGACTGTCGGGATTTTGTAATTGCCAAAGCGTGTATTAATAGGCTGCCCATCACGGATTTTGATATCTTCATACATTGCATAACCGATTCCCTGCATCACGCCGCCTTCGACCTGTCCTTCTGCACCTGCAGGGTTAATAAGGTTGCCGCAATCCGTCGCACCCACGAAATCCAAAATGGTCACCTTTCCTGTATCCACATCAACTTCAACTTCGACGGCATGAGTACCGAATGAATAAGACATCGCGAAATCGCCAACACCGGTTTCTGGATCAGGCAAAGAACATGGTGCATCAAAATGTGCACTGGCCACAACGTGATTACCGCCGCCATCTCGGAACATCATCCCTGCCACAATTGCACCCAAGGCTGCGCGTTTAGATGGATCCTCCCCGTTGATTACTTGTTTATTTTCGAAAAGAATGCTTTCCGGCGCACAATTGAATTGGGCAGCAGCTTCTTCCGCTATCATCTTTTTGGCCTTTTGACAAGCCAAGAATACTGCTTTTCCGCCTAATGTCGTTCCGCGGCTTCCGAAAGTACCCATATCTGGCGGAATGGTTTCAGAATCACTCATTATCATTTCAACATCGTCGATTTCCACACCAAACTCTTCTGCCGCAATTTGTGATAAAGTCGTGGCATTACCCGAGCCCATCTCGATTTGACCGGATAATACATTGATTGATCCGTCTTCATTCACCTTTACGGTTGCTCCTGTAAAATCGGCATTCGTTTCCGGATGGAATTTTCCGCTTGTGAAATGAGTGCCTACCGCCAAGCCGACACCGCGATATTTTGTCGGATGGCTTGATTTTGTTGAGAAGCCAATTCCTTTAGCAGCCAGTTCCATGGACTCCATTGCTCCATTGGTTGTCAGCTTGGGTCCCGATATTGCTTTGTCTCCCGGTCTGGTTAGATTCTTGCGGCGAAAATCCAATGGATCCATTCCGATCCGCTTGGCGATCATATCTGCCTGACTCTCCGCTGCAAAAGTAAATTGCGGGGAACCGAACCCGCGAAAAGCTCCGCCGATTGGGGTATTCGTATACACAATGTATCCGTCATATCGGTAATTCGGGATCCGATAAACAGCTCCGCCAAGCATGGATTGCGTCAGTGAGACGCCTGGACCATAGCTCGTATAAGCGCCATTGTCAATAATGACTCGAGCTTGCCGGGCAGTGATCGTGCCATCCTTTTTCACGCCTGTTTTCAAATAAATAATTTCCTTGTGTCTTGTTCTGGAGGATGTAAATTCTTCATCTCGCGTATGTCCCATTTTAACAGGGCTTCCGGTTTTTCTTGATAAAATCAACGAGCAGATATGAATGGCGTGAACCTCGCTTTTGCTGCCAAAGCCACCGCCGATATATGGCGCAATGATGCGAATTTTACTTGCAGGCAGTTTGAAAATATTGGATAAATGAAATCTCATGAAGAACGTAGACTGGGTTGAATCATAGAGTACAATTTTGTTGGAGGCTTCCCAATGACCGATACAAATGTGAGGCTCCATGCAGGCATGCGCTTGCTTTGTAGTTTCAAATCGGTCCTCATAAATATAATCCGCTTCGGCAAAACCCGCTTCAACATCTCCGGCGGCAACACGGTTATGTGCTGCTATATTCAGCTCTGAATCATGAATTAATGGAGCATCCTGCTTCATCGCTTCTTCCGGCTCGATCACAAACGGCAATTCCTCGAGCTCAACTTCAATCAGCTCCAGTGCTTTGGATGCAACTTCTTCATTAATTGCAGCTACAGCGGCGATCGCATCTCCCACATAACGAACTTTCTCTACAGCCAAACCGGTTTCATCGGCAACAAAAGCGCCAAATTGATTGACCATATCTTTTCCTGTAATTACGGCAAATACGCCAGGCAGTTTCTCAGCCTCACTG
>CAZESH010000361.1:0-3778 GCA_964514665.1 uncultured Caryophanales bacterium
GTCAAGGGGAATGTTGAAGCGCTCGATCAGCTCGGGATATCCGCTTTTGATGAAATACGGATGGTATTCCGCATTATGCTCCGACGACTCCGTTACGTAGTAGCCGAAACGATGCATCAATTCCAGGCGCACCATGTCGTGATGCTGCTGTTTTTGTTTTTCCGCGGCGCGGCGTTTGATTTCCGGATACAGATCCTTGCCGTCTTTGGTCACCTCAAGCAGCCAAGCCATGTGGTTGATGCCTGCAATTTTGGACTGAACGCCCTCGGTATCCATGCCAAGCTGCTCGAACAGATGCGGTACGCAAACCTGCACGCTGTGGCAGAGTCCGACGGTTTTAATTCCTCCATGCGTGATCATCACATTGGTCAGAACGGCCATCGGATTCGTATAATTTAAAAACCACGCATCCGGACATACCTCCTGCATATCCCTGGCGAAATCCAGCATGACCGGAATGGTGCGCAGGTTGCGAAAAATCCCGCCGATCCCAACGGTATCTGCAATCGTTTGGCGCAGTCCGTACTTCTTGGGAATCTCAAAATCGGTAATCGTACACGGATCATAGCCTCCGACCTGAATCGCATTCACTACATATTTGGCCCCCCGCAGCGCCTCCTTGCGATCCTCATAAGCCTTGATTGTGCACTTGCTGCCCGTTGATTGCTTGAGGTTATCGAGCATGTTTTGCGAATCCCGCAAACGCTGAGGATCGATATCGAACAGCGCCAGCTCAAATTCCTGCAGAGCCGGAACAAGCATGCTGTCACCCAGCACATTCTTGGCAAAAACGGTGCTTCCCGCACCAAGAAAAGTGATTTTTGACAACTTTAATTCCTCCTTGTTTCCATGGATTGACTACTGCCTTCAGCATAGTGTAAAACTAAGGAAACGGGTATGGATAGAAGAAAGAACTATATGGAGAAATGTAGTCTAACTTATTTTATTGCAAGGAGATCGGTCGTATGAGAAAGGAAATTTGCTCCACATCGGTCAATCCCTATCGGCAGGACGGAGAAATCGGCGTGCTGTTCAGCGGACATTCGCGCACCTTTCCGCGACATAAGCTTGGGCCGCAGATCTATGATTATTTTCTTGTTCATGCTGTTTCATCCGGCAGGGGCTACTATATTTCTCAGGGAATTCGCCATGAGCTGGGAGCCGGTGATTGCTTCTTTATTTTTCCGGGGGATTTGGTGACTTACAGTTCGGACGAGACGGAGCCTTGGAGATATCGTTGGATCGGATTTCAGGGATCGGCGGCGGAAGCGCTGCTGAAACGTGCGGGCATTACCCGCCGCCATCCGGTGCTTGCGGGGGACAACCAAGCGGTGCTGGAGCTGTTCACGCAGGTCGAAAGCCTGCTGAAAGCCGCGCAAGCGGGGTGTGATCTGAGGGCAGGCGCGATGTTCCGCCTCGCCTTGGCGGAATGGGCGGATGCCGCTGCCGCCTCCGGCCGTCTTGATAACGAACCCGGGGCAGAAGAGTACAATCGGGTCGAGCATGCCGTACGCTGGCTGAAGCTGCAGTTCATGCGGCCGCTGACGATTGAAGAAATGGCCGGCGAGCTCGGCTATCACCGAACCTATTTAAGCAAGATTTTCAAGCGCCAGGTCGGCATGCCGCCGGTAAAATATCTGGCCAAGCTGCGCATGGAGCGAGCCAGGGAGCTGCTCTGCGAACCGCTGACGATCGAGCAGATCGCATATTCCGTCGGCTTTAACGATCCGCTGTACTTTTCCAAGCAGTACAAAACATGGTTCGGCTGCTCCCCCAGCGATTACCGACTGAGCCTGCGCGAGTCCCGCAGATAACGAAAAAGAGGCGATCCGCATGGGATTGCCTCCGTTTTAAAGCCGAGTTTTCAACTTACAGTCCTTTGGTTTTGTCGTCATTATATGCAGCGGTGAACATCGACGCAAAGAACAGAAGCGAAACCGTCAAAACCAGAACAAATGTCATGAACATGCACCTCCAAAATACTTAATCTTATTATAACCAAAACAGGCAAAAATGAAAATGCGTTTTATTCGTGATCAGCCTGCTTTTATTCCGCTTCCTTGCGATGCTCGTTCGGCGAGATGCCCACCATTTTTTTGAACACTTTACTGAAGTACTTCTCATCTTGAAATCCGACCATTTCGGCAATCCTCGAAATTTTCATGGCGGGGTTTTGCAGCAGCACCTTTGCCTTTTCGATACGGATCTTGGTCAAGTATTCGGAAATGTTCTCACCGAGCTCCTGCTTGAATTTACGCGAAATGTATTCACGGCTCAGGTAAAAATGATTGGCGATTTCCTGCAGCGAGATGTTGCCGTTGTAATGACTTTCGATGTATTTTTTGATTTCATAAATGATTGGCTGCTCCTTCTGCTGCTGTCTGCTTCCCACGATTTGTGCAAAGCGGACAAGCTCCCGGGTAAATTCCGTACCCCACTCGCGGATCAAGAAGCGGCCATGCGGATCGAGCGGAATCGGCTTGCGCCCTCCGTTTTCGGGGGTATCGACCGTTTCTCCCGGTAAGAATGCTTCCCTCCAGCGCGAGAAGAGCATGTCCGCCTCGTGCCGCCAAAGCTCCGTATGCTCCAGCGTGATTTCCTCAAGTTGGCTTGCTGCATCAATCCAAGCATTGACGCTCTCCTCCATTCTGTCCGTATTTCGGCTTAGAACGGAAAGCCGCAGCGCTTCCTCGAAATCGCTTAGATGGAGCGCTGCCGCACGCGTTTCTTTCTTCGTGAACGGGTGGATCCAAGCGTTTTCCTGCAGCAAATTGCGCTGTCTGAGCGCGGTCTGGGCCTCGCTGTAAGAAATCGTCAGCTGCTCGGGAAAGCTTCGTACCGTGCCCACACCGAAATCAAAGCAGACGCCCAGCGTTTGCAGCAGCGCGGCGTTGATTCGCTGAATCTGGTCCGTTGCAGCGGAGAGCTTCTGCCAGAACAAAATCACCACTTCATTGCTGCTGTTCCAATTGCGAAAGGCAAAGCCGTTCCGGTCTTTGCCAATGATCTCGTTGCAAATATTCGTCAAGGTAAAAAACAGAAGCTCCCTGTCGAAGGAAAACCGCTTCAACACCTGCGGATTGACGATTTCAAGATCGAGGATGGCTGTCTGGCAGGACAGGGCTTCTTCCATGGAGAATTCCAACCGCATTTTTTCCTTGATTGAAGAAAACAGCTGCGGCTCCGTCAACAAATTGGAAAACGTGCGGTTCCAGAACACCGGCCTGAGCTGATTCATCTCCATATTCCGCGCCTGATTGCGCAGGCGCTCGAGCTCTTCACTGCGGATTAATTGCAAGGCGCGGGTTACAGCTGCAATCAATTGATCCCGGTCAATCGGTTTCAGAATATAGTCGATGCCTCCGTGCTGAATGGTGCCGCGAACCCAATGAAAATCGTTGTGGCCGCTGATCACGATCGTTTTGGCCAGCGGTGCATGCAGACGCAGCCATTCCATCAGCTGAACGCCGTCCTTCATCGGCATCATCATGTCGGTAATCACCAGATCAGGCAGCTTTTCCAGCACCGAGCGTTCGGCTTCCGCGCCGTTTTCCGCTTCAAGCACTTCCGTAATTTCAAGCTCCCGCCAAGGCAGCAGCAGCCTTACGGCGTCGCGGACATGCTTTTCATCATCTACAATAAGGACTCTCATGCGGTTTCACCTGCTTCCATAACGGGGAATGCGATTTTGACCTGCAGGCCGCTAGGCTCAAGGGCTTGCACCTGCAGCTGCGCTTGGGAACCGTAAAATAAACGGAGCCGGGCAAGGATATTGCGC
>CAZESH010000362.1:0-3745 GCA_964514665.1 uncultured Caryophanales bacterium
ACTCCCAAGCCTTGTCCAGCCTTGGCCGCCGAGAGTCCGGTCACGGCGAACAGGGCTCCCGCCGAGACCTGTTCGACCGCATGGGACTCAATCCCGTTAAAAATGAGCAGACGCGTGACCTTTTCGCAAATTTGCCCATCCTCTCCGGCATAGCACAGTTCGTCACGCACTTTCAGTGTACCGCTTAATGCCTTGATAAAGGTCAATCGCACACCGTCTTTGTCGTGACGAATTTTATAGATACATCCGCCGAAAGGCGCTTGCTCGTCATAAACCACTGTCGTGAGCAGATGCAGCTGATCCAAAAATTCGGTAACGCCAATATCCTGCAATGCAGAACCGCTCGCGCAAGGAAAGAGCTGCCGGCCATGAATCTTGGCCTGCAGCGTCCGCAGCCAAAATGCTTGATCTTCACTTCCCGCCAAGAACTTTTCCAACAATTGCTCGTCCCGCTCCGCCATGCTCTCCAACAAGGCTTCGCCAACTTCTCCGTTCGCCAGGTTCCCGGTAAGCATACACACATCCTCCGTCAGATGCATGCGAATTTCCCCGAGGACTCTGTCTATGTCCGCGCCGATCCGATCGATTTTATTGATGTAAAAGAACGTCGGGATTTGATGCTTGCGAAGCAGCTGCCAGACCGTTTCCGTGTGTCCCTGGACGCCTTCCACGGCGCTGATCATGAGAACGGCATAGTCCAGCACCTGGGCAGCCCGTTCCATTTCCGGCGAGAAATCGGCGTGTCCGGGCGTATCAATTAAATAGTAGGCGGCTCCCTTGTACAACATGACGGCTTGGTCGGCAAAAACGGTAATGCCCCTTGCCCGTTCGATGGCATGGCTGTCGAGATAAGCATCCTTATGATCGACCCTGCCCCGCTTCCGAATGCTGTGTGTATGATAAAGCAATTGTTCGGCCAATGTGGTCTTGCCCGCATCCACATGGGCGAACATGCCGATGGTTTTTTTTTGTTCATTTCATCACCTTATTTTAATTCAGGTCCGACTCCGACGCGGTGCACTGCCAAACGGCGGCAAATAGATGAAATCCTCGCTTGCTTCGTCAAGCGTTTGCAGCATGTCCTCCGCAAGCTCGAGGTCAACCGCCTTCAGATTGTCGTCGATTTGCGATTCACGGGTCGCTCCGGCAATGACCGTGCTCACCGCAGGCTGATTGCATCAGCCAAGCCAGCGAGAGCGCCGTGGCAGAGATTCCGATCTCAGCCGCGAGCTTCGCCACTTCTTGCTCACCCAATGCCAATCTTGCGGAATCCATCCGTTGCGCAAAGTTTGGATTTTTATCCAGCTGCGACCCGCTGGGTACCGAGCCCCCCGAATATTTGCCTGTAAGAATGCCTCCCGCCAGACGAAAATAAGGAATGGCATAATTCGAAGCCCCGACATATCTCACTTTTCCGGACGAAACCAGGTCATCCAATGCACGGAGCGTCTCGTCAAGCGGAGTCGACGGATCAAAAGCATGGATCTGATAGAATCGATGTAGTCCGTTTGCAATCGGGCCAAACTGCCTTCGATTTCCTTTAGTATATGCTGGCGCGAGGATCCGCTGGAGTTCGGGCCTTCTCTCCGCTTCATGCCCGCTTTGGTCGCACCGACTTCGTGCCGGTATAAATGTCGGCCGTGTCAATAAACGTGATCCCATTGTCAACAGCGTGATGCAAAACCCGAATCGACGTTTCTTTGTCTGCGCGTCCTCCAAATGCATTCGTGCCCAGTCCCAACAATCATACTTCCAATCCGCTTGTTCCCAATTTCCGATACCGCATGCCAATTACTCCCAACGCTTTGGTTTTATCCCATTATAGCATGAAAAATCGAAAAATCCCCCGCCGGGCTGCCGGCAACATTTTTTGAGAGCGCCTTTACTTCACTGCGTATATGCCCTTCTTGTAAGTCAGCGTGTAGACCATTCCTTCATCGCTCAAGATCGCCGCATCTATGCTGTCTTTAACCAATCGAACATTTTGCCTGTCGGCATCAACCCTGTATAATCCTGAATCATAGTTTTTGGACAGATAGTAAATCCCGGCTTTCCCCACATAAAACGAGCTGGCCGACTTGTCGCTTAATTTGACTTCCCGCCCGTTGGTTATGTCGTATTGATACAGCTCTCCTTGCGTTGACTGGTTGTCGTATGCATTCGTCAAATAGTAGAATGCCCCATTGTAGAACTGCGCGTCAATCACGTTTCTTCCCACCAGCAGCTGATTGCGGGTTCCATTTAAATCTACACTCTTCAAATAGCCTGATGCCGAGTCGATATAATAAATTCGGTTGTCCGCCAGCCAGAACCGATCCGTTGAGGGGGTAAGCTTGACCTGCGTCTGATCGGCCAGATTGATTTTATACACGGCGCTTTCGTCCTTAAGATCGCTTTGCTTGTAGCCTAACGTATAAAGGAAGCCGTCTTTGATGTACAATGCGCGGTTGCCTGATAAACTTGTTCCATGGCCGTCTGATTTGCGGACGATCCCATAGGCATATCCCGGCTCTTCTATAATTGCAAATTTTCCCGTTTGCATGTTGACCCGATACAGATTCTTCCCCTCATTGACCATCGGATGGAAATCCGTCTCATACAGATAATCTCCCGCTTTTATAAATTGGATGAAGTTATGGGCATTCGCAATCATTTTCGCGGCGCCGTTGTCCACTTTGAACAAAGCTTCGCCCCCCATCGTCAGCTCCCCGCTGTGCAGGTTGACATACAACTCGTTGTCGATATACCGGACATCCGCCAGCCATCCGTCCGCCGGGGTCCACTGTTCGAACGCGCAGATCTTTCGGTACTGATTGTCGGCAAAATCGAAGGCATCGAGCTCGCCTTGGTGATTGACCGTGGAAACGTAATACAGTTCATGGTTGATGACCTTCGCGCTGTGCAGCACCGGTTTTCCCGGCAATTGCACTTGGACCTCCTGCTTGCCGTCTGTTTTTTTGTATAATTGTTCGACTGCACCATTCCGATCATTGAAATACCTGAAGTAGAAAATAGAGTCGCCGTATTTCGCAATCGGGGTTCCTTTTAAATCATAATCGACCGGCTTTCGGGCATCGGTCAATATAGACTTGATTTTCCCCGTGATGTCCAGCGTCTGTGGATGCTGTAAATCCACGTATTCGTCGCCGATCAGGATCAGCCCGGTCAACCAATCGATTTTTTTGCCCAATGCCGCCGCCGCGCTTCGCAAAGGCAGCATGATTCGCCCGTTTATGATTTGCGGGGCGACATCCATCGTTTGCGGCTGGTTGTTGACCCGCATCGTTTTGCTGTTTACGGTAAACTTGATCGTCTTGTGCAAATTGGAGTTCCTTAAGATGACGTCATCCGGATGCTGAGGCTGCCAGATCGCCTCCCACGTGTCCTGATAGCGGTCGGCTTGCGTTGCCAAATAAGCCATCAAGCGGATCGGAACCATGACACGCCCGTTTCTCTGAACCATTTGATAATCACCGTAAAGGTCGGTCAATTGCCCGCCTACAAAGGCTTTTTCCTGAAAATCGTACGGAACGACCACCATGCGGTCGAAAACTTCGTTTAACGGTTTTTTGTTGATATCGGCAGCATAAGCTGAAGGAATGCCGCCAACTAGCCATACGCATATGAAGATCAACACTTTTAAATTTTTCATTCAGATTTTCTCCCCCCCACTCTGACGCTTCAATCTTCTCCATGCAAAACATTAAACGAAATCAAACCCGTATATGTTTCACCTGTCTGCCCA
>CAZESH010000363.1:0-3672 GCA_964514665.1 uncultured Caryophanales bacterium
AAGTGAGGAATATTCAAGTGCTGATATTGAGGAAAATTCAATTGCTGTTGACAGAATGAACTTTACGCATCCGACATCCTGGAAGAAACCTTGGGACGGCTTGCGTATGCGGCTCAGCGACAATGGTTTGCCGTCGTGACTGGCGACTCGGGTACAGGCAAAACGACAACCATTCGCCGGTTTTCCGAAGTATTGAATCTCGCCCAATTTAAGATCTTGTATCTTTCAGATTCGAAGTTGACCCCGCGGCATTTCTACAAAGGTCTACTTGAGCAACTGGGCTGAGAGTCCAAGTTTTATCGCGGAGATGCCAAGCGCCAGCTGTATCGGGAGAATGAGCTGATGCGCGGCATTCATCGACTGCAGCCGGTTGTGGTGGCGGATGAAGCCCATTTGTTGGATCGAGAAATGCTGGAAGAGGTTCGCTTTTTGCTCAACTTCAAAATGGATGCTCAGAATCCGATGGCGCTCATTCTTGTGGGGCAAAGTGAACTATGGGATCGCCTTGACTTCAAAACTACGCGGCGATTCGGCAACGCATTGATTTGCAGTGCAAATTGCCGCACTATGATCGCGATCAAACCGGAGCGTACATCCAGCGGCATATGGCGTACGCTGGGGCTGATCGAGATATTTTCACCGATGGAGCGATTGACGATATCTATCGCTTTTCAAGCGGAGCCGCCCGGCTGATTAACAAGGTATGTACACACTGCTTAATTTACGGTTCGCAAAACAAACATCGGATCATCGATGACCACATGGTCAAGCACGTCATCCAGGGAGAATTGTCATGATTCTCCCTTATCCAAACCAATCGTTGGACAGATTGACCGTCATCAGCAGGACAACTTACGCCTTCAATTTCCGGACATTATGCGTTAGCAGTAACAACAAGGGTTCCGTTTTGCTGCTGTCTCTATTACATCATAGTTCATAAAAAGGTAGAAATTGTATTTTGTTTATGGTAATTTGTATTTATTAAATTAAAAAATTACATTTTTATTTTATTTAGAATAGGAGGAACTATCCTTTAAAGAAAGCAACTCAGGTTTTCTCTATATTTCCTTTAGCATAATGAGAAAAAGATTTGAGAGTCAGTTCAAGATGTCAGCAGCATCCACATTCACGCTTCGGGGTTGACGCCCCTTGGTCACGGTAGTTAGGGCGAAGAAGTAATTACCGGGACACATCCACACCAACCAACCAACCAACTAACCGCATCGTGGCCGCCCTTCGGGCTTAAGTCAGTGAAGGTTGTTGTTGTGAATCCAAAACGTTATATGAAAGTTAGGAAAACTAAATATAAAAATTAAGAAAGGACAAAATAAATGCTTATATCGATCATAATCCCTACATATAATGCAAGGGAGCATTTATCGCAAACCTTGCATTATATTATTAAACAAGAAATCTCTTCTTCTATCGAAATAGAAGTTGTTATCGTTGATGATGGATCAATCGATGCAAGCAATGAAATAGTAGAGGAATATAAGAATAGCATAGAGAAGCTTGTTTACATATATCGACCAAGAGATGAGCTTTCTTGTAGAGCCCGCACGAGAAATTTGGGTATCGAAAACAGTTCGGGTGATGTGCTTATTTTTCTGGATAGCGGTATGCTGATTCCAACCTTCTTTGTGCAAAAAGTAGCGGACTATTATGTTCCTATGGACAACAAGATCTTATGCCACTATATGTTAGGTGCTTTTACGGATCCCGAAAAGGTGGATATGTCTATTATTGAAGGTATCTCCTCAGAAACTTTACCGAAAAAATGCGAAAAATTGCTGTCCTTTCCGGAATGGCTTGATGTTCGGCACGGTCTGTTTGACTTGGTTGACGACAACTTGGATCGATTGTCCGCTCCTTGGACCATGGGCTATAGCGGCGCTTTCACCGTCCCTCGCCATTTAATTGAAAAAGCCGGTGGATTCGACGATACCTTTCAAGGATGGGGTTCCGAGGACAACGACTTTGCCTACCGTTTATTTTTGGAAGGAGGCTCATTTCTGGGAATCAGGGATGCTTATGCCTTCCATATCCCTTATGTTTCGGCCGCATGGGATCAGAAGCAAGTGACCAATTTTGCGAACCGCAAGAAATTGCACCGAAAAAAATACAGATTGGAAACAGAACTATATCCTTATTATCCGGGTACCTATTATAACCAAGTACTCGCCAGGTTTGATTGTTTGGTATTAAGCCATGTGGTTCCGAACTACCCCTCTAGCTTGTTGCGTGATTTGAATGAGCTTTTGGGAAAAGCCCGAAACTCCTTGCTTATTGGCATTGACAGTCTGGCTGTTGCCCAACAAATCCAAACAAGCCACATTTTTTCCCATAATAAGCCTACTTTTCATAGATTCAGAGAGTATTTGACCGGGTGTAAAGTTGAGTATCTGCTGGGCTGCGACACTCCCTATCAGGATGATTATTTTGATATTGTTGTCGTTTCCGATTTTTTCCGCATGTTAAATTCATTGCTGCAAAAAGAAATGTTGAAAGAATTGCAGCGAATTTCTAATAAAATCGTTTTGATTTACTCTGATTATACTCCAGCTATTCATAGAATCGACGAGAATCCATGGTCGAATCTATCAGATTTACAAAAAATTACAGATGAAATCAAATTAAATATGAACCGACATAAACTTTCGGATAAATTCAGTCTGGCCATTATTCAAAATAGGGAGGAATCCGGATGAGTTTAATCGAAGTAAAAGGGCTTGCGAAAAAATTCCGACAAGCTGTCAAAGAACCAGGATTAGCAGGCGCTGTTAAACATTTGTTTACTCAGAAATACCAAGAGAAGATGGCTGTAAACGGTATTGACCTATCCATTCAGGAAGGCGAAGCTGTCGCCTATGTCGGACCCAACGGAGCCGGGAAATCAACCACCATCAAGATGCTGACCGGCATTTTGGTCCCAACGAACGGGGTGGTGACCGTTGACGGATTGATACCTTACAAACACAGGATGGAAAATGCCCAAAAAATCGGAGTCGTCTTCGGTCAACGCACTCAGCTTTGGTGGGATCTGCCGATTATTGAATCGTTCTTGCTACTTAAAGACATCTACGAGATTCCGAGTAATGTGTATAAGGAGAATATGGATCGTTTTTCCGAGTTGTTGGGTTTGGATGAATTTTTACATCTGTCGGCAAGAAAAATCTCGTTGGGTCAGCGTATGCGTGCCGACTTGGCAGCCGCGTTGCTGCACAATCCCAAAATTGTTTATTTGGATGAACCGACAATAGGACTTGACATCGCCGTGAAAGAACGCATTCGGCGATTTATCAAAGAAATGAACCGGGACCAAGGAACCACGATTATGCTCACCACCCACGACTTGGACGACATCGAGGATATTTGCCGCAGACTGGTGATCATCGATCGCGGCCGCATCATTTATGACGGGGAGCTGCAGGCCGTAAAAGATGCATTTGCCAGAGAACGTACCATTCATTTTCAAGTGGACAAACCTTTCCATTCTCTTTCCAGCCTTGTGGGCGATCTGCCGCATGTTGTGCTGGAAGACGACAGTGGCACTCAATTTTCACTGCGTTTTGACCGGTTCAAGATATCTGCAGGCGAGGTTGCCGGCTTTATTATGAAGCATGGGGAAGTCTTGGATTTTCGCATCGATGAGCCCAAGATCGACCAAGTGAT
>CAZESH010000364.1:0-3654 GCA_964514665.1 uncultured Caryophanales bacterium
CGATGGTTCTTGGTCTGTCAGGCTTGTACTGGACGTTTACACATCTTTGCCGGAAAGCAACGGAACCCGAATCGGAACGCTCACCTCCACATCCTCGCCGGAAAGCAATTGAAATCCCAAACAGAAATCCCCCACAGGATTTTCACATCTCTCGTTTTTACACGTTGACACCTGACTTCGGGTTGTGTAAATTAGGTATTAACTTATCGCAAGCAAGCCTTTGGGATACAATAAGGGAAAATCATTATATTTCATGCGGAAACGATTGTAATTCGTTTCACAATCTATGGAAGGGGGAGGCTCAGGATGGAAACTCTGGCCTTGGAGCGTAAACAAGAGCAAAACCGTCTGCTGCAGGAACGGCTGCTTGAATTAAAGAAAGAGAAAAATGCCATCATCTTAGCTCATTATTATCAGCGTGACGAGATTCAAGAAGTGGCTGATTTTCGCGGCGATTCTTTCTTATTGGCGCAAAAAGCGGCGGAAACCGACGCCGATGTGATCGTCTTTTGCGGGGTGCACTTCATGGGAGAAAGCGCAAAAATTCTTGCTCCCGATAAAACCGTGATCATACCCGATGAGCGTGCAGGCTGTCCGATGGCGGATATGGTCAATGTCGATGGACTGCGTGAGCTCAAGCGCAAGCATCCGAATGCCAAAGTGGTGACGTATATCAACTCCTCTGCAGAAATCAAGGCGGAAACGGATATTTGCTGTACCTCATCCAATGCGATCAAAGTGATCCAGTCGCTCGACAGCGAAGAAATCATTTGGGTACCGGATAAAAACTTGGGGCAGTACGTATCCCAATTTACCGACAAGAAAATGATCATCTGGGAAGGGTACTGCAACACCCATGATATGCTTACGGTAAAAGACGTTGAAGAAATGAAGGAAAAGTATCCGAACGCCCAGTTCGTTGTACATCCGGAGTGCAGACCTGAAGTGGTGGCCATGGGGGACTATGTCGGAAGCACAACGGGCATTATCAAGTATTGCCGGGAATCGGAGCACCAGGAATTCATTGTCGGGACCGAGGATGGAACGGGCTATCAGCTAAGATTGGATAGCCCGCACAAAACCTTTCATTTTGCATCCAAATACCTGGTTTGTCCCAACATGAAGGTCAATAATCTGAAGAAGCTAGTGCGAGCGCTTGAAACGATGCAGCCGCAGATTTATGTTCCCCCGGATGTTGCCGACAAAGCAAGGGTTTCTCTGCTCAGAATGCTGGAAGTAAAGTAATGTGAGTATTTATGGCTATCGTATTGATCATCTTAAGTAAAGCAATGAGAGGTAAATCCTTCCGTTTTATACGGAAGTCTGCCTCTCATTTTCCTGCTAAGGGAACGATTACAAAGAGCGGAAGGTGTTGTTGGGATGCTGCATCGCCATTTAATCGATTATGCGTTGGAGAAGCTTCCCCGAGTGGAAACCGATGTGATCGTGATCGGTTCGGGAATAGCCGGGTTATACACGGCGATCAAAGCAAGTGAGACTGCCAAGGTCGTAATGATCAGCAAGAAGTCCTTGTTGGACAGCAATACACAGCATGCCCAAGGGGGAATCGCGGTCGTTCTTTCCGATGAGGATTCACCTTCGGCTCATAGACAGGATACGTTGATTGCCGGTGCCGGCCTTTGCTCTGCAGAGGCAGTCGATGTGCTCGTGCACGAGGGACCGGAGGTGATCGGCGACTTGATCCGTATGGGGACGCAATTTGACTTGGAGAACGGAGAGCTGGCGTTAACCCGTGAAGCCGCGCACAGCCAGCGGCGGATTTTGCATGCGCACGGCGATGCGACAGGAGCGGAGATTGTACGCGCCCTTTCCGATCAGGCGATACATAACGAGAATATCGAGATTTGGAATGATCACTTTGTAATTGATTTGCTGACCCATGAAGGGGAATGCTTCGGAGCGCTCGTGCAGCGTCCGGATGGAAGTCGGATATATATCACAGGCAAAGCGACAATCTTGTGTTCAGGAGGAGCGGGACAGCTGTTCCGTTATACGACGAATCCGGAAGTGGCTACAGGTGACGGCATCGCGATCGCATACAGAGCCGGTGCGGACATCCGCGATGTGGAATTTGTCCAATTCCATCCGACCTCGTTATGCTATCCGGGAGCACCGCGCTTTTTGATATCCGAAGCCGTCCGCGGGGAAGGTGCAATCCTTCGCAATATCAAGGGCGAGAGATTTATGCAGGATTACCACCCTCAGTTGGAATTGGCGCCCCGTGATGTGGTGGCCCGCGCGATTGTCAGCGAAATGGAAAAGACCAAGTCTATTTTCGTATATCTCGACATTACCCATGAATCGCCGGACATGGTCAAGCACAGATTCCCAACGATTTATCAGTACTGCTTGCAATTCGGTCTGGATTTAAGCAGCGATTGGATTCCCGTTGCTCCAGCCGCCCATTATATGATGGGAGGAGTCAAGACCGATCTCAACGGAGAAACGACGGTAAAGCGGCTGTTTGCCTGCGGTGAGGTTTCGTCCACCGGTGTACACGGCGCGAACCGCTTGGCCAGCAATTCATTGTCCGAAGCGATTGTGTTCGGACGCCGGATCGTCAAGCGGATCGAGGGATTAACCCCGCTCGGTGAAGTGCCGGATATTCACGGAGATTTGGGAAGAACTGCCGCCCCCACAACGCCGATTATTGAACGCAGGCTGAAACTGCAAAAAATCATGCTGCGATATGTGGCTTTGAAACGTTCTGCCCAAGGCTTGCAGAAGGGGCTTGAGGAACTCAAAAGGCAAATTCCCTTCTTCGATTCCATGCTCACAAAGCGGGAAGAGTATGAATTCGCCAATTTATTGACCTGTTCTTTGCTGATTGCCGAGTCGGCGCTGTTAAGGGAAGAAAGCAGGGGTGGCCATTATCGCGATGATTTCCCGGAAAAAGATGATCTTCTATGGAAGAAACATATTATATTAAATCGTGATCAAGGGATCATCGAGGAGCGTGTTGAAGGATGATCATGAATTGGAATGGAGCTTATGTGGAGCAGCAGATCGGCCTTTGGCTGGAAGAAGATGTCGGAATGGGCGATGTATCGGCGTTGACAACGATTGCTGAGGACCACCTTTCCATCGGAATTATTCATGCCAAGGAGGATGGCATCATCGCAGGATTGCCTGCCGCAAGAAAAGTGTTTCACGCCGTTGACGCCAGCCTTCAATTTACGGAGAAAACAGAAGAAGGAAGCTTCGCCGCGCAAGGCACGATACTGGCGGAGGTGAGCGGCAGCACCCGCAGCATCCTTATGGGTGAAAGACTGGCGCTTAATCTGCTGCAAAGGATGTCCGGCATTGCTACCAAGACGAAATCATTTGTGGATTCCGTGCAAGGCCTTTCCGTGCGGATTGTCGACACGCGCAAAACGACGCCGGGGCACCGCATGCTGGAGAAATATGCGGTAACGATCGGTGGCGGCCATAACCACCGCTTCGGTCTGTTTGACGCAGTCATGATCAAGGATAATCATATTAAAGCGGCGGGCGGCATTTCTGCGGCGATCCATGCGTGCAAAGCGCAAATCCCCCACACGATGAAAATTGAAGTCGAGACCGAGAGCATGGAGCAGGTGGGGGAAGCGCTGCGAGCAGGAGCTGACATCATCATGCTGGACAATATGAAGC
>CAZESH010000365.1:0-3651 GCA_964514665.1 uncultured Caryophanales bacterium
GTGAAAAGCACCGCCTGAATAATCCAGCCTTTCATTGCCCTTCACCTCAAAAGCAATCGAATGACGCCATCTCCTCCTTGAATAATGGACTATCGGCACCTGCCGTAATTTACTTTGTGATTTTTTCATTTTAACATGCGCATTCCATATTCGGTTAAGGAGAATTTGCCAAGCAGCAAAAAAAACAACCTCAGGGGGTAAACAAGATTGCTTATTAAATAACAAAATTCGGTTAATATCGATACGCTTAAAGCCGGATCATTTTCACTTGATAATGGCGGCTCTTTCTCACCTTATTTTGCAAACAACTTTAAATTTTACTTCTTTCCCCCAATGTCAATAATACCAATCTATAAATGAAATATATTCCAAGATACGATCCTGATACTAAAAAAAACGGATTCAAAAATATGCCGTGGATATTCGTCATAAATACCGTTTTGTCTTTAATTATGGTATAAATGGCGAAAGCTGAAATATTACCGGAAGCAAGCGCAGCCAGCGTGGCCAGAGCATTAAAAAACAAACGCAGTTTAAACCGGTGCTTTTGGGAGAAGTACATGAGAAAAGGGAAAACAATACTGGCGAAGACTAAAATGAGTTTGATAACGATCACCCCTTATTATTTTGACCCTGTAAAGCCACATTAATCCCAAGTTTTAATATCGAAAAATAACGAAACGGAAAAATCGGAAAAAGCCATTCGTTCACTGGTTTAACCCCAGTAAACGAATGGCTTTAAATGTTTCCTTTAGCTTTATTATCCCCCGTTTCAGCTCACCTTATGCTCGATCCGCAGCTTATCCGCGACCATTGCAATAAATTCGCTATTTGTCGGTTTTGCTTTGCTGATGTTGATTGTGTAGCCGAACAGGTGCGAGATGCTGTCGATGTTGCCTCGCGTCCAAGCGACTTCAATCGCATGGCGGATGGCGCGTTCGACGCGCGACGGCGTGGTTTTGTATTTTTCCGCAATCGCGGGATAAAGAATTTTGGTGATCGCACCCAAAATCTCGATATTGTTGTATACCATCGTAATCGCTTCGCGCAAATACTGGTAGCCTTTAATGTGGGCGGGCACGCCGATTTCATGAATAATGCTGGTAATATTGGCATCCAGGCTCTTGCCTTTGGCAAGCGGAACGACATTTCGGGATCCTGCACTGCCGCCGGAAACGTTGGAGGCGGAAACAAGCTGACGGATGCGATTGGCCAGAACATCCATGTCGAACGGCTTTAATATGTAATAAGCCGCTCCCAGCTGCACTGCTTTTTGTGTAATATTCTCCTGACCGAAGGCGGTCAGCATGATGATCTTGGGCTGAGGAGACAGTTTCAGCTCGCGGAGATGCTCCAGCACGCCGAGGCCATCAAGATGGGGCATAATAATATCAAGGATGAGTACATCGGGAACGCGTTTTTGCTGTTCGATGAACTGCAGCACCTCGTCACCATTATAAGCGACACCAATAACCTCCATATCGTCCTGTGTAGACAAGTATTCCGAAAGCAAATCCGTAAATTCCCTGTTATCGTCTGCTAATAAGACTTGAATTTTTTGCAACTTCAATATCCTCCTTCGCTCCTATAAGTGTTACTGCCATTTCATCTGGCAATTTAACCCTTTTTAAGAGTTTCGACACAGAGAAATAAATTCCTTCTGTCGAATAATTTTTTTATTCTTTTTTTTGTAAATTATTCCTAATATTATATTTTCCGAGTTTTTCCTTCATGATTCTACAAAAAAAAGCAGGATCTTAAGGCTTAACTCGCCTTAAGATCCTGTTGTCCATTTTTGAGCATGATGCCGGCATCCTGCAGCATCCATTCGATAAAGCAGCCGTATCCTGAAGACGGATCGTTGACGAATACATGGGTTACGGCTCCGACTAGTTTCCCGTTCTGAATGATCGGGCTTCCGCTCATCCCTTGCACAATGCCGCCCGTTTTTTGCAGCAGCCTGGGATCGGTTATTTTCAGCACCATCCCTTTGGTTGCCGGATATTCCTGCTTGGATACGTGAATAATTTCAATATCGAACTTTTCGACCTTTTGTCCGTTAATAACGGTGAGGATTTGTGCCGGTCCCGGTCTGACTTCTTCTGCCAGCGCAACAGGAATCGCTTTATTGATTTCGGCATGATCCGGTTGTTTGTACATCTTTCCAAAAATTCCGAAATCGGTATTCTTTTCGATTGTGCCAAGCACATGATCCTCCTCGAAAAGATGAGCCCTCTTTTCGCCGGGAATGCCGTTTTGGCTTTTTGAAATCGAAGTCACGCTTGAATTCATGATTTCTCCGCCTCCGGCAATAATCGGCGTTTGCGTATCCATATCGGTAATTACATGGCCGAGTGCGCCATACGTGTCATGTTCCGGCGAATAAAAGGTCAAGGGTCCGACTCCCGCAGCGGAATCACGGATATAGAGCCCCAGGCGGTAAGCTCGATCTTCTGCGTCAAAAACGGGAAGCATTTCCTTTTCGACTTTTTTTCCGCTGCGGATAATTTCCAATTTTAATGCTTGCTTGTTTTTGCCTGCTTGCTCGATCAGCTCCGACATTTTACCGACATCATTGAGAAAATTGCCATTTACATGGGTAATCAGATCTCCTAGCCGAATATCGGCTTGTTCTGCCGGGGAAACCTTCTGTTGATTTTGCACGGTAACGGTATGATGGCCTACAACCAGTATTCCTGCCGATTTGAGCTTGACTCCGATCGTTTGTCCGCCGGGAATCACTTTCAAATCGGGAATGACGTTCACTTGCACGGTTTTTAAAGGTATTTTGCCGAACAATTTCAGGCGCATTTCCGTTTTGCCGGAATGTCCGGACTGCAAAGCGATCGGCTGCTTCAAATTGAGTTGGAAGGAATGCTCGGCCTTTCCGTTGACATGAATGATTTCCGGATTTTGAACGGTCATCTGCGCCCCTACAGGCATTGCCAGATTCAGGCTCTTATGCTGCCCGGAAAAAAATCTCAATTCATCCGGCAGTGCTGCGAAAGCTTGAAAAGGCGGGGATAAGCAAATGATCCAGACGAAGAAGACGAGAAGCAAACCCATCCATTTTCTTTTAGACCTCGAACTCAATCACACCACGCTCCCTGTACTCGTTTCGCCTGACGAGAGAGGTTAATCGCCATTTGCGTACCTTTAAGTTAACCGCACCTTTTCGGTTTTATTAAAAAATCAATTTCAATTTAACGTGGATTATGGCAGGATTGAAATGACTTAGGGAGTGCTTACTTTTTCCCGGGCCATTTTAAGCATTTCCCTTGCATGATGCTCGGTTGTTTCCGTTACTTCCACACCGCCCAGCATCCGTGCCAGTTCGCGAACTCTTCCCGCTTCATCGAGCAGGTCGACCCTCGTGAAAGTGCGATTGTCATCCGTTTCCTTATCAATCACATAATGGGAATCGGCCATGCAGGCAACCTGTGGAAGATGGGTGATGGAGAATACCTGAAGTCCGCGGGCAAGACGAGACATTTTCTCGGCGATTGCCTGCGCCGCCCGGCCGCTCACACCCGTATCGACTTCGTCAAACACCAGCACGGGAATTTGTTCCATCCCGGCGAAAATCGATTTTAAAGCCAGCATAATACGTGAAATCTCTCCACCTGACGCGATTTTGCTTAACGGTTTGAG
>CAZESH010000366.1:0-3642 GCA_964514665.1 uncultured Caryophanales bacterium
CGTTTCACAAGGTTGTACATCGGCTGAATAAGCTCGAAGCGCGCCAAGCTTTCCCGAGCCGAGATGCCCAGCGCTTTTGCCATTTGCCAAGCGGCCCAATTGCTGACTGCGGGATAGAGGATTTTCCCCTGCTGCTGCAAATCGTCCATCGTTCTCAGGATTTCCTCCATCGCCGGCTTCGAATCGAAGCTGTGCACAAAGTAGAATTCGATCCGGTCTGTTCCGAGCCGTCTCAGGCTTTCCTCGACTTCAAGCATCATGTGCCTGCGGGACAGGCCTTTGTCGTTTACTGCGGGACCGGCATTGCCGTATACCTTTGTCGTCAGCACAACCTCGTTGCGAATGCCGGCTATGCATCTTCCGAGAATTTCCTCCGCTTGTCCACCGTTATAAACATTGGCGCAATCAAAAAAATTGATGCCTGTATCCAGGCAGCGGTTAAACATCGCTTTGGATTCCGCTTCATCGGCAACCCCGCCGAACGACATCGTTCCCATGCAAAGGCTCGAGACCTCGATGCCGGTTTTTCCTATCGTATGATACTCCATTATGCCATCGCCTCCTCTTCCTTATATTGTATATAAATAGGCAGGACCATATAAGTACTGAAAGACAGTATACATAGTTACCGCGAGGTAAGGAAGGCATCTGGAAGAGGGGGGAGAACTGACGGAAGGCTGCAGTAAAAATTAACTCAGAAAAAGGGGTTGCGGATAAGCAAAAGATGAGCGATGCGATGCTGAAGATGGTAACGGTAAAAAACGAAATTACACAGAAAATAAGGAACCAGCTGCTGCCTTTCATGGTGAACAAGGAAGTGGTGCAAAAACGATTGCGCAGCCAAATCGCCGAAATTGCCGTGCATTACCGGGAGAGTCGCTTGTGCAGGAGCATCGTCCGCTGCTGCAGCATATGAACCCGCTTCATTTGCATGCGGGAGATCGTGCGCCGGATGTCGGCCCGTTAATCGGAGCGGAAAGCAGCGGGCAGCGTTTGTTCGAAATGCTGCGGGACAGGCGGCATGCCTTGCTTCTGGCTGTGGATGACCAGCCTCTGGATAAAAAAACGCCTTTACGGCGTTGAAACGTGGGAAGAAGCATTTGCAGCTTTATTTGATCGGCAGCGAACAGAAGGAGGCTCCCGTTCCGCTCCATCGCCTGAATGAGGGTACGGTTTACAGATACTGTTCTTGCGCAGTTCGAGAACTCATTTTCGCACCACTGCCGGAAAGCAATCGAACTAGGGAACGCAAAATCCCTTTTCATAAATCGTTGCCTTATTGGGAAAAATTTCTTATGAGGTGATGATGTTGTGGAAGGGCGTTTGGAACATTCTTTTAATCGCGATTAGTGCGGTTCTATTCGGGTATGCGTTTTACAAAAAAAGGGATCTCAAATTAATCGTGTTTCTTTTCTTTCTCGCCGGTTTGATCTATATATTCGAGATGGTGATCTTAATTTTTTTTCAAGGGTACGAGTTCAAGCCCCGCTTTATGGGAAATCCCGATAAGGATAATATAGCGGGGGCTTTGGTATCCGATTTTTTCATCGTTCCTTCGGCATCCATTGTCTTGTCCGTTTTCCGGAGGGGATTTAAAGCGATGATTGTGGTTTCCATGCTGTTCATGATCATCGAAGAAGCATTTTTAAAATTAAATATCTATCAGCATTATTGGTGGAAAACGATATATACGGGAATCTCGCTTCCCATGCTTTTCTGGATCGGCACGAAGGTTTGGGGTTATATCACGCATCGCATTCCGGATCGCCTGAAACGATTTTGGCTGCTTTATTTTTGTCATATCAGCTTGCACAGCACATTGTTTTATCCGCTTGTCGTGATCAACGCATTTTCATTGAAAATCGGTTGGTTTGAAAATCCTTATCGCGATTGGGTGGCGTTCGGTCTTACCTATCGCTGCTTGTTCTATTCCTTGGCGGCCGCTTTTGTTGCTGTCAACAGAAAGAACCGAAAGCTGTTTTTTGCCGGATATTTATGCATGCTCGGGACGTGCGTCCTTTTGAATCAGTGGGGCATCCTTCATATTTTCGCATGGTATTTTGTCCTGCTGCTGCTTTTCGTGGACGGATCGGCTTTGTATGTGCTGACATTATTTGACCGAATGCTTACCGGAAAAAAGAAAACGGCAAAACCTTCACAGCACGCATAGAAGCAGGCTTGCGCCTTGTACCGTGATCGATTTGGCCGAGTCGGCGAATGCGCCGCGGGGTCAGATAATCTTTTTTTGCTTTAAGATTTGGATCGACTTGGCAACATTCGAAGTATTGACGAATATGGCAGTGGCTTCCCCGAGATATATCGCTTTTACCTTGACATTAAGCCGCAGCGCCCTATAGATGCTTCTGATCACACCCGGCGTTCCAGGCACGGTCTTCAAAATTTGGATTACCCTCTCCTCTTGAAACCGGATGCCGCGGGATGTCAGCAAATTGCGGACAAAACGGACAGCAGCGGGATTGATCGAAGCCGGCGGCCCGACCACCATCCGCACACTGTTCAGGTTGTAGAATTGGCTTGACTTGATTTGGGCATATCCGGTGATGCTTGTTCCATTGTCCGCAATCCGGCCTAAAAGGGTATTGAGCACAGCATCGTTGACTCTAAAAGAAAACTGCGTCCGGATCAGATAATTGGAATTTGAGTTTTGACTCACTTTCATTCAGATCACCACTCTTTTTGTAGTTGATACCTTAATGTATGAGCGGTGTTTGCAAACAGCAACGGTACCTGTCCAACGATGCCGCACAATCCGCAGTTTGCTTGCGAGTCTTGGGCGGTCGAAACTAATCCGTATTGGCCAAATGGCTCAGATGCTCGGCCGAGGCGGTAACCTTCTGCGAAGCCATGCCGATTTCCTCAATAATTTTCACAAGATTGCGGATGTCGGATTCCACCAATTCAATTTGATCGATATTGCTCTTCATCGAGCGGATGATATTCCCGAACATCTGGGCCGTTTCCTGTGATTTGATTTCACCGTCGCTGATCAGGGCATGCACTTCCTTGATGCCTGTTACGACAAGCCTCGTATAGTCATTCGATTCGCTGATCAAATTGGATATTTCCTCCGCAGCAACCCTCGTGTTTTCAGCCAATTTCTGCACTTCCGCAGCGACGACCGAAAACCCCTTGCCATGCTCGCCGGCTCTGGCGGCTTCAATCGAGGCATTTAAGGACAGCAGTTTGGTTTGACTGGAAATATCTTGGACCAATCCGATAATATTGCCGATTTGCGTGGAGGAATCGGCCAGCTGGCCTACAATTTTATCCATGCCCAGTGTCTTGTCTTTTACGTTCATGATCGTTTCTTTAAGGACGCGCATGGATTCGTGACCGGCGGAAGCAAAGTCGGCGGTTTCTTTCGAATTGGCCACGCTGTGCAAAAAGGAGTTATTGACATCGCTGCTCGTTGCCACCAATTCTTCGGTTGAAGCGCTGGTTTGCTGCGTCAAAGCGGCCAGCTCTTGACTGGTTCCGGATATGCTTCGTTTCATATCGGCCTGAATTTCAAACTGATGGTTCAAAGTTTCAAGATTTTCCTTCTCATACGCCTCCAGAACGATTTGCTGCTCCAGGCTGAGCATTTTGTTAATGGCCGTCGTAATGATGATGCATTCCTGC
>CAZESH010000367.1:0-3637 GCA_964514665.1 uncultured Caryophanales bacterium
CTCATGGTGTGCCGAAGGCGCGCCGACTTCATGGGAATCGGACTGGCGGATTTCCGGAAGCCGCGGAACGGCAATCTGGAACGGCCAAGACGAGCCTTATTGCGAAATCGTCGTGCCATCGCAGGAAAATAAGTTTCTGAATACGTTTGAACGGGTGGAAGACGCATTGGAATGGAACGGACAGGAAGGCCATGCCGGCTGCCTGGATGAGATGTTCGCCGCGCTTGCCGAAGGGCGCAAGGCGGAAACGGACTGCACCGACAACGTCAAAAGCTTGTTGATGGTGGAGGGCGCCCTGGAGAGCGCAAAAACGGGCCGCAAAATTACCCTGAAGGACCTGATGTAGAGGGGCGTAACGGGTCCGCGAACGCAACTTTCCGCTCCGCTTTTTCGTCAGAATAAGAAATCGTTTTTGGGAACCTTGCAGGGAGGAAACGCATGAAGCTGCTTAATCGAATGCTCAGCTGGATTTTTACAATCGGAATTGCTTTTGCCATTGCTTTGTTTGTGGGGATTTTTATCTTTCAGCCGTATAATGTCGAGGGTCATTCGATGGATCCCACACTGCACGATCAAGAACGCATCTACACGACGAAATTCGTTCATACCTTTTCCTATTTGCCCGATTACGGAGACATTGTGATCATCGACAGCCGAATCGAACGCAAGCGCAGTTTTCGCGACAATGTGCTGGAAAATCCGATTATTCAGCTGATTGCGGGGGGAAAGGACGAGCGTATTTTTTATGTAAAAAGAGTGATCGGCAAGCCCGGAGACGTTTTGGAATTCAAGAATCACAAGGTTTATCGCAACGGAAAGCCCTTGGATGAACCCTATATCAAGGAAACGATGAATTACAGTTCCCCGCGGAAATGGGTCGTCCCGCAAAAGCATATTTTCGTCATGGGAGACAACCGCAACCACAGCGAGGACAGCCGGAGCATCGGATATATTCCGCTGGATCATGTGCTGGGCGTGAAGCTCTGATGCGAATAACCGCCGCGCATTCCCGGCTTCCCCAAAAAACCGGAAACGTCGGCCATTCTCGATAAAGGGTCCGTTCTGTTATTGGAACGGGCTTTTTATGACCACATCAGAAAGTTTAACTTTATTAAAGTGTTAAAGCATGCTTGCTTTCTGATTGGCGATAAAAACAACCGCTGACCGCGGTCGCTCATCCTGAAAGGACTCCGATAGGAGTTTTTCTCATATTCGGGCTCCTCGAGAGTAATCGGAATAAGCATCAGAGCTCGGCTTCACTTACGCGGGTAATCTTATGAATGGATAAATGAGCGCATGCAGTGTAGAAATGGTGCATTTGTAAGCGCATTCAAGCATGTTAATATTAGGTGTAAACCGAAACGGATAAATATAAAGGAGGGTTTAGATTAGTGAAAAAAACGGTATTAAGCTCCATGGTATTGCTGCTGGTGATTGTTTCCTTTCTCGCCGGCTGTTCTTCGAGACAGGGCGGAAACGCGACAGAACAAACGGCAAGTCCCACTCCAAAACCGACTGCAAGTGCAAATAATAGCTCGTCAGGCGGAGAAAAGGTAAGGCTGACGGTTTACAGTACGACGAATGACAAACCGGTGCAGGAAGTGTATAAGCAGATCGCATCCGACTTCACCAAGGAAAATCCCAATATTGAAGTGGACCTGCAGTTTCCCGGATCGGAATATGAAAATATTCTCAAGGTCAAGATGGCTGCAAATGATCTTCCGGACGTTTTCGATACGCACGGCTGGGCCATCATCCGCTATGGCAAGTACCTCGCCGATTTGCGGGATCAGCCGTGGGCGTCCGAGTTGACCGACACGATCAAAAATGTCATCACGGACAAAGACGGCAAGGTTTACTGTCTGGTCATGAGCGAGGCGAAAGACGGTCTTACATACAATGTGGACTTATTAAAGCAATATAACATCGAACCTCCGAAAACCTTCGAGGAACTGATGGCAGCGGCGGAAAAAATCAAAAAGGAAAGCAACGGCGCGGTGTCCCCGTTCTATTTCTCCGGAATCGACGACTGGATGATCGGGCAATTTTTCGATTACTTTGCAACATCGCTGCTGATCAGTCCGAAGCAAAATGAAGCGAATACTCTGCTGGACAATACGTTTGATTGGAAAAAATGGACGCCGCTTCCCGAGAAATTCAAGGAAATGATGGATAAGGGCTATATCAACAAGGATGTGCTGACGGCGAAATACAGCGATCTGCCGCAGCGGTTTGCACAGGGCAAAGTAGCCTTTACCCTGCTCGGGCCTTCGTTTGCCGACGAAGTGCATAAAATCAATCCGAACGTCAAGATCGGCTTCATGCCTGTACCGGCCTGGGCAAAGGGCGACGGGCCGAACTTCTCCGGCGGCGAGAGGTACACCATGGGCGCTTGGAAGGACGGCAAGCATCTGGAAGAATCGAAGAAGCTCATCGCCTTCTTCGCCAAAAAAGAAAACATGGCGAAAATCGCCAATGTCACCAAACTCCCCCCTGGTTTAAAAGGCGTTACAGCACAGCATGACTTTAGCCAATACTATGAGAAGTATGCCGATATCCGCGTATTCCCTTACTTTGACCGCGTGTATTTGCCGAACGGCATGTGGGATGTCATGTGCAAGACCGGTACGTCGCTGATTGCCGGGCAAGTAACGCCCGAACAGTATTCGGAAAAAATGAAGCAGGAAGTCGATCGCCTGCGAAGCAAGTAGGGGCGAAAAAGCGGAGCGAACAAAGGGGGAGCATGCCTCCCCCTATTTCTTTCATAAACGGAGGGGTCATTCGTGGCGGAACCGAAAATGCATCATGCGTTTGCAGCTTTGGCAAAACAAATCGAATCCGGTCACCGATTTCGCAAACGGTTCAATTCCCCGGCCATGTTAAATCTTATGTATGTACCGGCATTTCTGCTGTTTTGCATATTTATCTTTTATCCGTTTCTTACCGGCATCAAAATATCCTTTACCAACTGGGACGGTTATTCCCAAGAATTTCGTTACATCGGGTTGGAGAATTACAAGCGGATGCTGCATGACCCCGATATCGTCAGGGTTATCAAGAACACCATGATTTACGGGATTGGCAGTACGGTTTTGCAGAATCTTATCGGGCTGCTTTATGCGCTCCTGCTGAATCGCAGTATCCGTACGCGCGGGTTGACCCGAACGATCGTCTATTTGCCGGTTATCATCAGTCCGCTGATTATGGGATACATCTGGTATTTCTTTTTTCAGTATGACAACGGCGCTTTAAACGCCATACTGCTGCTGTTCAAGGATACACCCGTGAATTTGCTGGGGGATCCCAAACTCAACGTATGGATCATTACCTTTGTCAATACGTACCAATACTTGGGCATCGCCATGGTTATTTTTCTCGCGGGACTGCAGGTCATCCCGAAGGATTACTATGAAGCGGCCACAATCGACGGCGCAGGCGCTTTTTCCCAATTCCGCA
Organism: uncultured Caryophanales bacterium; assembly: GCA_964514665.1. Lineage (GTDB taxonomy): Bacteria > Bacillota > Bacilli > Paenibacillales > KCTC-25726 > CAZESH01. The sequence continues at coordinate 3,457 of CAZESH010000367.1, forward strand.
ACATCACTTGGCCTTTGCTGGCTCCGGCGTTTACCGTCAGCATCGTATTGAATTTGATCGGCGGATTGAAACTGTTCGACGTGATCACGGCCATGACGAACAGCGGTCCGGGTTACGCCTCCGCGTCGTTGTCCACGCTGATGTATCAATTGTACTTCGGGAGGCAGGATGCGGGCTATGC
>CAZESH010000368.1:0-3603 GCA_964514665.1 uncultured Caryophanales bacterium
CCGAAACCCACCGGTTTGACGAGACCGATCGTCGAGGACTGGAAGCGATTGTCGAAGCGGTTGTTTGTTATCTTTAAACAGTCTATGTAAAAAAAGAGTTGAGCAGGTGTTGATACTGCTCAACTCTTTTTTTTTGGCCAATGCTCTTACTTGTACGTTTAGAGGGGTTCACCAGAGAGTCCATTATATTCAACGACGCGCTCGATTCGGTTATTTTCGTCAACGAATACAACCCGGGGTACGAGCTTGGTTATTTCTTGCTCGTCATAGCTTCCCATGCTCAGGATAATAACCAGATCGCCGGGATGGAACAAATGAGCCGGCGGACCGTTCAGACAGATTTCCCCGCTGTTCTCCTTCCCCGCCAAAGCATAGGTCTTCCAACGCACTGCATTGCGAAGATTGGTGATTTGGACCATCTCATATGGAATAATTTTGGCCGCTTTCATCAGCGTCTCGTCAATCGAAATGCTTCCGCTGTAATTCAAATCGGCCTCCGTGACGGTCGCGCGATGGATTTTTCCCTTGCACATCATTCGCTGCATGGAGCTTCGTTCCTTTCATCGATTAAAGATTGCTTTCCCTATTTAATGTATCGTTCCGGACGGGAAATGGTTACAGCCGAGCGAGTTTTTACATTGTATATTTGTTTCCAATTCAGGGCTGATGCCGTTTCTGAATGCGAGCGGCGTGTATATGCTAAGTATGAACACCGGGAGCTAGACATCACTCCAGAACCGGAGGGGACAACGATGAGCGAATGTTGGTTGGAATGCAATTCGTGCGGAACAAAGGTCCCGCTGGATGAGCTGAAAGGCGCCTGTAATTGCGGAGGCGCATTATTGGTTAGATATGATATGGATGAACTAAAGCGTGAAATCACGAAAGAAAAAATCAGCGGGCGTAAACCGGATATGTGGCGATACGCCGAATTGCTTCCAGTTCGAAAAGCTTCGTCTCGGATCACGCTAGGCGAAGGATACACACCTTTAATCAAATTTCAGCCGGAAAAACTGCTTTTTAAGGATCTCTGGGTGAAGCGAGAGGATCTCAATCCGACAGGCAGCTTTAAAGCGCGGGGCTTGGCGCTGGCTGTGTCGCTTTTGCATGAACGGGGTTATAGGAAGGTTGCCGTTCCTTCCAACGGCAATGCCGCTTCGGCACTTGCGGCCTATGCGGCGAGAGCGCAGATGGAAAGCTATGTTTTTGTTCCAAAGGATTGTCCGACTTATATCATCGAGGAGTGCCTGCACTACGGGGCGAACACGTCATTGGTCGACGGCTATATTCATCATGCAGCGAAAATAGTAGAGGACGGAAAAAAAGATCAGTCATGGTTCCATGTCGGTACGTTAAAAGAGCCAGGGAGAGTGGAAGGCAAAAAAACGATGGGATTGGAAGTTGCCGAGCAGTTCGATTGGCAGCTGCCGGATGTAATCGTTTATCCCACGGGCGGCGGTTCGGGTGTAATCGGCATGTGGAAAGCCTTTCATGAGCTGGTGCAGCTCGGATTCGTCAAAGACGGGCTGCCGCGTTTTATCAGCGTGCAGGAAAAAGGCTGCCAGCCGTTAGTCGACGGCTTAAAACCGGAGCATGAGCGGTCCGCCGAAGCTTTTCAGGAGGTTACTTCATCACCGACCGGGATGCGGGTGCCCAAGCCGCCGAATTTGCCCATCTTGTTGAATATTATTCGTGAAACGGGAGGCACAGCAGTGGCCGTAAGCGGAAGTGAAATCGCCGCGGCTCAGCGAATGTTCGGTACAGGCGGCATTACTTCCTCGCCAGAGGGAGCGGCCACACTTGCAGGACTGCTGCGTCTTCAAGAAGAGGGGCTTGTACAATCCCATGAACGGATTGTTTTGTTCAATACGTCCCATGCCATGAAATATAGAAGTTATCCGCTCGACCTGCCGATTCCCGCTGTGAAAAACTATGCAGAATGGCTGGCGGCAACAAATCGATGAGAAAGGAAGTGAATGATGGCGGGAAAATGGACGTTGCATAGAATTTTCACCAATGTTTCCGGATTAAAAGCGCATATTCCGGAAACCGCATTATTGAACAGCGCTTCCGCAGAGCGCTTTTTAGGCAAATACCGATCGGTTTATATCAAGCCGATACGCCGGCATATGGGGATAGGCATCATCAAAGCCTGGAGGAGCCATGGCAGTTATCGCTATGTAAAGGTGAGGAGCGCAGTTAGAAACTACTCGTCACTTTCCGCCATGCTCGCAAACATTGGCATCGGCAGAAATCAATATATCGTTCAACGCGACGTCAATCTGGCACGCTATAACAAGCGGCCTTTTGATATTCGGGTGATGATGATGCGAGGCGCAAAAGGCCAATGGCGTTATTGCGGAATGGTAGCCAAGGTAGCGGGAGCGGGAAGCGTGATCACGAATGTAGCCAAAGGAGGAGGCTACGCCGCCGCCGTGGACAGCGTGCTCGGCGCATCCTTTTCACCGCAGCGGACTGCAGAGATCAAACGGAAGCTGCTCAGTCTCAGCCGCCTGATTTGCAGCCACTCCGGCAAGTACAAATACACATCGGAGATCGGCATCGATTACGGCATTGACCCCACAGGAAAAATATGGCTGATTGAGGTCAACTATGATTTTCCTTCCCACGGCTTGTTCAACCGCTTGCGGGATAAAACCTACTATCGCACCATCAAGAGAACGAAACGCGAATATCTGAGCTGGAAAGCGAGGAGAAAATAAAACAAGGAAAAGCTGTCCTATAATGGGATGTATTGCCTTGATAACCGGACTCTATTAAAATAGAAATTGGAAATTGATTCCGGGAGGTTGATGGCAAATGAAGGTAACTTATTTAGGACATTCCTGCTTGCTGGCTGAAGAAAACGGGAAGCGTGTGATTATCGATCCTTTCTTGTCAGGGAACCCGGGCTCCGGCGTCTCACCCGAAAGCCTGAAAGTGGATGCCGTAGTATTGACGCACGGGCATGACGATCATTTCGGGGATACGCTGCAAATTGCCAAGGCAAACCAATGCCCGGTAATCGCGGTGTTTGAACTGGCCGTATTTTGCCAATCCAAGGGCGTCGATGCACATGCGATGAATATTGGCGGCAAATATGACTTCGGCGGTTTTTCAGTGAAATACACGCCGGCTTTCCACGGTTCTTCCGTACGCGACGGCGAGCAATTGCTTTATGCAGGACAGCCCGCGGGCGTACTGCTGACGATGGGCGGTAAAACGATCTATCACGCCGGAGATACCTGCTTGTTCGGAGATATGAAGCTGATCGGAGAGATGCACCGGATTGATGCAGCGGCGCTGCCGATCGGCGACAATTTTACGATGGGACCCGAGGAAGCGGCATTCGCAGCGGAGTGGACAGGAGCGAAGCGGGTCATTCCTCTGCACTATAACACGTTCCCGGTGATCGAGCAGGATCCCGCTTATTTCAGTTCGCTGCTGAAGCAGCGCGGCATTGTGTGCCATGCTTTGAAAAGCACCGAATCGATCGAAGTGTAGTATGGATTTCACCTCATCTCCTAACACTAAAGTGACGGAGGTGAATGCAGCAGTGCCTAAACGGAAAAGCAAATCCTACAACGAGCTGCGGAGTGAAGC
>CAZESH010000369.1:0-3573 GCA_964514665.1 uncultured Caryophanales bacterium
GGTTCTAGGTCTCTTTAGGCTCTCCCTTCTGCAGCGGAAAGAAAAGTCACCCGAATCGGATGCTCGCCTCTCATTACCAACGGCGACATAAGAAGATACCCAACCGGCAAATGGACTTAAATTATTATATAGGTTTTCTCGGGCAGCCTGAAGCTTGCAGCCGATGTCCGAAAGCTGCGGATTAATGCAAGGATGCCGAGCGGGTGCTTTTGCCTTTGGGAGTGAAGATCGCAAGCTCGGGGCGCACGATATAGGTGATCAGCCGAATCAGCGCTACTGCGGCAAAGCATGCGGGCAGCGGCAGCAAAGCCAGTAAAGCGGCGGAAATCAACGGTCCGACGGCGTTTCCTGCATTCATCACCAATTGAAAGTCGGAGAAAAAGTCCATTTCCCTGGCGTGCTTGCTTGCTTCCTCCATCATCCAGGATTGTGTCGTAACCTCATGCACGACGAGCCCGAGACCGATGCACGACTGCAGGATGAGAAGGATCCAGTAGGACGACAAGTATCCATATGGAATTGCGGAAAAGATCATTGACAGCACAGCGGCGCCATAGATTTTGCGGATCCCGAATTTTTCCATCCATCTGCGGATCATGGGCAGCAGCAGCGTGGAAGCAATGCCTGTACTGACTACAAAATAAGCGATTTGTGTATTGTTAAGACCCAGCGTTTTGACATGATAAATGATGAACAAGGGTGCCATCATGGCGATTCCCGTATTGTTCAGCGCCATCCACAGCATCCTCCGGTTGCAGTCCCTGAACGGGATCACGAAATGCAAACGGACTTTTTGCTTTTCTTTGGGGGCAAGTCCGGCAATCAGATTCATGCCCACAAAGGTAGCGATACAGCCGACCAGCATGGATATCATATAGTTGTCAGGGAACATTCGGTCGGTATAATCCAAATAATAGCCGATAGAGAAGCTGCCGGTTGTGATAATGACGATTCCGATCATTTTGTTGCGGCTGAATATCGCCGGAAATTGATCGGGGGCGATCCATCTTCGCATAATGGCCGGCTGCTGCGCGGAGGTAATCATCACGGAGACGGCATTGATCGACCAAAAGAACAGGATAAAACCGATCGGATGGGGCAGCAGGACGGATAAAGCCATGCTCAGAAAAGCAAACTGCCGGATATATCCGCTGGTCAAATATACGCCTCGGGTAACCGGCAGCTGGCGGGTAAGAAAAGCCAAGGAAAGCGCGGCAAACAGCGGAGGCAGGGAATTGGACAACGAAATCTGAAAGTTGCTTGCGCCCAAACGGGCGATCAGCACTTGTAAAAAGGTGAAAAAAGCAACGCTTTTAATGTTTTGCAGTGCGGCGTCCAGATAGATTCTTGTAGCAACCTTCATGACTGCCCCTCTTTTCCGACAAAGGCGTAAGATGCAGTGTCAATGAAATTAATATACAACTTTCCAAGTCCGCCGTGAAGAAAAATCTGTAAATGCCGCAGAATGAAAAAACTTAAAATTTCCAACAATAAACTGCGACAGGAGGTGGCCGATGATGGCGGGAAGAAACAATAAGCCGGATAATGACGGACCTGCAAGCAATCCGGACAGACTGGACCAATTCGGCGAAAAAATGGCCGACGGCAAGCCGCGCAAGAAAAACAAGAAAAAGCGGTAAAAAGCTGGAACTGTTTATACAAAAAAAGGCAAAAGGCGATCGGGCAGCTGCTCTTGGAACTGGAGCAGCTGCCCGATTGCTATTTTATGCACGTCGCTTTTTTTGGGGAGGGGGATATCTGTTGCTCGAGTGAGTTTGCTTTCCGCTACTCAAGGGAGGACATTTGTCGCATCCTCGCCGGAAACCAATCGAGCAAGGGAACAGATTTCCTCCTCTAGTGTGAAAAGTCACAAATTTTTTCGGGAATATTGTCGACGTTTTTACTTTTGTAAGAAGCCCGTCTTGTGGTATAACTGAATTTGAACTATGAGAGGGGAGAGACCATGGATTTCGGATGGGCACAAATCGTGATCGGCATAATGGTAGCGCTTTTGGTTGGATTTTCCAAAACGGGCATTCCCGCTGCCGGGATTTTCAGCGTGACCTTGATGGCGCTCGCTTTTCCGGTGAAGGATTCGGTGGGCATTTTGCTGCCGATGCTGATCACGGGAGATATCGTCGCAGTCAGCTTTTATCGCAAGCAGGTAGTTTGGAAGCATTTAATTTCGCTTATTCCCTGGGTATTGATCGGCATCATCGGAGGATATTTTGTGCTGCGGGCAATAGACAGCGCCCATCTCAAAATATTGATCGGAGTTCTTGTGATTTCGCTGGTAGCTTTGCATCTGATCCGGGCGAAGTGGGGCGATTCTTTTCTGAGCCGTTTCATGACAAGCATGTGGTTTTCCGCATTTATCGGCATTCTGGCAGGATTTGCCACTACAGTCGGGAACGCGGCTGGAGGCGTGATGGCGATTTATCTGCTCTCGAAAAATCTGCCGAAGCACCAATTTGTCGGAACGGGCGCCTGGTTTTTCCTGTCCGTGAATTTGTTGAAAGTTCCGTTCAACCTGCAGTTGGGGCTGATCACCTTGCATTCGTTAGTCTTTAATCTTTGGTTGGTGCCTGTCATTTTGGTCGGAACTTGGATCGGGATCAAACTGCTTCCGAAAATTCCGCAAAAATATTTTCAGACGGTGATTTTGCTGTTATCCGTAATCGGAGCCATCGAGCTGATGCTTTGATCGCTTCCATTCATTACCTTGAGTTAAGTAACGATCAAACATTTCAGTAATTTCGATTCCTCTGCAAAACTTTTATAATGGACATAAAATCGAAAAAGGGATGATCAATCATGCAATACCGCAAGCTGGGAAGAACGGGGCTGAAGGTTTCCGAGGTCAGCCTTGGCACGATGTCCTTCGGACGGTGGATCGGCGAAAGCGAATCACAGCGGGTATTGGATACGGCGCTGGATGCGGGCATTACGCTGATCGACACGGCCGATGTTTACGGCAGGGGAATGGACAACGGCAACGTGCTTCAAACAGGAGAATCGGAAGCCATCCTCGGCAGGATCATGAAGGAAAAGCGCAGCAGCCTGATTTTGGCGACCAAGGTTTACGGCAAAATGGGATTCGGAGAAAACGACGGAGGCTTGTCCCGCTACCATATCATGAAAGCGGTTGAGGACAGTCTGAGCAGACTGCAAACCGACTATATCGATTTATATCAGGTGCATCGCTTCGATGAGGGCACACCTTTGGAAGAGACGCTGATGGCGCTTGATGACCTGGTGCGTTCCGGAAAAGTACGGTATATCGGATGTTCCAATTATGCCGCGTGGCAAATTGCCAAGTCGCATGGCATCAGTGCGCTGGGAAATTTGCATCGCTTCGAGTCGGTGCAGCCGCAATACAGCATTATAGCGCGTGAAATCGAAAGCGAGCTGCTGCCGTTTTGCCGCTCGGAGCAAGTCGGCGTCGTCGTTTACAGTCCGCTTGGACGGGGGTTGTTGACGGGTAAATACCGCAAAGGCGAGACTCCTGCAGCCGGAACAAGAGGGGCGGCGGGAGAAGCTCGCTTGAAAGCGATGCTGGGCGAGGAGCGCAAC
>CAZESH010000370.1:0-3567 GCA_964514665.1 uncultured Caryophanales bacterium
GAGCGTCCCCGCATCGGCGACAAACTGTATGCCGTGCTTACGCACGACAAAATGGGACGGATGCTTGCCCGGCCCGCCGACGAGACGGAACTGGCCAAAGCCTGCGTGCGCGCGCCGGAGTCATGGAAAAATCTGCAGGTAGAAGCGAGGGTATACAGAACGATGCCGGCTGCCACCTATGTGGTATGCGATGCCGGCGTATTGGGCTTCGGCGTGCCCGGGATGATCCACAGCTCGGAGCGGCAGGGCGATCTTCGCGTAGGAGAGCTGATCACGGCGCGGGTCACTTATGTTCGCGAGGACGGAAGAGTCAATCTGTCGATGAAGCCGCGAAAAGAAGCCAGCCGAATCGAGGATGCGGACAAAATTGAGCGTCTGCTCGAGGAGAGGCCCAACGGGGGAATGCCTTACTCCGACGATTCTCCGGCGGAGATCATTGCGAAAAAGTTCGGCATGAGCAAAGCCGCTTTCAAAAGAGCGCTGGGCAAGCTCATCAAGGAAGGCAAAATCGAACAGAGAGACGGATGGACGTATTTGAAAAAGTAAAAGGAACTCGAGGGGAGGGGCGTCCGATGGCAGCCTATGAGAAATTCGCCTACACCTATGACCGTTTGATGCGCGACATGCCGTATCCTATGTGGCTGCGCTTCGTCAAGGAGTGCTGGCAAAAATACGGGATGCCGCAAACGGTCGTCGACTTGGGCTGCGGTACGGGAAACTTGACCCTGCCGCTTGCCCGCATGGGTTTTTCCATGACCGGCATCGATTTGTCGGAGGACATGCTGGCGATTGCAGCGGGCAAGAGCGTACAAAGCCTGATGGTGCCCGAAGGCTCGGTCCGCTGGATTCATCAGGATATGCGGGAATGGCTGCTGGAGCAGCAGGTGGACGCCGTCATTTCGTTTTGCGACAGCCTGAATTATTTGCTGGAGGAAGAGGATATGCTTCAGACGTTCCGGCAAACTTATGGTGGACTGAAGGAAAACGGCATTTACATATTTGATGTGCATACGCCGCTTCAGCTTGAAAGCTATGCCAAAGATCAGCCTTTCATGCTGGATGAGGACGATGTAGCCTATATCTGGACCTGCAATCTGGAGCCGTCCCGCCATGAAATTACGCATGAATTGACGATATTCAGCAAAGCGGATAGCGGTAGCGGCAAGGGTGCAGGCATTAAAGAAGATTGGTTTGAAAGGTTCGAGGAAACGCACGTACAGCGTGCTTATTCGCTGGACTGCCTGCGGGATGGATTGCTGGACAGCGGTTTTAAAAAGGTCGAGCTGTTTGCGGATTTTCGCTGGGCGGAGCCGGACGAATATACGCAGCGGGCTTTTTTTGTCGCTGTGAAATAGCAGCAGCAATCCTGCCGGATTCACAGGACTCGGCTGTCTTCAACTTTTGGGCAAGGGAGCGGGTATCATGGAACAGAGATGCGGTTGGTTGAACCGTGAGCAGCTGTATATCGACTATCACGATAACGAATGGGGCGTGCCCGAGCATGACGACCGCAAGCTGTTCGAGCTGCTGATTTTGGAGGGCGCCCAGGCCGGACTCAGCTGGTGGACGATTTTGAAAAAACGCGAGCGCTACAGAGTGGTGTTCGACGGCTTCGATCCGCACAAGGTGGCGGCATATGACGAGCGGAAAATTCAAAGCCTGCTGGCCGATGAGGGCATCGTGCGCAATCGTCTGAAGGTTAGAGGCGCGGTGCAGAACGCCAAAGCTTTTTTGCGGGTGCAGCAGGAGTTCGGCAGCTTTGATGCTTATATCTGGCGCTTTGTCGAAGGAACGCCAAAGCTCAACGCTTGGAAATCTTTGGACGAGGTTCCGGCCAGCACGGCGGAATCGGATGCGATCAGCCGCGATCTGAAGAAGCGGGGCTTCACCTTTGTCGGCTCGACGATCTGCTACGCCTTTATGCAGGCGGCAGGGCTGGTCAACGACCATACGGCAAATTGTTTTCGATACCCCCGAATTACTTGACACGATTCTGCATTATTACATATAATCAAAGGAAATTACTACAAATCACAAATGGCTGGGAGAAGGATCAGTAGCGTAAACGATTCGTATTTCAGAGAGCCGGCGTCGTGGTGCAAGCCGGTATTCGGATCATCGTGAACTCGCCTTTGAGCCTGAAGGGAAAGCGCGGCTTTTTAAGAGGTTGTTCAAAAAGTCCAATTTATATAACGAAGTATACCGAGAAGCATCTCGACGCCCTAATCTTGAACTTACCCGGTCACTCCGCTGCTCGTGCCTCGGGTTCGTCCAACCTTCTCGGTTCTATAAACCGGACTTTTTGAACACGCACTTTAAGCATAAAAGCGCCCAACCGACACGTTGTCCCTGCGTTAAAGGGATTCAAAGTGAGCGGCTCGCATCATTCGGCCGTTAATTAGGGTGGTACCACGGGAAATTAACTCTCGTCCCTAGCGTTAAGCTGGGGGCGGGAGTTTTTATTTTAGGAAGGAGGAAGAACAAAAGATGCCGCAAGATACGAAAATAGCCGCCTATCGCCCCGATATGATTGAGCCGAAATGGCAAGCATACTGGGATCGCAATAAAACCTTCCGCGTGCTGGAGGATGAGCAAAAACCGAAATTTTATGCCCTGGACATGTTTCCGTATCCGTCCGGTGCGGGCTTGCACGTTGGACATCCGGAGGGGTACACGGCAACGGATATCGTTTCCCGGTTCAAACGGATGCGTGGCTTCAATGTGCTTCATCCGATGGGTTGGGACGCGTTCGGGCTGCCTGCGGAGCAGCACGCGCTCGATACGGGACAGCATCCGCGCGATATTACCGTCAAGAATATCAACAATTTTCGCCGGCAAATCAAATCGCTCGGCTTTTCCTACGATTGGGACCGCGAGCTGAGCACGACCGATCCGGATTATTACAAATGGACACAGTGGATCTTCATTCAGCTCTATAAAAAGGGTCTCGCCTATGTGGCCGAGGTTCCGGTCAACTGGTGTCCGGCGCTTGGCACTGTGCTGGCCAACGAAGAAGTGATTGACGGCAAGAGCGAAAGAGGCGGGCATCCGGTGATCCGCAAGCCGATGCGCCAGTGGGTGCTGAAGATTACGGAATACGCGGAAAGGCTGCTTGAGGATTTGGAGGAGCTGGACTGGTCGGAAAGCATTAAGGATATGCAGCGCAATTGGATCGGCAAATCGACGGGCGCGGAGGTTTTCTTCGCCGTTCAGGGGATCGATGCGCAGCTCACCGTTTTCACTACCCGTCCGGATACGCTGTTCGGTGCAACCTACTGTGTGCTGGCTCCCGAGCATGAGCTTGTGGAGAAGATCACCGCTGCAGAGCAAGCAGTCGCGGTTAAAGCTTATCAGGAGCAAGCTGCGCGCAAGAGCGATCTGGAGCGCACCGACCTGGCCAAAGAAAAGAGCGGTGTGTTTACCGGTGCCTACGCCATCAATCCGGTTAACGATCAGCCGGTGCCGATCTGGATTGCCGATTATGTGCTTGGAGGCTACGGCACGGGGGCGATTATGGCCGTTCCCGGACATGACCAGCGCGACTGGGAATTCGCCGACAAATTCGGT
>CAZESH010000371.1:0-3548 GCA_964514665.1 uncultured Caryophanales bacterium
GTCTCCCAAGCTGACAACCGTCGCCCAGCCCAATTACGAAATCGGCCGCAACGCATCTTACTTGCTGCGGGATAATATCAAAAGCTGGACAGATTCCCTGAATAAAGAGATTTTGCTTCCTACTGAACTGATTTTGCGAGAGTCTACAGCCGAGCCAAGGCAATAAATTCGAAGATTATTCAGAAATGACAGATTTTTTTAAAAAAAGAGATGACAGATAAATAATTTGATAATATAATGATCTCAAATGAAAAGGATTCCCGTTTTATATCTATATCAAATGCAGTAATTCTTAGAAAACCTAAAGAATCATTGATTTGATAAGGATTGGAAGCGCATCCATTCATTTTATGTTTACTGAAATCAATTTCATTACAGGGGGTAGCGTATGAGAAAAGCAAGATGGCTGAGTTTGTTGCTGGTAGTTTTGGTAGCGGTTACATTGGTAACGGGATGCGGTTCCTCGTCATCCACTCAGAAAAATTCGGGTGATCAGGGGGCAAAAGATGCCAAGAAGTCGTTTAAAATCGCTTTGAGCAACTCCTATATCGGCAATTCTTGGAGAGCCGAGATGGTCAAGATTTTCGAAGGTTATGCCAAGCAGAAAAAAGCTTCCGGTGAAATCAGCGAATATTACACATCCAGTTCAGGTAACGATCCGCAGGCGCAAATCAATGAAATCCGCAATATGATGTCCAAAGGATACGATGCGATTATCGTAAATGCGGCATCTCCAACGGCGCTCGCACCGGTGCTCAACGAAGCGGTTGACCGCGGAATCGTTATCGTGGCATTCGATAATACAGTCGATTCCGACAAAATTTACAACGTAAACACGGATCAGGTTGAATTTGGAACGAAACAGGCGCAATGGTTGGCTGACAAGATCGGCGGCAAAGGCAACATTCTGCTGCTGAAGGGTGTCGAGGGAACAACCGTAAGCCGTGACCGTAATTTGGGATATGCTGCGGTCTTGAAAAAATATCCGGATATCAAAATTTTGCAGGAAGGCTTCGGCAAATGGGATGATGCGGCAACCGCAGTAGAAATCAACAATATGCTTTCCGCCCATGCCAATGAACCGATCAGCGGGATTCTGCAAGAGGGCGGCGGCGAGAACGCGATCTTCGATGCGCTGAAGCAGCACGGACTCGATCCGACGAAAGTCGCTTTGACCGGAGAAATGCTGAATGGATTTTTCAAGCACATGAAAGAAGACAATGTACCGGGGATTGCAGTTGGTCAACCTCCATACTTGTCGGCAGCTTCGATCGATGTGGCGCTCAAGGTCTTGAAAGGTGAAAAGGTGGAAAAAACCACATTGATCCCGCTCCCTGTAGCCAGCAGCGATGAGGTGGACAAGTGGTATGCACCGGATCAACCGGACAACTTCTTCGTCGACTGGAAAGATGCGAACAATACCTACAACCTCAAACTCGAAGAAATTTTGCCTAAGAAATAACCTGGTTTGACTAAGAAATAACCTGATAAAGTCCGGTTCTTCCGGACTTTTTACCACAATAAAAGATAAAACCAACCTCTGATCGCGGCCGCTCATCCATGGGTGGCCTCGGTAGAGGTTTTCTCATCGGGATTGGATATCGACTGGAGGTGAGTGCAATGAATAAGCCCAGTTCTCCTGCGGACCCTCAAGCCAAGCGGGAGCAGCCCTTTCTTGTGGCTTCTGGCGTAAGTAAAAGCTACGGCGGGGTAAGAGCGCTGATCGAATCGGATTTCTCCTGCCGCAAGGGCGAAGTTCATGCCTTGTTGGGCGAAAACGGCGCAGGCAAAAGTACACTAGTGAAAATTTTATGCGGGGTTGTAAAGCCGGACACCGGAACGATCAGCTTGGACGGCCAAGAAATTCACATCGAATCTCCCGCTGACGCCGCCAAGCTGGGAATTGTAGCGGTGTTTCAAGAGCTTTCGCTGGTCCCTTATTTATCCGTTGCTGAAAACGTTTACTTGGGGCACGAACCGAGAAATCGCTGGGGACTCATTGATCTTAAGAAGATGAATCAAATAGCGGGACAGCTTTTTGCCGATCTGGGCATGGATATCTCCGTCGAAAATCTGGTCAGCGATCTTCCGTTGGCCCAGCAGCAGCTGGTGGAGATTGCCAAGGCGCTTTCCAAGGATCCGGAAATCATCATTTTCGATGAAGCAACTTCGGCCTTGGGAAAGCATGAAGTCGATCTTTTGTTCCGTCTGATTAAACGGTTGACCAAAGAGGAAGGCAAAACCGCGATTTTTATTTCCCACCGGATGGATGAACTGGAGCAAATCGCCGACCGGGCCACGGTTTTCCGGGATGCTCGCTACATCACCACATTCGATTGGGGGACGGTCGGCAACAAGGAAATCATCAACTGGATTGCCGGAAGAAAATTGGAGGATGCCTTCCCTGAAAAGAAGTCGCTGCAAACGAAGGAGATCGCTTTGGAAATTTCCGGGTTGAGTGTCGGCAGGGTGCTGCAGGGAATCAATTTGCAGATTCGCAAAGGGGAAATCCTCGGAATTGCCGGACTTCAGGGACATGGGCAGAGCGAATTTTTGAGAGCCTTGTTTGGAGCGTTAAAGCTTGATCAAGGGGAAATCAAGGTGGACGGATCACCGGTTTCGCTCAAAAATCCGGAAGCCGCGATTCAGGCCGGCATCGCCGTGGTGCCCGAAGACCGCAAGCAGGATGGCTTGCTGCTTACCCGATCGGTCCGCGAGAACCTCTCGCTGATGACGCTGGAGAAAATCCAAAAATGGGGCTTGCTTTCCGATTCGACGGAAAAGAAAGCCGTCAACCGTGCGGTGAACCTGCTGAACATCAAGACGCCGGATTTATCCCAGGCAGTGGGCAATTTAAGCGGAGGCAATCAACAAAAAGTCGTGATCGGAAAGGCTATTTTGACAGAGGGCAGCATTTTGCTGCTGGCTGATCCTACCCGGGGCATTGATGTCGGGACGAAATCGGAAATTTACCAATTCATGACGAGCTTGGCGAAGGAAGGCGTAACCATCTTGTTCTATTCGACGGAAATTCCCGAGTTGGTGAGAGTTTGCGATCGTGTCGCTGTATTCAAACAAGGGCGGATATCGGTTGTGCTGGATGGCGATTCCATCAATGAACACCAAATTATCCAAGCCGCTCTTGGGATTGCATGAAGGGAGACAACGGCATGAAATTCCCAAATTCCATCTTTTATCGCCGAAATAAGGAAACCATTTTCGCTTTTATCATTCTTTTTATTGTCTTGGTCCTGTTCGCCATGAATCAGAACGATTTTTTCACCCGTTACGGAGCGCAATCCATTTTTAATCAAGTGATTACGCTGGCGATTGCCGCTTTCGCCGAGACGCTGGTCATTCTCACCTCGGGGATCGATCTTTCCATCGGCGCGATTATCGGTTTGACCAATTCACTGGCAGCCACGATCATGGATCCCGTGACCCAAGCTGTGGGCAGTGGATGGTTGGGCGTAACCATCACGATTCTGATCGCTTTGCTGACAGGTGCGGCAGCCGGATTGATCAATGGCGCAATTATTGTGTTCGGC
>CAZESH010000372.1:0-3540 GCA_964514665.1 uncultured Caryophanales bacterium
GAATAAGTATGATGATGATAAATGCGATCGCATCCCGGTACCCGGATTCGCCGTATGCTACGATCAGTGTTTCCGAAAGTCCGAGAATCAAACCGCCGGCCATTGCACCTTTGACATTGCCCATGCCGCCGAGAATAATGATTGCCAGGCCTTTCAGGCCGATCGCCAAGCCCATTTGCGGATTGACCGAATTGAACGCCATGCCGACCAGAATGCCGGCAATACCGCCCATGGCGGATGCAATGATGACCGTGAATGTGATCATTTTTTTGGTATTGACACCGAGCAGCGAAGCGGTCTCAATATTCTCTGCGGTAGCGCGCAGCGCTCTGCCTGCCTTCGTCTTCGACAGCCATACCGACAGCAGAATCATCAAAACAACGGATATCAGGAAAATGATGATCTGAACCAAATCGATGGAGACGCTGCCCAATTGAATTTTGATGTTCGAAATGGACGTCTGAAACGGATGATTGCCCGCACCAAAGAAAAAATGGGCCAGATTTTCAAGAAAAATCGAAACCCCGATCGTGCTGATGAGCGGAGCCAGGTGGGAAACCCCCTGCACTCTCCGCAAAGGCCTCAATGCAAATCGTTCCATCAAATATCCCAACAGGGAAGTAACCACGATGGCTACAATAAATGCCAGCCAAAGCGGTGCATGAAGCTCGCTTACCAAGACTATCCCGGAAAAGGCGCCGAACATGAAAATTTCGCCGTGCGCCATATTCAGGATACCGAGTACGCCAAAAACAAGAGTATAACCCAGGGCAACGATGGCATAAATGCTGCCCAGGGTTATTCCATTAATAAGCTGTTCAACCAGCATGAAAGTAGGTCACCTTTCTGTTTATCTCTCTATAACCTTAAAGATTACTCAAACAGTTGGAATTTACCGTCCTTGATTTGCAGAACAGTCGGTTCCATCACGACATCCCCGTCTTTGTCAAACGAGAATTTGCCAAGAACGCCTTGGAAATCCTTCGTGGCGGCCAATGCGTCGCGAAGCTTGCTGCGGTCGGCCGAGCCCGCTCTCATCAAGGCATCTGCCATCAAATACAGACCGTCATAAGCCTGTGCGGCGAATTGGTCCGGTTTGGCTTGATATTTGTTCGTATAATCGGTGACGAATTTTTGCACTTGATCATCTTGTTTCCCGGTAAACCAAGGTGTAGCCACTACCAGTCCTTCAGCAGCTTTTCCGGCGATTTCAATGACTTTTGGAGAATTGAAGCCGTTTCCGCCTACAAACGGTACGTCCAGACCCATTTTGCGCGCTTGGTCCATAATGACGGCTCCTTCATTGTATAAAGCGGAGCACAATACGGCTTGAGGCTGTGCGCCTTTGATCTTGGTCAATTGGGCTTTGTAGTCGGCTTGTCCTTTTTGGAAAGTTTCCGTGTCTACTACTTCAAGTCCAAGATCTTGCGCCACTTTCTTCATCACGTCATAGCCGGATTTGGTGAAGACATCGTCATTTCCGTACATGATCGCTACTTTTTTCACGCCATACTTGTCCACAACTTTGTTCACCGAAGCCGGAATGGCAAGGGATTCCGGAATGGAATCGCGGAATACGAATTCCCCGATTTGTGGAATACCGTTAGCCGTGGTAGAGGTTCCCAGGATCGGAACGCCGTTCATATTGGCCTGCGGGCCGACAGCATTCATTTCCGTACTCAAGGTCGGACCGATGATGGCCACGACATTTTCCGAATTCATCAATTTCTGTGCAGCGGAAAGCGCTTGCTCCTGCTTGCCGGCGGAATCTTCAATCGCCAATTCGATTTTAAGCTTGTCCGCATAGGTTTTGTTAATCTCATCCAGCGCCAGCTTCAACCCGTTTGTAATCGCTTCCCCATATGCCGCTCCAGGTCCGCTCAAATAGGAAATGACCCCGATTTTTGCTTCAATGACTTTTCCGCTGTCGGCAGGAGACGTTGAAGCTGCAGGTGAAGCGGACTGCTCGGGCTGAGCGCTGCTCTCCGATTTTCCCGCATTCTGACTACCGCATGCCGTTAATAGAGCAACAGAGAAAATCAGCAGTGCAACAAAGCTTTGACGTAATAAACTTTTCATATAAACCCCCCATGGTATCTCTTTTTTCATAAACTATTATATTCTGATATACGTAAGGATTCAATTAGAATGTTATGTAATATGTTTACAGTTGAATTCACTTCCTGCGGTTGAAACAAAAACGGAGCCCGCAATCCTGCAAGGCTCCGTTCGTCATCGCCAAATCCAAATTGCTGCTATAGATTAAGCGCCTTCAACTCTTCATCCGAGAATACGCGCGAACGCGTCAGGAAGCGGCGTCCTTCCGGTCCCTCCAGCGAAAACATGCCTCCCCTTCCGGGAACTACATCAATAATCAGCTGGGTATACTTCCAGTATTCATATTGAGCCTGGCTCATGTAAAAGCCGGCTCCTCCGATTTCGCCCAGTCGGACATCATAATCTCCAATCAGAAATTCCCCTTCTTGATAGCACATGGGAGAACTGCCGTCGCAGCACCCGCCCGATTGATGGAACATGACCGGACCGTGCTTAGCTTTCAAAAACTCAATCAGCTCCAAGGCGGCGTCAGTCGCTAAAACTTTGCGGACTTCTTCCATGGCTTAGAAAAATCCCAAAGCGTCGGGACTGTAACTGACGAGCAGGTTTTTCGTTTGCTGGTAATGCGAGAGCATCATCTTATGATTTTCGCGGCCGATACCGGAATTTTTGTAGCCCCCGAATGCGGCGTGCGCCGGATAAGCATGGTAGCAGTTGGTCCATACGCGGCCGGCCTGAATGCCTCTTCCGAAACGGTAAGCCGTATTCATGTCGCGGGTCCATACACCCGCTCCCAGTCCATAAAGGGTATCATTGGCAATCGATAAAGCTTCCTCTTGATCTTTGAAGGTCGTCACGGAAAGGACGGGCCCGAAGATTTCTTCTTGAAAAATCCGCATTTTATTATGCCCTTTGAAAACAGTCGGCTCGATGTAATACCCGCCTCCCATTTCGCCTTCCATTGCCGCTCTGTCTCCGCCGATCAGGCATTCCGCGCCCTCCTGCTTGCCGATGCTGAGATAGGACAAAATTTTCTCCATCTGCTCGGAGGAAGCCTGGGCGCCGATCATCGTTTCACTATCGAGCGGATTGCCCTGCTTGATCGCGGCTACACGCTTCAAAGCCCGTTCCATGAACGGTTCATAAATCGATTCTTGGATAAGCGCCCGGGACGGGCAGGTGCAAACCTCGCCTTGGTTCAAGGCGAACATGACGAATCCTTCGATGGCCTTGTTGAGAAAAGCGTCGTCTTTGGCCATCACGTCTTCGAAGAACAGGTTGGGAGACTTGCCGCCCAATTCCAGCGTAACCGGAATAATGTTTTGTGAAGCATACTGCATGATCAACCGGCCTGTCGTCGTTTCCCCCGTAAAAGCGATCTTGGCGATCCGGTTGCTGGAAGCGAGCGGCTTGCCGGCTTCCAAGCCGAAGCCGTTGACGACATTCAATACGCCAGGAGGCAGCAAATCGCCGATCAACTCC
>CAZESH010000373.1:0-3535 GCA_964514665.1 uncultured Caryophanales bacterium
CAGTCCGACCGTAGCCGTGCTGATTTTCATTTCCGTGCTGCTCACGGGCTTCGGCGTGTATGACAAATTTGGCCAGTGGGCAGGTGCCGGATCCGCCGTGCCGGTAACGGGATTTGCCAATTCCATGGCTTCAGCAGCGATTGAACACAAAAGCGAGGGCTTTGTACTGGGGGCAGCGGCCAAAATGTTCAAGCTGGCCGGTTCGGTTATCGTATTCGGAACCGTGGCGGCATTTGTCGTCGGCATTGTTCACTATCTAATCGATCCGGGCAGTGCGAAAGGGGGATCTTGATGTTAAAGGGACATCAAAGCTGGGTATTCAAAAACCGTCCCGTGCTCATCTCTTCGGCCACCGTAGTCGGTCCTTTCGAAGGTCAGGGACCGCTCGGCCAGGATTTCGATATCGTTCACGGCGATTTGATGCTGGGACAAAAGAGCTGGGAAAAAGCGGAGAAAACGCTTTTGGAGGAAGCAACCAAGCTGGCGATCGAAAACGCCGGATTGACCAATGGACAAATCCAATTTTTTATCGGCGGGGACTTGCTGGACCAAATTATCAGCAGCGGTTTTACCGCCCGAACCTTGTCCATTCCCTTCTTCGGCGTATTCGGAGCCTGCTCTACCTCGATGGAGAGTCTCGCGCTGGCGGCGCAAATCGTCGATTCAGGAGGTGCGCGCCATGTGCTGGCAGCAACTTCAAGCCATAATGCCAGCGCGGAAAAGCAATTTCGCTATCCAACCGAATACGGCAGTCAAAAGCCTCCGACGGCACAGTACACCGTAACCGGTGCAGGCGCCTCCGTGTTGTCCGAGGAAGGTGAAGGTCCCGTAATCACCGCGGCAACGATCGGCAGGGTCGTGGATATGGGTATTAAAGATCCCTTCAACATGGGCGCGGCGATGGCACCTGCAGCGGTCGATACGATCGAGGCGCACTTCCGCGATTTGGGGATTGAGCCGAATCATTACGATTTAATCGTAACCGGTGACCTTTCCAAAGTCGGCCACACAATAGCCAAGGAATTAATGGAAAAGCACCAATTTCCGATTTATCAAACACAGTACGGGGATTGCGGGATGATGATCTACGATTACGAAAAGCAGACGGTTCAGGCCGGGGCAAGCGGATGCGCGTGCTCTGCGGTCGTCACCTACGGGCATCTGCTCAAACGCTTGAAAAAAGGCGAGTTAAACCGGATTCTTGTCGTCGCCACAGGAGCGCTTCTCTCCCCGCTGTCCTATCAGCAAGGGGAAAGCATCCCCTGCATCGCACATGCGGTGGCCATTGAAAATCAGGAGAATGGAGGTCTGAAGGCATGATATTTCTGTGGGCATTTATAGTCGGAGGCCTGATTTGTGTAGTCGGCCAACTGTGCTTTGATCTGCTCAAGCTGACGCCTGCTCATACCATGAGCCTGCTTGTCGTTTCCGGTGCCGTGCTGGACGGACTGGGACTTTATGATCCGTTGATCAAATTTGCCGGCGCCGGGGCTTCCGTGCCGATTACCAGCTTCGGAAACGCACTTGTACACGGAGCCTTGACCGAGCTCAAAAGAGACGGATTCATCGGCATAATCACGGGCATTTTCGAAATAACCAGCGCCGGTATCTCTTCTGCAATTATTTTTTCCTTCTTGGCTGCACTGGTGTTTAAACCGAAGGGTTAACAAAAAATACCCGGGAAGCGAACCCGGATTTGATTGTTATTGCGGCGCCTTTCGCAAGGCCTGAACAACACAAAAAAAAGCTCATTTCATATTCATGAAAGAGCCTTTTCAGAGCAGCAAATGGGCAAATTCTGCAAAAATCACACCGATTCCGGCGCCGACAATCACATCGCTTGGATAATGAAGTCCGAGATAAATACGGGATAAACCGACAGTTAAAGCCAACGGAAAAGCAATAATCGCCAACCATGGAAAGGTAAGGGCAATCACCGTGGCCACACTGAATATCGCTGTAGAATGTCCCGATGGAAACGAATTGTCGATCAGCGGATCCTCTACTACGAACAGATTGTCGCAAGCCAGATACGGTCTTTGTCTGCCAAAGCTTTTCTTCAAAATATGAACAAGCACATGACTTCCAGCCAACGCCGCAACAGCCTGGCTTCCGATTTGCGAAAACCATAATATTAGGGAAAGGGCTATCGTGAATCTCGCCCCGCCGAAATGGGTAATCTTGTTCATCCAACGATCGAATGCCCCGTTTCTGATTCTGCGGTTGAGAAAATATAGCAGCCACAGCTCATAACGCATCCAAATTCCGATTTTTATGGCAAACACCTCCCGGGTAAATCCATCTGATGTCTTCCCCATTTTCACACGCGATTGTCATCTCCGCATCAAGCGGATGTTAACCTCCGGTAAAATCAATTGGCAAAATCCATCAGTTGAAGCCGCGATGATCTTTTGTTATGATGAAATAAACACGAACATACATTCTGTTCAGGAGGGTGACATGGCACAATCTCCTCATTTCGAAACGATTCAATCGAAAACCGCTCTTAATTCTGTCAACGCGCCCAGCATGCCGTTTTCTTGGTCCTTCAATCCCTACCGCGGTTGTCAGCATGGCTGCAGCTTTTGTTATGCCAGATCGACTCATGAATTTATTGGGCTGGAAAGCGACGATACGTTTCAGAAGCATATTTTGATCAAGGGAAATGCACCCGAAGCCCTCGAACAACAATTGGTAAAGATGCTGCGTTCAGCAAATGGCCGCAGCCGGCTGGGTACTATCGCATTGGGAACAGCGACCGATCCGTACCAGCAAATTGAAGCCAAGGCCGGCATCACCCGAAGAAGCTTGGAGATTTTCGCCCATTACCAAGTTCCCGTCAGCATCACCACACGCTCGCCGCTGCTGCTGCGCGACCTTGATATTTTAAGCAAAATACCGGAGGTCTCAGTCAACGTCAGTATCCATACATTGGATATGCAAACCTGGCGCAGCTTCGAGCCTTTCTCACCGCTGCCCGCCAAAAGGCTGGATATGGCTGCTCAGCTCAGCAAACGGGGGATTCATACGAATATTTTTCTTGCGCCGATCCTTCCCTTTATCACCGACAGCGAACAGCATTTGTTTCCTCTGCTGTCAGCGATTGCAGACACAAAACCCTCCAGTGTGATGCCTTCTCTCTTGCGGCTTAAAGATCGCGCAGTCAAAGTTTGGTTCTTTCAAACGCTTCAGCTGCATTACCCTCATTTGAACTCACGCTATGCCGATCTATACCGCAATCGCGCTTATCCATCGGCCTCCTATCGGGAATCCGCAATGGGCAGCATACGACGTCTGCTGATTCAGCATAACCTGCATGAGCACAAAATCAAGCAGGAAAAAAGCGAATCGGCACTCCCCCGCCATGAGACGCTCGTGCAGCTGGAATTTTCCTTTTAATTCAACGGTTTCCCAATAAAAAAATAACGAGGACATGGATGCAGTCCTCGTTACAGGCAAAAAACAAACGATTTTTCATAATGAGCCATGAAGGACTCGAACCTTCGACACCCTGATTAAAAGTCAGGTGCTCTAC